>DASXZE010000062.1:0-76409 GCA_036502105.1 Candidatus Angelobacter sp. | reverse complement strand
CGAGGAAGAGAGCTTTATTCAAAAGCATCGCTTGCCGATGATGTGTTCAAAGCCCGGCTGCTTCAGTTTTTTGCCTGCGCCAAAAAAGACGATCAGGAAATGAAGCAGATTGAAACCCTGGGCGACTGCCACCGCGAAGCGGACGAAGCCTTCCACCGCCATAAAAAATTTTGCAAAGTCTGCGCTGAAATGCATGTAGTGTCCCGATACGTGGCGGCAGATTAGATCGCAGCACCCAAACAGCTTCTCTCTAAGTTATCCCTACATCTGATTACAAGAATCACGAGGGCTCGAGTCATCCAACACGAGCGCTGAATTTTAGCCCATCTATGCGGGAGGAGGGCTAAATCTGATCGGCGTAAAATTGGCCCCGCAACTGGCGAATCAGCACGCGGCAATGATCACATGATCTGCTGAACTGGCTTTTGTGATTGATCCAGCACCGTTCGGGCGGATGTAAGCACATTGCGCAGCCCACGGGCCTCATTCTCAGAAAGCCGCAGGGTCACGCATTCACGGCAGACCAGGTAATAAAAGCCATCTGTGGCATGGCTGGCGCAAAATGATCCCGGCCCCAGAGAAAAGCCCCGGCCCGTGCCATCAAGAACTTCAGTCAGGCATTCCAGAGCACAGGCGAGTTCAGCACGGTCAAGATGCAGGCTTACAGACCGGCCCCAGCGAAGACAAACGTGTCCAAATGGGCAGACGCTACATTGCATACGGAAGCCTCCAGGCAGAGGTAAAGAGAAAACCGGCGGCCGGGCGATATTGAAAACGAAATTGAAATTCATTTTCAATATGGTCAAAAACTACGCCGCTCGTTAGAATTCTCATGGTCAAAAATGCACTCCGGATAATGGGAAAATCAGGCGACTTTAGCGTGACTGCTGGGGCACGTAATGCAACTGAGTTGCATCTAGTAGCGAACATTTACCATTCAAAATGAGCTGATAGTCATTGTCAATAGGAGTGGGAAAATTCTGTTGCAAGTCAGTTGCAATTAGATGCAAACTAAGTGACGTCAAGGAGTGACTGAAAATGCCTCTGCCAGAGACAGAGTCTCCCGGATTTTTGCAGTCTAAATTAATGGAACGGGGCATCCGCCTGACGCGCCAGCGTCGCGCCATTTTGAGCATCATGGAGACGGCCAAGCAGCACTTGGACGCCAGTCAGATACTCCGCAAAGCGCGCAAGATTGACGCGGAGATTGATCGTGTCACTGTGTATCGGACTTTGGGGCTGCTGAAGCGGCAAGGACTGATTGACGAATTGGACCTGATGCATGTCCAGGGTGAACGGCATTTTTATGAGCGGCGCACCGGTCGCGATCATCTACACATGACCTGTCTGCGCTGCGGCAAAGTCATTGAATTTGAGTCTCATTTATTAGAGAAATTAAAAACCACCGTCTCAACCGAGTGCAGCTTCAGCGTGGTGATTGCCCGGCTTGAGATAGGCGGCTACTGCCAAAACTGTCGTACTTAAGGCGAAAATCAAATAGTGTTGGCTTCTTTTATCTGTTTAAATCTAAAAGGGTAATTTAGTCTTGCCAAGATCAGTTACGGCTGCGGCAGACATTTGGCAATCACCAAAATCCATTGGTTTGGCGCGCCTCGATTGAATCCTAAAATTGAGTATTACAAACGTCATATTGATCCGGTTTTGAGTCTGACGTATTCTTGGATTTCACTAACCCTGCAATGAACTCATCTATCGAGTGCCCAAAATTTGGCATGCGAAAAGAGCCAAACAGGGAATAGTGCGGATGCTGGTTTATGATCCGAAACAGGTTGATCGCTATGCAGTTGAAAGCGGGCCTGATTTATAGATTCCGGTGTGTATTTATTTACTTGTTCCGGTTACATGCGGTGCCCCCCGCCGCAATTTCGCAAGTGATGAATTGCCGTTTGGTGAGGGTACGCAAGTAAAAGCTAAGTAATTAAAAATCTACGACGGGAGAGGCCAGACACGCTCTGGCCACGGAGGAGCTGAAATGTTTGAAGGACTTATGCAACCAATGCACTTGGTGGTGATCTTGGTGATAGCACTGTTGTTTTTTGGGCCGTCCAAATTGGGCGATCTCGGCAAGGGACTGGGCGATGGCATCCGCCATTTCAAGAATGCAATGCGGGAAGGCTCTGAGCCCGCTGCTGACAACAAAGCCCAGGCGGCAGCCATACAGGTTCAGGAACAGAAATAACCAGTTCCACCAGATCTAAAATCGAAACAGAAAAGGCCAGCGCATAACAGCACTGGCCTTTTTTATTCGTGTATTTTCGTGGACAATCCGTTTGAAAACCTGCTTGCTGCCGTGTCTCCATCCACACGCGTGTCTATGCTTTGACACGCACCGGCTTGGGACCAAGCGCCGCCAACTCGCGCCATTTTGCATTGCCGCTCTTGGCTGCAAGTTTGCAACATGGCAGAGCGGAGCACCGCATGCCCGGTAAAACGCCAAGGCGCGAATTGAAAAATATTTCTAAGCATGTTCATGCAGACAAGCTGGGATGTATATTTTCTTCTTCGACCAGAACGAAAGTTTTCTCCCGGCTGAAATGGCGCTATGTGCTTGTTACCGTTCTGCTCCTGACTCTAGGCAGCGCGGCGCTAGTGATTTGGCGCGTCCAGCACGTTTTGCAGACTGCTACGCTTGAAGTGCAATCCCAACAGACACTTCCTTTCTCCATCCGTAGCGTGTCTCCGTTCAACACCAGCTTCGAATGGATCAACGGCCCTGAATCATTTACCGGCGCAGCGGTGTTCAAAGACGAGTTCTACCTCTGCGGCGCATCGGGCTTATTCCGTTATGATAGTCACGGAACCTTGCTCAAACAATATCGCCCGGGGCAGGATTTACCTTCTACGCCATTATTGCGAATGTCTACTGGCGTATTAAGAGATGCCAAAGAGCCTGAGCTATTGATTGCGACGCTCTCAGAAGGCGTACTGGCATTCAACGGAGCCAGCTTCCGCCAGTTATTCCCTGGCGATCCCGAAGCAAGATCCATTACCTCGCTTCTTCCGCTCAGCTCCGGACAATTGCTGATTGGAACGCGCAAACGCGGCGTGCTTGTTTATGACGGCCATTCACTTCAGAGCTTCCATCCCGCATTGGCTGCGTTACATGTTACCGAGCTGGCCGGCAGTGAGGCTGACTTGTGGGTAGGAACGCAAGACCAGGGCGTTGTGCATTTGCAGGCTGGCCGCGCCGAAACTTTTACTGAAACTCTGGGCATGCCAGATGCCCAGGTTTTCTCCATCGCACTTGCCAATAGCAAAGCCTATGTTGGCACCGCAGTCGGCATTGCCGAATTTGAGAGCGGACGCTTCGTTCGCGTTCTCGCTCCAGGATATTTTGCGCGAACGCTGTATTTGGATGGCTCGACTCTTCTTGCGGGTGGAAACGGCCCAGGAGTGATTGAAATTGATCCTGAGCCCAGGCGAATGCAGGGGACGCTTCATCCGGCAACGCGCTCCATGTCGGATGTGCAGCAAATTTTTTCCGAAGGCGACACTCTCTACGTCGTGACCCACGACGCGCTCTACCAGAAAGAAGGCCGGCGTGGAGGCTGGCGTCGAGTTCTCTCTCCCGCAGGCGCAACACTGACAGATCGTAATGTCTCTGCCCTCGCCATCGACAATAATGATCGGCTCTGGGTTGGCTATTTTGACCGCGGGCTGGATCTCTTTGAACCTAATCTCCGCAATGCAACACATATAGAAGATGACAATGTTTTTTGCGTCAACCGCATTGTGCCGAATGCCGCTACCGGAACTGTTGCCGTAGCCACTGCCAATGGTTTGGTCATGTTCGACCAGTCCGGCAAGAAACGGCAAGTACTGGGCCGTGCAGACGGCCTGCTTGCTGACCATATAACAGACGTCGCTCTCTATGGCGATGGCATGGTATTGGCCACGTCCGCAGGGCTTACGTTTCTTGACTCTGCCGGACCACGCAGCCTCTATGCGTTTCATGGCCTGGTCAACAACCACGTATATACCGTTGGCGCTTCAGGAAAAGAAGTTGTTGCCGGGACGCTCGGTGGAATCTCCGTTCTGGAAAACGAAAACGTTGCTGCTAATTACAAAGTAGCCACGCGCGGTCTCACGCACAACTGGATTTCCGCCATTGTGCGCACTGGCGATGATTGGATTGTCGGAACTTATGGTGGAGGCATCGTGCGTCTTTTGCCCAATGGAAGCTTCGAGCCATTCGATGTCGCCACGGGAAAGTTTGAAGTTTATCCCAACGCCATGCTGGCAACTGATCAGCACATTTTTGCCGGGACGCTTGGCAAAGGGCTCTATGTTTATGATCGCGGAACAAACCGCTGGAGCGTTATCACCCAGGGACTGCCGTCTCTGACCGTGACAGCTTTCGCTGCGGGCAAAGGTTTTATCTACATTGGCACTGACAACGGTCTCGTGCGCATTCCGGAGCAAAATCTCCCATGAAACGGCTGCTCAAACTGCTGGTTGTTTTTTGCGCGCTCACTTCCATAACGTGGGGCGACGCCGGCGTTCTCATTCCGCGTGACAAAGCTCAACCCGATCCCGCCATCTTGTCACTTGAGGAGATGGAGATCACCATCCGCATTGATAATTCTGATGCGCGCATCTTTGTAAAGCAGATATTCGCCAACCACACCGGTAGTATTGAAGAAGGGAATTACATCTTCGCGCTCAATAGCCACGCCTTAGTGTCTGACTTTGCCACATGGGATGGCCCCGTACGTATTCCCGCCGTAATTCTGGAACGCAAACGGGCGGAAGAAATCTACAACCAGCTCAAGCAGGAGTCGATTGATCCCGGCTTGTTACAGATGGGCGAACGCACCGCCAGCGAAGCCCGCCACACGTCCACTTTTAGCGCCCGGATCGTACCCATTCCAGCTTACGGTACGAAGCGGCTGGAATTTGAATACCACGAAAGCATTCCCGTAGAGAGCTTCAAATCTTATTTCGGCATTGGGCTCAAGCCAGAGGCATATCATTCTCAGACCGCGCGGCATTTGATCATCCATTTTGAATTGCGGTCTGAGCATCCTATTCGCGACTTTAAGCTGGGCAGCACAATCTATCCGCTGAAAATCAACCAGCAGAACGCACACTTGGTCACCGGAGAATTTACCGGCGACAACATAGCGCTTACGCAGGACTTCAGCGTTCAGTACGAACTTGATCAAGCTGCCGGGGATTCATTGCGCGTGCTTACGTATCGCAATCCAGATTCCGGCCAGCCTGATCCCACTGAGATATCTCCGCACCGCAGCGATAATGAGCCGGGCTTTGTTGAAGTGCAGGCATTGCTGGCGAACAAGAAAGCTGCCGCAGCCGCAGGAACAACAGCGCGTCCGCCACACAATGTAATTGTGCTCTTTGATAATTCTCTTTCCATGCAGTGGGACAAGCTGGAGCGCAGCTATGAAGCCATGCAGAAAGTCCTGCATTCGCTTTCTGGCGGCGACCATTTCAATTTGTTGATGTTCAATAGTGCCGTCATCGCTTTTCAGCCAAACATGAACAGCGCGAACCGGGCCAACGTACAGAACGCGACAGACTTTGTCCGCAACAGCCGATTGCGCGGCGGCACAGATTTGCAGCGTGCTTTGGATGCCGGATTAGCGCAATGCGCGCCCGGGTCAGCGAACAATTATCTGGTCTTGTTGACCGATGGTTCTGCCACACGAGGGCAGATTTTGAGCGGCAAGCTCTCCGCGCTATATGCAGAGAAATGGAAGGCGCTGCCTGAAGCCAGTCGCCCCAAATTATTCGTTTTTGCCGTTGGCGACGATGCCAACCTGCCTTTGCTGAGATTGCTTACCCGCAATGACGGCTTACTGGAAAACGTTCTCTCCACAGAGCCCACGGATTTCAAGCTGAATGCGTTCATCTCCAAGATGAATATGAATCCGATCGGCCAGATTGGCCTTGCTGTTGCGCCGCAATCATCACTGGAGCTTATTTATCCGTTGCAGGACACATCTTTCGCCGGCTCCATGGCTTCATGGGTCGGACAGTACAAAGCCAGCCAGCAAACTGTGGGATTTGATGTGCGAGGCGTTCGCGATGGCGATGCGTTTAGCATTCATGGTTCTGCTGATCTTCCACAGAAGTCTCTTGAGCATGAGCAACTACCTCGTCTCTGGGCCAAGGCACGCGTGGACGCACTGCTGGAGAAAATCGAGCGCGATGGAGAAGACAAAGCCAGCATTGATGAAATCATCCGTCTGGCGCGCAAATACAAATTCGTTACACCCTATACCTCGTTTCTGGCTGTGCCTCGCGCTCTTCTTCGGCCGCGCGTGATTCGCCCTGGTGACCCGGTGATTCGTGTCAGTACAGATCCCTCTATTGTTTCGGTCGTTGCACTTTTCCCCTTTGGATTGACCAAGCCGCTCCGTTATCTGACTAAAGAAGATATCTGGCAAACGCGCTTTCTCGCGCCGGCGGATATGGAAGATGGAACACATACTGTCCGTCTCGTGCTGCGTGATCGCAATGGCGTTGTCTATCGTGAAGCCAAAACCTTTGTGATTGCCAGCAAGCCGCCTGCGGTGAAGATTGCTCTCAGCCGCAAGCAGTTCAGAAGAGGCGAGTCGATCCAGTTGCGGGTTCAGGCTTCGTCCAGTACACGGACACTACTGGCGCAACTGGAAGGCGAGGTGCCGGTGAGCTTGCGCTGGAATCCTGATGAATCGGCGAGCACTGGTGAAATCACTGTGCCCAGTGAGCTTTCCCCAGGGCGCTATCGCTTGACAGTGACCGCAGAAGACATCGCACACAATATCGGTACGCAGGAGGTGCAAATTGAAGTTATCCCGTAACACTTTATTGAAAGCCTCCTTGTCGCTCATGCTTTTTGCTGCGGGCTTAATCGCTGCGCGAGCTGCCATGCCTGAATGGGGGCAGAACATTGAAGTGCGCTCAATCGTTGAAGTAGCTATTTTTCGTACTGTTGTTCTGCCTGGTGGGCCAATCACTATACGCCGGCCTCCTGCTGAATCTGTTGCCGCGCTCGGCGCTCTGGTGAAGCAGCATCCACATCAGGCCGATCTTTATTTGTTGAAGGCGCTGGAAGAAGAACAGAAGTTAGACTTCGCCGCTGCCGAAGCGGACTGGAATCTCTATCTGCAAAACGCTACCGACAAAGCTGCGGCGCAGATGGAGGTAGCTGATTTTTATCATCGCCGCCATCAACCCAAGGAAGAGGTAAGCGCACTTTCTGCCGCGGGTAAGATGCCTTCACAGCCGTCAGAAAAGTTTACTGCCGCTTCTGACCAGCGCTCATGGCAGGCGTTTGAGAGATCATTTCAGGTGATTCAGGCGCAGGCTCTGGGAAAGAATGCTTCTATTGAGCAATACAACGCCTGGATTGTGCGCTATCCGCAGGAGCCGGCACTGTATGGCCGCTATTTTGAATTTCTGCTTCACGAAAAAGACTTCAAGTCTGCGGCCGATCTAATTGCAAAATACCGGACAAAATTTCCCGCTGATGAAGTCTTTCCCACCAAGGCCCGTGCGTTGCTCGCCTATAACCAGGGTTCGGTGGAGGCGGGACTGGCGGTTTATGAGAAGAGCTTTCAGCCGCTGTGGCCGCCTGAGCTGATCAAAAATTACTTTGATCTGGTGCGTGAGACCCGCAGCCTGCGTAAGTTTCTTGACCAGGCACATGCCGCACTGGCCCACGACCCGGACGATCTCAATGCTGCGTGCCGCATCTTCTATTATTACCAGCAGCAGGGCAATCTCCAAGCGTCTCAGCAGTCCGTCACAGACTACCGTCAGCAAAAAGATGCGCGCAAAGCCGCGTGGACAGTGCAGGAGCTTTACACGTTCGCGCAGTTGCTGGACGCTGTTCACCTTTATCCTGAGGCCGCGCGCTATTACTTCGCGCTCTATAACAGCCAGGGAGCAGACTCGCAGGAGAAAGCGCTTGCTGGTCTGGTAAATATTTTGTTGATTGCTCCCGAGCAGCAGATCCGTTTCGGCGCCGGCGATATCTCCATGTACAAAGACATCGCCACCATGGATTCCGGACCTGGATATTTGAACGGCATTCTCTCCTTGATCCTGAACACCAGCTCACCAGCAGAACACTATTCTGAAGAAGAGAAGCGAGCGCTCCCTTATTTTCATCGGTCACGCGCTGCAGAGCTTGTCGCGCTTTTTGATAAACGCTTTCCCAATTCTGATGCGCGGCAGGAACTGCGTGCCCGCCTGATTGATGCGTACGCAAGTTACGGTGAAGATGCTGCAGTGATCAGTGCAGGCAGTGATTTCCTGGCGGCATTTCCGGCGGCATCGCAACGCAATCAAGTGGCATTGCTCATGGCGGATAGCTATGCGCGCACCAATAATACTAAAGCGGAATTTGCCCTTTATGTCACTTTGTTGCAAGAGTTGGCGCGCAAGTCCGATGGTGTGCCGTTAGGTGAGCAGTCCGAGACGGAAGAGAGCGCGCCAGTAAGACAGAATGGCGACGAAGACAGCGACGATAGCGAGCAACAGTCGCAAACCAGGAATAATGGAGCACAGCACCAGGCGTTCTCATTGCAGAAGTCAGCCTCGCAAACACAAGTAGGTGTACACTCTCCGGAATACCAACGCGTGCTGGACCGTTACATTTCGCGGCTCGTGTCACTCCATCAGGTTCCAGTTGCGCTCGCGGTGTGGCGGCAGGAACTGGATCGCAACCCTAACGATCCCGGGCTCTATGAAAAGTTCGCCGCTTTTCTTGAGAGCAATCAACTTGGCACTGAAGAAGAAGCAGTGTATAAGCGGGCGATCCAGCAGTTCCAGGGAGCGAACTGGTATCACAAACTGGCGCGCTGGTATCTGCGGAAAAAGCGTAATCAGGATTTACAGGGACTCTCCGACCAGGTCTTAAAGATTTTTTCCGGCAGCGATCTGGAAAAGTATTTGCACAGCGTCTATGGCATGCCACCACAGATTGATCTCCATTTTAATCAGCTTGCGCACGAACGCTTTCCGCACAACCTGACCTTTGTTCACAACCTGCTTGCGCTCTATCAAACCAAGCGTTTTGAGAACCCAGTGGCATTGGAAGCGCTGCTGCGGAACTATTGGTTTGCCGACGAAGGACTGCGCAGCCAATTCCTTGAATACTTGTCTCGCAACGGCAAGCTTGAAGCTGAATTGCAGACCTTGCGCGCCACGATCGAATCCAGGCCCGATTGGATGGCAGAGGCCCAATCGAACCCCGCAAGTGCGCGTTTTATCGGTGAAGCAGAACTTTGGCAATCACACTTTGAGGCCGGTGCGCCTGTGATTGCTGCCGTATCCAGCCAGTATCCGGCAGATGTAGAGCTTGGGCAGCGCGCTTCCTCGTTATATCGCTCGCTTGCTTATTTCGAGCCAGGAGATACCGATGTCGCGGTGGAGATTGAGTCACGCCTGCTTCAATCCACTCCGGGTGACCGCGAGAGGCTGGCGCGCATTGGTGACATCTATTCAGATCACGAGCAGTTCACAAAAGCCGCTCCCTATTGGAACAAAATGCCTGAGACCGAACCCGGCCTGGCGCAAAGCTATGAAGATGCCGCCACAGTGTTCTGGGATTATTACTTTTTTGAAGACGCATTGCGATTACTCAAGCTCGGGCGCGGCAATCTTCACGATGATGCGCTATACAGTTATCAGGTCGGCGCGATCTACGAAAACCAGCATGACTATCCGCGCGCAGTTGATGAGTATGTAAAAGGCGCGTTGGCAGAAGCCCCCAACGCCGAATCACGGGCGCGTCTACTGCAACTGGCTACGCGAAAAGTCGCGCATGATGCGGTAGATGCCGCCACTGATCGTGCCGTTACGGCAGGCAAATGTGACCTAAGGGCCATCCAGTTGCGCATGGATGTTCTGGAAGCCCAGGGCCGTAAACAAGATCTGTCTGCGTTTCTGCTGGCGGCGCTTGATCACAGCAACTCCGTGGAGACGCTGGAAAGCATTGAGAATACCGCGAAAGAAAAATCCCTGGAAGCTGTGCATCAGCATGCTCTGGAACGTCAGGCAGCGGTCAGCGTAGATCCAGTTCGCCGGCTTGAATTGCGCTATGCCCTGGTGAGTTTTTACGAACAGAAAAAAGACCTGGCCTCAGCCCAGCAAAATGTGGAGGCGCTGTACAGAGAAAATCCCAAGGTCATGGGCGTGGTCCGTTCGACCGTTGACTTTTACTGGCGCAATAAACTTCAGCAGCGCGCCATTGACGTTCTGGCACAGGCCGCAAAAGCTTCCTATCCGGCACTGAAACCCCAGTTCACGTTTGAAGAAGCCCGTAAAATGACCGAGACTGGCCAATTTGAGCCCGCGCGTAAATTATTGCTGGCATTGCTTGTGGATTCTCCATACAACGCCGAATATCTGGCAGCCGCCGCAGAAACTTATGCGCGCGCTGCAGACAACGCCGGCCTGCGCGATTTCTATCAGGACAAGATCAAGCTCTTCCAGAAGGCGGGCCTGTCCGCTGATGAACGTAAAGAGCGCATTGCAGCATTGCGTCGTGGATTGATTCCCGCACTTACCGCGCTCAAGGATTATGCCGGAGGCGTAGATCAGTACATTGAAATCCTCAATGCTTACCCTGACGACGCAGGCCTTACCAGCGAAGCTGCGTATTATGCACAGCGTTATCAGCGCAAAGACCAATTGCTTGGCTTCTATAGCAAGACTGTGGCGGCATCACCTAAAGATTCGCATTGGGCTGTGTTACTGGCGCGGATACAAACCAGCCTAGAAGACTTTGATGCCGCCATCCGCACCTATGGGCAAGCCATCCAGGTACGCCCAGATCGTACGGACCTCTTGATTGCGCGTGCGGCAATGGAAGAACGGCTCATGCGTTTTGACGAAGCTGCCGCAGATTACACGGCGCTTTACGAACGCTCCTACCACGATGCTCAGTGGATGGAAAAGGCAGCGGAGATTCGCGCGCGGCAAAGCAAGCCAGCGCTGGCGATCCAGGCGCTGAAGGTGGCGCTGATTGATGGCCGCCAGGGAAATGCGGCGAAGTATTTTACCGCCGCCGAACGCTTTGAAAAATGGGGCATGCTTGCGCCAGCACGCGAATACGCGGAAAAGGGCATTGCTGTTGCTGATCATGACCTGTTGGCGAACTCAGATAACCATGCCGGCGCCCAAATCTATACCCGCATCATGACGCGCTTGCGCCAACAGGAAGCAGCCTATCTAAAATTACAAGCTGCACTGTCTGGCGCAAAACAACTCCCTCCGCTGTCTCAGCAGATTGCCAAAAACGGCCTTGAAGCTGTGACTAACACTGAACTCAGAAAAAATCTTTTAGCCACGCGTACCAGCAACGCTCGCAATGGCATGGTAGCGTGCATGCGCGAAATGGGTACGGCGGTAAAACGCTATTTCACGCCGGAAGAGCGCGTTATATTTGCAAAGTCCTTGGAGGGCAGGAATGCCACCATGACGCGCGGTGACGCTTATGACTTTCTGCTGCCAGCGGCAGAGAAGGCTGCAATCTCTGAACTCCAGGTTAAATTCCTGGACGCCATGTTGATGGCAAAGCCCAATGGCAATTTTTCCACTTCAGCACTTGAGCAGCTTCAGATTCGCCGCCTGAAACTGATTGAAGCGGGTGAGCAACTTGAGCGGGCCGCCAATATGGCTAGCCCCTCTTCTGCTACTGACCATTTAAATAGAGCTCTGGAAATCTATAACTTGGCGGGCAGTCCTGATGACGAATTGCGAGTCCTGGAAAGTTTGAGGCAATTTCATCCGCTTGCAGGATTGCAGCAGAACTGCTATTTCGAACTTTTGCTAGCCAAAAATCCACAGGCATTAGTGCAACTTGCCAGCCAGCCTCAGGGACGTGGCGACGAAGCAGCCAATTTCCTGATTACCCATTCCAATGCAAAGCTGGCTTTGCTGGCCATCAATGTGCGCGCTGTTTCCGAGCCCGCGGTCTGGCGCTCCGCCTATATTGCTCTTACAGGACTTTATTTTGCGGATGGAAGCGCGCCAGTCCAAAATGCATTTGCTTCTGCAGTAGCGGATGGGACGATCGGCCAGCGGCTTTCGTCCGCTGTTGATCGCAAGCGAGGATTAGCTGGCGATGTTTGGTTTTATTATGGCTCCAGATATGGCGAGTATCTGGGCACAATGAAGAAAGGCGATCCTGAAGATTTCCTTCCTGCGGAAATTGAGCATACGCCCACTCGTCCTGCTGCCTATTTCAGCACTGCACTTTATTATGAAGATTCTGGAGAACTCACTCGCGCCATCAGCGACTATCAGCATGTGCTGGACCTGAGCCCTGAGCGCATTGATGTGCATAATCGTCTAGCTGCGATTTACTGGAAACAGAAGCAGCAAGACGAGGCCGGAAATGAATGGAAGAGCGCTATGGGTCTCCTGAAAGCCCAAACCACAACTTCTAAAACTCAGGAAACATTCTGGGGAGACTTTGACGCCACGGTTGCCAGCCTGGCCAGTCACAAACTTCTGCCACAATTTCAGGCGGATGTGAATGAGATTCTGCACAATTACGTGAAGCGAAACGGAACATATCGTGTGGATGCCTTGTTGCGCAGCGTGTTGGCTCGCGCTGATAATCCTGCGGCTGCCACTGCGCTAGTGCTGGAGCTTTCTTCCGATGCTCCTGAGAAACTTTCTTTCCTGCAGCCATTTGTCGCGGAGAATTCCACATTCAAGTTAGACCGGGAGCCAATCTATCGTAGGCTTCTCGAACTGGCCCAGGATCAGTCCGCCAAATCTGACGGCATTCAGCACGATTATGCGCGGCAGCAGGTTGAGCAGCTGCAAGCTAACTGGATTCAATATCTCCTGACCAGCAAGCAGTACGATCGTGTTCGCAGCGAGCTGAATGCCCTAGCCAAATCTATGTGGGAACACCAGCCGCAGTTATTCCGAATCCAACTCAAAGCCGCCGCGCAAACAGGCAACCTGGAAGCGATTGTGACAGGTTACCGTGTTGACCCTGACCACGCGCCATCTGCTGAGGTATTGCGAAACGCTGCTACAGATCTGCAACAAGCTGGGGACAAGCAATCCGCAAACAAAATATTGGAATTTGTTTTTACACGTGAAATTGAAAGGCGAAATCTCACTGCTGCCAATATGCTGGGCCTGGCTGATATACGTTTGCAAATGGGTGACCTTGAAGGGGGCTTGGCGCTGTTGCGGCGCATGACCTTGGTGGTGGAGAATCCGTTTGAGACCCAGGGCCCTGCGGCAGCACTGCTGATGAGTGCAGGACATCCGGCGGAAGCTGCAAAATTTCTTGAGGAACTCATCAGAGCTGTTCCATGGAACTTAGATTATCGGGTTCGTCTGGAACAGGCACGGATTGCAGCAAACCAAAATGCTGATGCCTCCAGCAAAGATCTCGCAATCATTGCGGCAGCTAGTGAAGTCAATTATGAAACGCGATTGACCGCGGCCAAGTCGCTTTCCGGCAGTTCGCTCGATCTTGGCAGTAAAGAGCTGAACCTGATGGTCAAAGGGCAGCCTGCCAGTTTGAGTGACGCTAATCAGCCATACTTCTTTGCTGCAAGATTGAAGGCAGCAGAAAATTTGCCGACCATGGCGCGTGTAAGTTTGTTGCGCGCAGCTCTGGAAGATAGTCCTTCAGGTGAAGCAGCCCGAGTGCCTCTACTGAAAGCAGCCATTGCAACCGGAGATTACTATCTGGCGATCGCCGCCATGAAGCCATATCTCACAGGCGGCGATTGGACCGTTGCAGCCGAGACTCAGCAAACTTCTGATGATGACCAGACCAGTGCAGAGGGTGGACAGGCCGAAGTTACCAGTGGCATTTTTACTCATCTCTCAGTCAAAGAGCGTGCGGGAATCAACCATGATCTGGGAATGGCGTTTGCAAGAACAAATGCGCTTGCCCAGGCATTGCCATATCTGCGAACAGCGTATCGACTGGAAACTGATGCTGCCTTGAAAACGCAGATCAATCAAGAAGTCCAGCAAATACACTTGCTGCAGCGAAGACGCGCAGCCAATCTTGCAAGACAGCCTGAGGTCCATTCAGCCCTTGAACAGAGGCACATTGTCCGTCCGCGCCTGGTCGAACCGCCAGTGCCCAGTCCACCGGAGCCACAAAGCCCAATACGGAAAGGAGCTGGCCTATGAACCTGCTGCGCAAAATGTCTATCTTTAAGTTATCTGTCTTCAGATTATCGATTTTCGGAGTGCTGGCTATATGCATTACATGCGTTGTTGGCTGGAGCCGTTTCCAGTCCCAGTCAACGCCAACGCATTCACTTGATCAGATCATGCCTGAGGGCTCGCTGCTTTACATTGAGGCTAAAGATTTTTCTGGATTACTAAAAGATTGGACTGATTCGTCAGAACACGCTGCATGGCTCAAGAGCGACGATTATCGTGTCTTTTCTAACTCGCGCTTGTTCCTTCGGCTGGGGCAGGCTTCTGACCAGTTTGCAGTTACCGCAGGCCTGCCGCCCAATATGAAATTTCTGGTAGACGCGGCTGGCAAGGAAAGCGCTTTAGCCGTATATGACATTGGCAATCTGGAGCTCTTATATGTCACGAGGCTTTCTGCGGGCGATTTTCTTCAATCCACGTTGTGGCAGTCGCGTAATAAATTTCAGACGCGTACTGCAGGCGGCAAGGAATTTTTCACGCGCAAAGATGAACAGTCTGGCCGTGTGGTGGCGTTTGCCATTGCCGACAGCTATTTGATTCTGGGCACGCGTGAATATCTGGTGGCAGGCGCGCTTGAATTAATGTCCGGAAGCAAAGGGCGCACGTTGAGTCAGGAAGGCTGGTATACGCAGGCGCGGTCGGCCGCATCACCAACTGCTGGCGATTTACGTATGGTAATGAATATGGAGAAGATTGCCGTTACTCCGCACTTCCGCACGTATTGGATACAAAACAACATTACTGAAATGCAGAGCTATAGCAGCGCGATTTCTGATTTGTATCGCGAAGGTATGGTCTATCGCGAAGAACGGATAATTCTGCCGAAAAAGCAATCTGACGAAGCTTACCTTGCACAATCCACAGAGGCCGTAGCAAACCTGATGAATGCAATCCCAAAGGATTATGGTTTTTATCAGGTTGGTCCAACAAACGCGAAGGTGAGCCTTGGCGTGCTGGAACAAAAAATCCTATCAGCCAAATTCGGCGGTGCGCGCACTGACCAATTGGCTCCAAAGATCCAGTTGACAGGTGGACAGATGGGCGGCAGCACGGATTTGGAAACGCGTATTGACGTGGAACCGGAGTCGCGAGCCACCACGGCAAATGCTGCCGAAGGATTACAAATGCAGATAGAAAAAGCCAGTCCGCAGGCGCTTTTGCTGGTTCAGTCAACACGCAAGAATTCTGATGGAGTGTTGATGAACATTCCGGCTGTAACTGCGATTGCCGCCGCGACAGACTGGGATATTTCGTCGATCCAGAAAGCAGTGCAAGATCAAGTTGCTCCAGGAATAACTGCAGCACGTCTAGGATTGCAATGGCGGGAAGTGAAGGATGCAGGCGGATATTATGAGCTTGATGGACTTATGCCTGTGCAGATTGCCGCGCGCGGCAAAATTCTCTATTTTGCCAACGATGCCGACCTGCTTCGTTCTGTTTTGCAGGCGAAAACGCAGGCCATCTTAAAGCCCGCAAGTTATGCCGCCGGCTTCAATCACTCCCGCGAACGCCAGAATTTCTATAAGTTCTCCGGCCTGGTGGACAAGCAATCGGTTGCACAAGAAGCGGAACCGCAATTCTTTTCCCAGAATATGGCCAGCTTCAGCCAAGCATTTGCCGAACTTGACTCAGAGGAAATCATTACACGCCAGACAAAGGATAAAATCCAACAGACGGTGACGTATCGTTGGATGCAATGACCAAACGGAGTTTCTTCGTGCTCGTAATTCTTGTGCTGTGCCTTGGGCAGCGCAGAGTACCTGCACGCGCCCCCGCACAAGACTTGCATGAACAAGCAAGCGCAGCTTTGTTGGGGCGTGATTTCAATAGTGCCGATCTTTCTTATTTGTTGCTGGACGAAAATGGCCATGTCATTGCTCAACGATGGGAACATCCTGAACGCGAGGTGCCGGTTGGCTCTTTAGTGAAGCCTTTTCTGGCTGCAGCATACGGGCAGACTCATCCAGTGTTTCCGAAGTTTCGTTGTACGGGAAAGAAAACCTGCTGGCTGGCGCGCGGACACGGAACGCTGCAGATCAGTGATGCAATTGCTTTTTCCTGTAACTCTTATTTTCATCAACTTGTTGCCGATGCCGGACCTGATTTTATTCAGGCGCTTAGTAGCTACGCGTTGCACAACTCAGCCGACACGGTAAATAAGTTAACGCAGATGACAGTTGCGCCTGTGGCGCTAGCGCAGGCCTATCTCGAACTCACGTGGCATTCCCATGAACCGGCGATCATTCTTGTTCTGCACGGATTGGCGCTCTCCGCACAGAAAGGTACCGGTAAAGCCGCTGGCGCTGCTTTGCCGAACATCACACTGCTGGCCAAGACCGGTACTGCGCCCTGCACACACGTAAAGAAATCATCAGGAGACGGTTTTACCTTGGTGATGGTCCCGGCCAATCATCCGCGAGAGATTTTGTTGGTCCGGCTGCATGGACGGCCCGGATCCATGGCTGCCGGTGTTGCAGGCCGGATGATTGCAGCTGTAGAAGGCGGCGGGACCGGGCAATGAAAGTGTTCTTACATTTCGTCGTGTTGTCGTTGCTTGGAAATAGCGTCGCGCATGCGCAAGACAAAGAGAAAGAAGTCAGCATCGGAGTGTTGGGACTGTTCCACTCAAAGCAAGTTGTAATTTCGTCTGTGCCAGGCGATGCACTCGAATGTAAGACCGCTACAGAGTCTTTGCCAATGCGCGATTCTATGCTACTGGAACTGGCAGGCTCGAAAATAGAAGCATCTGATACAGGAAATATCGCAATCATTACCTGTGACAGCGGCACAGGTGGTCCAACTGAATTTGTTGTGAGCGTACCGAAAAAAATATCGCGCCACTATTTTGGAAAGATAAAGATCACTCCGGAAGCTCACGAACTGCGGGTTGTCGTGGTGATGGCAATTGAGACTGCGGTGGCCTCGATTGTTGCTGCCGAAAGTCAGCCGCACGCGCCAATGGAGTTTTTGAAAGCTCAAGCCATTGCTGCGCGATCATTTCTACTGGCAGGGAAGGGGCGGCATCACGGTTTTGATTTCTGTGACACCACGCATTGCCAGTTCCTGCGTGAGCCTCCGGAGCCAAAAGCAGTGGCGCTCCTAGCAGCAGAGGAGACGCGCGGCCTGGTGTTGTCGTACAAGAGCGAGGTCTTTGCTGCAATGTATAGCAGGAGCTGTGGCGGACGAACTCATACTCTCGACGAACTTGGGATTCCTGTGCGTGGCTATCCGTATTTTGCGGTCACGTGTAACTATTGCCAGCGGCATCCGGAGAAGTGGGTAGCCAAAATTAATGCGGCAGATGCGGCAGACCTGGCAGCTACGGAGAGTGCGCGGCTTGCCGTGGCGCGCAGACTGGGATGGAAGACCGTACCTGGGAATACCTATTCATCGCATGTGGAGAACGGAAGCGTAGTGCTGGAAGGTGTGGGCGTGGGACATGGAATCGGGCTGTGCCAGCGTGGCGGAGCAGATATAGCGCGCCAAGGCGCTTCGTTCCGAGAGATTCTTGAACACTACTATCCAAATACTGAAGTAAAGCAGTATTAGCTGCCGAGCTTTGCGTTTAATGCTTTTATATATCCATCCATGGTGGTGCTTTGCCCAATGATGAAGCGCGAGACAAAGCGAAACAGCGGATTATAAACCTCGCCATTCTCCGTAATGGTGAGAGTACAGGAATCGCCGGCAGGTGCAATATCGTAAGTCCATGTGCCGCCGAAGGGAAGCTTTGGATCCGCAATTTTCGTGATCAAACGATTCGGTGGAATGGATTCTATCGCTTCATACGTGATCGTCTGATTGTGCTTGTCCGTTTCTCGCCACATGCGATGGCCTTCATGAGAAGGAAGTTCCTGATAATTGGTGACGTCCGGCCGCCACGTGGGAGGGCCAGAGATCAAGCTCCAAACCGATTCTGGCGGGTGATGCAAAGATACGGTACGTGAGACATGATGCTTCTGCGGCAGAAGCGCGCCAATCACAATGACCAGAATCAAGAGGCCAGCAATAGTAAGTGAGACAAACAATAACCACTTCATACGGAACTCCCTTTTGTTTTGGCTTGCTTGTTCTTCATCGCCTTGTGCGCAGCCTGGGCGAGAAGGCTAAGGCCATGCAGCGCCTGCTTGCGCTCGTCAGTGCCTAACTGCTCCAGCAATGATTTGACGAGTGCAGGATCAAGTACGGACTTCTCAGATTTGATTCGCACGCCGGCTTTTGTCAGGAGAAGATGAATCTGACGCGCATCGTGCGCCACCCGCCTGCGAACCACATATCGTTGCCGCACCAGACGGTTGACGGTGATTGACATAGTGGAGGCGGTTACTCCCATGTGTGCTGCCAGCGTGCGCAAGTTGGTGGGCTCAACCTCATCCAGATGGTCCAGAACGCTGGCCTGATGCGCGCTCAGGACTGTATTGCTGCGCCGGTCCCGTATATGCCGCGTATGGCAGGCAAAGTATATCTGCGGATAAAAAACCATGAGCTGGCGGACAGAGTCCTGCATTACCGCCAATCTAATGAATATAGTTTGATTTGTCAAAGCAAATTGCTGTTAGAGTTTAAACAGCCAATGAGCTGCGGCACCAACTTTAGCGCCTGTTGTTATAATCATGGCTCTAAATCAGCTACCAATTTTGAGGGTCTGAAAAATGAATGCTCTAAAAAGCTCGAGCCAGCCGCATATGCAGCGCTGCGCATTGTGTTCGGTTTTCTATTTGCCTGCCACGGCGCAACCAAGATTTTTGGGTTGTTGGGCGGACATAAACCGCACGACGTTTTAAGTTGGACCGGAGCTGGAATTGAGCTTGTGGGCGGAGTGCTCATTGTGATTGGACTGCTTACACACCTGGCTGCCTTTATCTCCAGCGGAGAGATGGCTGTGGCTTATTTTATGGTGCACCAGCAGAAAGGCCCTCTGCCTATTCAGAACGGCGGGGAACTCGCGGTGATTTATTCTTTCGTCGCGCTGTATATTGCCTGCCACGGCGCAGGCAAGTGGGGCGTGGATAAGGGCTGACATCGAGGTTTCGATACTCTGCTGGCCTAAGCTGTGACTTTTAACCCAGCCCGGTAGCGATCCAGCCCTGAGCCGAATTGCTGCAAGGCTGCGCCGACTGATTCAGTCGGCGCTCCCACGCCCATGCGAAAGCGATCCGGGTTCTCAAAGAAGCTGCCAGGAACAACTTTCGTCTCAAAATCATCGTGCAGCATTTTGCATAGTGAATCCACGTCTCCGCTTTTCAGGCGCGGAAAGACGATGGTTCCATATTCAGGCCAGAAGTAATCAAGATCGTCGCGCCCAAGCAGAAAATCGCGAAGGAGCCGGCGATTGGCATCCAACATGGATTTCATCCGCGCTGCAATCTGCGGAAGTTTTTCAAAAGCTATCACGCTTAATAACTCTGCTGGATGCGCGAACGTTGCGCCGTGCAAATCATTGATGCGAAACATCCTGCGGGAGAGATCGGGTGGCGCCAGGACCCATCCGCAGCGAAGACCGCTTAATCCGTAAGCTTTAGTCAGACTGTTGGTCACGATGAAGCGCTCCGGATCAATATGAAATGCGCTGGCTGGCGCTGATTCATACAGCATTTCGCGGTAAACTTCATCCACTAAAACATATGCACCGGTTTTGCGCGCCAGCTCTCCTATCTCGCGCAATTTGGAATCAGGAGTAATAGCACCAGTTGGGTTGTGCAGATTGCAGATGACAATCACTTTAGTACGTGGCGTGATGTTTCGTTCAACATCAGCCAGTTCAATACCAAAATTATTTTCTGCACGACGCGGAAAGCGTTTGATCTCAAGCCCCAGATATTTGGCTGTGCTGAGGATGAGTTCGTACGTCGGCTGTTCGACAAGAATTTCATCACCGGGTTCAGTGGTTGCGGCCAGCGCAAGATAGTTGGCCAGCGATGTTCCAACCGCGCTGACCACCGACTCTTGGGGAACTCGATAGCGCCGGGCAATTGTCTGAAGCAGCGGTTCATAGCCATAAATCGAGGCACCATTGATTTCCAACTGATCGATTGTGACGGCCAGTTCCGCCAAAGGGAAGTTTGCAATCCCGCTGGTTGCGAGGTTGAATTTGGCCGCCGAATGCAGCTTGGCCCATTCCATGTAGGGAGAGAGTGCGGTGCTTCTTGAGTAGGTCATGTGTGTGAGATCCGCTTCCAAATGTAATACACGGGAACGCCGGTGGCCAGAATCGCCACGCCGATGAGAGTGTTCGCGGGAAATGTATAAACCGTGTTGGCTACAACTCCGGCGCAAACCAGGCAGAAAAGAGCAGTGGTGTATGGATGTCCGGGCATGCTAAAGGCGGATCGCTCCCGCATTCGCCGGCGCAGGATGAACAAGCAGCCTGCGGTCAAGCCCCAGAAAATAGCGTCCATGGAAATCACGTAGTTCAAGATTGTGCCAAAGCTGCCAGTGAGCAGAATGACCATGGTCCAAACGCTTTGCACCGCGATGGCAATTACAGGTACACGCGTACGCGGGTGGATCCAGGCAAGCTGGCGAAAGAAAACACCATCTTCCGCCATGGCAAAATAAACGCGCGGCGCAGTAAGTACGCTCTGGCTGAGAAAGCCGAGAGTTGAAACGGCAATGCCCAGGGCAATCAGGGTTGCGCCTTTTGAACCCAGTGCCATACGCATTACCGCAGAAGCGGGGGTGTGCGTTTCCGCCAAAGCCGCAACGCCCAAAGCGCGCACGTAAACAAAGTTCACCAGCGTGTAAAGCAGCGCAACACCTATGACGCCAAGAACCAATGCGCGAGGCAGATCACGCCGTGGATTTTTCATCTCGCCGGAAACAAAGCTGGCAGTCTGCCATCCACCATATGCAAAGACCACGGGGATCATGGCCGCGCCGAACGAGGAAAAAAATGATGCTGAAACTTTTTGGTCGAGTAAGGGATGCCAGGGAATGTGCCCGCGAATCAGAAAGGCGCCCACGCCAATTAGCAGCGCGATCGCCAGGATTTTGGTTGCCATCAGAACGCTCTGCAGGGTGCCTCCGGCGCGAACACCCATGCAATTCACAATGGTGAGAATGAGAAGTGTAACCACAGCAATCTGCCATTCAGCGGCAGGCCAGCCGGTCAACTCAAGGAAGTAACGCGCGAAAGTTACGGTTACCGCCGCCATGCCGCCGGTCTGAATTACCAGCAACAGCACCCAGCCATAGAGAAATGCGACCAGCGGATGATAGGCTTCGCGCAGATAAGCATATTGGCCGCCCACTTGAGGCATGCGATCAGCAAGTTCTGCCCAGATGAAGGCTGCGGCCAGCGCAAGCACGCCGCCAGTGAGCCACGCGCCCAGAACAAGAGCCGGCGTGTGTACACGCTGCGCCACAACATAAGGGTTGATAAAGATGCCCGCGCCAACAATGCCTCCCATGACCAGCATGGTGGTATCAAAAAGCCCGAGCCGGCGCGCTAGTGGCTGAGAGGCTTCGCCGGGATGCGGAGCAGATGAGTTCAAATTAGCTGGTTCCGACATGGAAAGTGAGCTGGATGAAACAATAGTACGTTGTCGCTGAATTAATTTCGACTGTAAATATAATTCAGCCTACCGGCTGCTATGCGCGAACTTTCTTTCTCTTGCGACCGCCGGCAATGCGCGCGAGCAAACGTTGTCCGAGACATCCAAACAGGAATGCCAGTCCCAGCACAGCGCTGGTATGGCGCTCACCGGTATGAAACGTGAGGACAGACATATATTCATAAATGGCATATCCGGCGAGGCCGGCAATGGCGCCAAAGAGCACAGGCGTTAGGGTGATGAAGAGATTGGAGATTCTGGATTCCACCCGCCCAAGAATCAGAGATTGCGCTGAACAAAAGGCAGAACCAAGAAGGCCGAAGAACAAGACGGCAGCGACCATTGGAATACGGCCAGAGAGAAATAGAAACGGCGCGAGCGCGACTGCGGCAAGTCCGCAGATAATGAGCAAAACGCGAAGCTGATCTCCGGTGAGCCGGGTCTTGTAATACTGATTGGTTGAGTCTTCATTGCGCAGGGCCATTGCGTCAGCCACGCGCTCAGCGGTGAGAGTCTCATTACCAATGGTGAGCAGGTTCTCAATGGCTTCAGCCCGCCAGGAGGTGATTTTCAGGGCTTCTTCGCGGAGAACTTGTGCTCGATTGGCCAGCTCAGTGGCATTCATGCCAAACACGGCATAGCGTTGCGCGGCGTGCAGGCAGAACCAACCGCCTTCAATGTCATTGCTGGCGAGGCAGCGCTGTACGTTATTCAATTGCTCATTGGCTGCCGCCGCCCAGAAGTTTTCACCGCGAGCATTACGGCGCTCAAGAAAACTCAACTCCACACGAAATGCCTCGCATTCGCGCAGCAAGCGAGAGTAGGCACGGTTATCTTCAACCGAAGAATTCTTGCCGCTTCGTGGTACCAGCGCTGGTGGCTGGCTCTCAATTGGCGCGATCGGCTCAGTCTGGGGCTGTGCCGGCTTGGGTAAGCTCCCAACGCGGGAGAGCAATGCCTTTTCCTGCGCATGGGTGAGCCGTTCAATGGCGGCAGGAACCGGCAGCCAGAGTGCTTCGCCTATGTCCTCATTGTTCTTGGTGCCTTTTTCTTCAACCAGAGACATCTTCCAGAAAAGCACGACTTTGGGCACGCCATCATCTGAATAGCTGATGGTGCCCAGGTAATTCCCAATTCGGCAGGAGCAGCCAGTTTCATCCTGAACTTCGCGCATGGCGGCTTCCTGAAAAGACTCGCCATCTTTTACTTTGCCGCGGGGAAGGGTCCAATCCTGATGGCGTTTGCGGTAGACAATCATCACTTCGTCGCCACGAGGAGTACCGCGCTGCAGAATACCACCAGCGGCTTTGATGACCGGCGGGTCTACCGGAACGATCGGAGCAATTGATGTCGCCATAGTTGAAGAAATTCTAATTTTGGATTGTAAACGGTAATCGAGAAAAATCCAGAGCTGATTTTAAAGTGGAGAGATATTTTTATTGGCCGGGTTCTTTTGCGGCACTTTTATCCAAAGTGGCGGCAAGATCATATTCTTCATAGCGGCGCAGAATTTTTCCAAGTGGCGCCGGACGCAAAATATAGGTGAATGGACGTGGTGCCTTGCCCTCTTCCTCTCGCTCCACCTCAAACCATTGGCTGCTGATTCCAACGGTGATGCTTGCATTCCAGCCGATCTTTGCCTTCGCGGAAGAGATCTGAACACGGCCATCTGGCAAATGTTCAATGAGATCGGGTATAGCAGGGAAAGATTGGCGCTGGGCGTGTGATCGTGTGAGTACGTCAGATACCTTGAAGAGAAGAGATATCGCCATGCTGGGAACTACTTCGCCCGCAATTAGCCCACCCACAAAACGGATCGAGCCTTCAATCGCCAGATAGATCAGGAGCAATGAGAGGGGGTGCAGGAGATACTCAAACGCAACCATCCAGACAATAACGGCTTCCCCGGTTGAATTCACTCCGTCAGCATGTGGCGCCAAAGCATGTAAGCGTGTGAAGAAATAGTTTTTTAGTCCCAGAACCAGAGCGAATCCCGCCAGCAGTAATTGCCCGAGGCCACCCCATGTGGCCGCGCGCAATATCCGCAGCGTTGATTCCGGGCGGTAAGTTTGCCTGACCCGGGCCGGACAATACGAAAGCAGAAATCTCGCAATAAATTCTGCATGCAAACTAGCCGCTATTGAGATTACATCCTCTGAAAGTTACGCCGCGCGCATTAGAACAAACCGGAAGACGCTCGTTTGCAATCCCTTCGCATCCGTCACTCTGCTTTAGTTCTCGCAGCAGGCCTTAGTCCCAAGGGATTAAATGTGGATTCTAGTTTAAAAAACATAGATTGTTAAGCCAACTGTAGAGGGCCCGCGTATCTCAAAGACTATGAGAGGTGTAATAACCTTGAGACGCGTATCTCTGTTTTTTTTAAGCCCCATGGTTCTGGCCCTAATAATTGGTTGTGGCGGTGTGAAAGGTTCGTCTCCTTCCACTTCTCCAACGCCTACTCCCACTCCTACGGCACAAAGCGTGCCGATTAAGAACGTAATTGTAGTAATCATGCAAAACCGTTCGTTTGATAATTTATTTGGAACATTCCCTGGCGCCAATGGAATCAAGCCGGGCGTTCCTGGCTTTACGCAGACGGACGCAAGCGGTGTTGCTGTTACGCCGCAATTATTGACAGATCTTGCTACGCCGGACCTGCCACATGCGCGTGGTGATTTTTTGCGCGTATGGGATTCTGGCTCAATGGACAAATACGCGTTTTTTAACGGTACGGTTGCCATGGGTCACTATGACAGTACTATCACTGGAATTAGCACTTTATGGAGCTTGGCCCAGCAATTTGCGCTGGCCGACAATTTTTTCCCTTCAGTGATGGGGGATGCTCCCACCAACCAACTCTATCTAACGGCTGCGGATGACAACAACAATCCTTCTTCAGTGGATCCATTCTTTGCTCCCTGCAATACGGATGTAACAGCGAGTGCAGGTTACACGTTCACCCACGTTGGGGACCAGTTGGTGGCAAAAGGGCTGACCTGGGCGTGGTATCAGGAAAGCCTGAATGTTTGTGGTGCTTACGTAGCGCAGGAAAACCCTTTTCAGTTCTTTACTGACTCGCATGCTTCTACTAATGTGCGCGACCTGACTAAATTTTCAACTGACCTAGCCGCAGGTAAGCTACCCACTGTTTCATTTGTGCAGCCTGGGCCCACGCACAGCATGCATCCGGCAACCGGTGTTCCTATCACGAACGGCATCGCATGGCTTGACGGTTTTATACGGCAGGTACAGGCTGCGCCTGAGTGGACGAATACGGCCATTGTTGTTATATGGGATTCAAGTGGCGGCTGGTGGGACCATGTTCCTCCACCGCAAGTTGATGCCCAGGGTCTGGGACCACGCGTGCCCTTGCTGGTGATTTCTCCTTTTGCCAAGAAGAACTTTATTTCGCACACGCAGATGGATGATGTTTCAATCCTCAAGTTCATTCAATCCACGTTTGGACTTGCTCCTCTCAATGCCAGAAACCAGTTGGGCAATGATCTGAGCGATATGTTTACTTTCTAGGTAAACAAACCGTCTCTGAATGAAGCCACATTAAATAATCGGCGATATAGAGTTGTGTTACGTTAAGTATGCACTCTATATCGCTTTGTTCGTTTGACGACAAAAAAGAGCGCTGCTAAAAAGACGTTCGCTAACACTAAAAAGCGGATTTATGCGAGGACATGGTTTTGCTTCCTCAGTTTGTTCGTCGCTTTTCCTATTCTCCCAGAGTTCGTGGCGTTGTTCGTGCGTTAGGACTGCAAAAGAAAGCCCAGGCCCTCTATTATCGTTTTGCCCAGAAAAATGATTCTCTGCAAATTACCGCAGGCGGTGTTGGGGGACGGTTCATTTCATCAAACGCTCGCGACCTACGGATTGTGGAGTCGTGTGCCCAGGAGCAAGCCCTTGTCCGCCTGCTTTCAGAAGTCCATCCGGACGATGTTGCTTATGATATTGGCGCCCACCATGGTCTCTACGCTGTGCTTTTGGCGCAAAAAGTGAAACGCGTGATTGCTTTCGAGCCAGAAGAAGAGTGCTTTGCACGGCTCGAGCGCAATGTCCAGATCAATCAACTATCCAACATTACTTGTTATCGCACGGCGATTGGCGACCATGATGCCGAAGATACTCTTTATATGGGTGAGGGAGTGGGTGCAATTCAGCATGGCCAACTTGCTGCCGACTGGACGGAGGGCAGCAAGCAAGCGATCAGCGTTGTCCATGGCGATACATTTAGTGAATCACAGAATCTTCCAGCTCCTACTGTCATAAAGATCGATGTAGAAGGCTATGAAGGGTTTGTACTGGAGGGATTTCGTAAATCTCTAAGTCTTCCGGAATGCCGGATGGTCTGCTGTGAAATTCATCCTGCACTCTTGCCTTATTGCGTGACGAAAGAGGATTGGTGCAGACTTTGAAGAGCTTTGGATTTTGTGACGTTCAACTCTCTCCCCACAAAACCGAGTTCCACGCCTTTGCATACAAAAAACCGAAATAAAAAAACCGCTAAGCCAGAGTTTTTTCACAATTTCTGGAGCGCGATTCACAAATAACGCAAACCATCTGCCTATGATGGTGGCATAAAGAAGGGCCGCGCTTTGCGGGTTCGCGGCCCTTCGTCGCAAGCAGCACGACAAGTAGAAAGAGTTAGTTGTCTTTATATACATCAGAAGCTGCCCAGCAGAACAAATGAAAGGCATAAATTTCTACTCACAGAGCAAGACTTCAGAGCTGGCTTAAAGGACTCTCATGCTGCTGCTGGAATCGTCCATGATAGCCGCTTGCCGTAGAGCTTTTTAACATTTGTGCCAGCAGCCGAAAAGCATTTTGCGACAGATGAAATAATCATGGGAAATCTTTGCAGCAGGCGTGGTTTCATGGAGTATTCTTGTGAAGTTGTCAAGATTGAACGCTGATTATCTTTATGAAGAATGCGCCCTATTATGTTCCTGTAGCGGTTCGCGAAAGCGCCAAACTGAAAGCGCTTGCCCTGGTGAATGAAGGCTATATCCAGTCCCGCAAGACCATTGAGTGTCCGTTGTGTTCCGCTAAATATCTTTTTCTATGCGACCACAAAGATAGCGGCCGAGCGAAATCCATCACAAGAAAGCACGAAGACGCGCTGCTTTATTTTACTGATAAAGTTCGCGAGTCCCACCCGACCGGGCACATTGAAGATGTATTAGTGCTGCCATACGAACTGCACATGATTTCGTCTGGATCTAGAATAGTGGAAGCGCCGGATGTACCCGGGCGCAAGGCCGGCTAATAGTTATTTGCTGTGGGTCTCTTCAGCAATTCCAAGGTAAGCGCGCTTAATGAAGTCATTGTTCATCAGCATTTCCGTGGGGCCTTCCATGGTGATGCGCCCAGTTTCCATGACATATCCGTAGTGGGAGACCTGCAGCGTGTAGTTTACATTTTGGCCTACCAGCAGGATGGTTACACCCTGGCGCGCGATGCTGGCAATCAGCTGAAAAATGTCATCAACGAGTATGGGCGCAAGACCAAGCGAGGGCTCGTCCAGCATCAGCAACTGTGGCTCAGACATGAGACCACGTCCGATAGCGCACATCTGTTGCTGTCCGCCTGAGAGTGTGCCAGCCATCTGGTGGCGACGCTCTTTCAGGATGGGGAAGAGTTCATATACGCGTGCCAGTCCTTCTGCGGAACGCTTGCGCAGTGAAGGCAAAAAACATCCCATCAACACGTTCTCTTCAACTGACATACCCGGCCAGAGCTGTCGCCCTTCTGGCACCAGGCTGATGTGGCGCTTCACGCGTTCGCGCGTGGAGAGCACAGTAATGTCTTCTCCATTCAGCAGAAGCTGGCCTTTTTTATTGCGAAGCACGCCGGCAATCGTATTGAGCGTGGTTGTCTTGCCTGCTCCATTGGATCCGATAATGCACGTGACTTTGCCCCGGGCGATGGAAAAATTCACGCCCCACAATACCTGCGTGGCGCCATAGCTCACCTCAAGGTCTTTGGCGACAAGAAGAGTTTCTTGTTGAGCAGTAGGCTGAGTTTCAGACACGCTTTTCACTCCCAAAAGTGCTTTTTCCTAGATAAGCCTCAATGACCGAAGGATCGTTCTGAACGTCTTCCGGCTTTCCTTCCGCCAGCTTCTGGCCGAAGTTCAACACGGTGATGCGGTCGCAGACGGCCATAATGGCTTTCATATCGTGTTCCACATACATAATAGTCGTGCCGCTTTCCCGTATGCGGTGGAGCAAATCCATCATCGCGCTGGTTTCTGAGCCGGTAAGGCCGCCGCAGATTTCGTCCAGCAGCAATAGCTCAGGCGCGGTGGCTAATGCGCGTGCTACTTCCAGGCGCTTCTGGTCGCCGAGCGAAATAGCTGACGCCAGCATATTTGCTTTGTGATCTAGGCCGACGAGCTTCAAAGCTTCCATGGCATGTTCGCGAGCTACGGTTGTGCGGGTCACGGCGCGGCGGCCGTAATGCACTGCCACCTGCACATTTTCCAGTACCGTCATGGCCTGGAATGGACGCACCACTTGATGCGTGCGCGCCACGCCTCGTTTCACCAAAGACGAAGCGCTCATGCCCGTAACATCTTTACCATGGAAGTGGATTTTACCGGCGGAAGGGCGCTGTGCCCCGGTGATCAGGCTGAACAGCGTTGTTTTGCCGGCGCCGTTGGGCCCAATAAAACCACAGATCTGTTTTTCCGGGATATCAAAGCTTACGTCCTTCAACGCCGCCACGCCCCCAAAGTACTTGCTCAGCGTCTGGACTTCCAGAATCTTCACGTTTTCTCCTAAACAGCCGGAAGAGACGCCTCAAGAGTCCAAGCAGGCCATCAGGCTCCAGCAAAATGATTGCAATTAATAGTGCACCATAAATCAAGAGGTGGAGATTGGGAAAATAAACCACCAGTTCTTCTTCCACGATCCCAATAATCACCCCGCCCATCACGGCGCCCCATACAGTTCCAATTCCACCAATCACCGGCATAAGCAAGATGGTGATGCCGGTCTGAAAGGCAAAAACGTCGCCGGGATAAAAGAACGCGGCACGGCGCGCATAGATGCCGCCAGCAACGCCGGTGAGTGCGGCCGCAATCGCATGAACCCAGAGTTTGGAAGTGTATGGATTCACGCCCAGATCAGCGGCAGCGTCTTCATCCTGTTTAATGGCCCGCAACGCCAGCCCAAACTTACTGCTGGCAATCAGCGTTGAGATCAGGACTGCCAGCACAACCACGACAATCGCCGTATAGTAATGCTCCAACGCGTTGAACGGCTTGTCTTCTATGATGCGATAACCGCTGGCGCCGCCCGTAATGTCAATATTGTTCATGACCACACGCACGGCTTCCGTCACGCCGATGGTGGCGATTACGAAGTAAGGTCCGCGCAGACGGAACGTGGGAAGGCCAATCAGGAATGACGCCAGTACAGCAACAGCGCCTCCGCCGATAAAGCCAAAATAAGGGCTATGGCCCGCGTGCATTAATAGTGCGGTTGTGTAAGCGCCCAGGCCAAAGAATACGGCAAAGCCAAAAGAAACCTGGCCTGCCATGCCGCCCACCAGGTTCCAGCCGAGGCTGGTGGTTGTCCAGACGGCAGTTACAAAAAGCAGACGGATGATATTGTCACTGGGTTTGGCAGTGGGCAGGAGCAGTAACACTGCCAGCAAAACCCAGGGCAGAATGATTTTTAGCCAGCCACCCAAACTTTGCGGCCGCTTCATGCCGCCTTCCATTTCTTGTTGAACAAGCTGGTGAGCCCTTTAGGCAAAATCAAAAGCACGACGACCAGCAGAGCAAAAGAGAGGGCAGGCGAATAGCTGGCTGGAATTTTGAGGATGCCAAATGTCTCGACCATCGCCAGAACAAGGGCGCCCAGAGCCACGCCGGAAACAGAGTCAAGTCCGCCAAGCACGATGATGACAAACGAGCGCAGCAGGAATTGCCGGCCAAAATCGGGGCTGAAAGAAAACAGCATGCCCAGCAATCCACCGGCAAAGCCAGCAAACGCTGTGCCCAGACCAAACGTCAGGCGGGAAGTCCTCTCGTCGTCAACGCCCACAATCTGCGCTGCATAGGGATTCTGAATCAGCGCGCGCATGGACCTTCCGAACCAGGTGCGGTTAAACACAACCTGCAGAATGACCATGCAAACTACCGCTGCCGCGAACACCACCAGATTTACTTTAGGGATGGAAATTTGCCCAATCTGCACGGATGAAAGCGTAAGCGGAGTCAAAATAGATTGATCATCGCTGCCCCAGATCAGATAAGCCGCATTTTGCAAAACCAGCAAAAAGCCAAACATCAAGAGCAGGGAAGCAAGCGTGGGCGTGTTTGACTTTGGAAGCCAGCGGACCAGGAGCCAATGCACCAGCATTCCAAATAGAAAAAAAACTGGGAGCGCGATAACGGCTCCTAGGATTGGATCGATATGGAAGCGTTGAAACAGCTCCATGGCAAAATATGCGCCCAGCATCAGGAACCCGGCATGCGCCAGGTTCACAATTTTCATGACGCCGTAAATGACCGTCATGCCGACGGCCATGGCAGCATATACGCCCGCCAACAGCAGTGCTTTTATCAGTAGATCTAAATAATCACTGTAGTCCATGTAGGGGCCGTTTTATTTGTTGGGTGAAGGTGCCACTGCAGGACCGGTTGCTGCGTCCTTAGGAAACACAATATCCACTTTGTTATCAGGCTTGTTTTGCGTGATCACAAAAGGATACTCGGCTTGCCCGTTGGCGCCGAATTTGAGCACCTGACCTGGAAGCACTGAATCTTTCAACTGCGCTTTTTTCAATGCATCGCGAATGGCGTTTTTATCCAGAGAGCCGGCAGCTTCAATGGCTTTGGCCAGGATGCGCATTCCATCGTAGGCTGGGGCTGCATACCACGAATCTACGTCATGCTTGGTGAATGCTTTGTAATCGTCGGCGAACTTCTTTGCCTGGGGATAGGGCAATTTGTTCGACCACCAGATGCCGGCAAAAATGTAATCCGTACCGGCGCCAAGCGCCTGGCGGGCAGCGGATTCAGGGCCGCGTGCACCATAGCTCACCATCTGATTATGTAAGCCATTCTGTAAATATTGGCGTTGCATGGTGATGTAATCCGGAAGGTGGGCATCGGAGAGAAAGATATCTGCTTTGCTGCTCTTTACCTTCTGCAGTAGGCCGGAAAAGTCGGTCGCGCCCAGCTCGAATTTCTCATTGAGCACTACCTTGAAATAACCTGGATGTTTGTTCGACCATTCCGTAAAGCCCTGGACGTAATCGGTACCGTGGTCGGTGTTCTCCACTACCATGGCAACCGTCAAACCTTTCTTGAGTTTGCCCTGGTTTATGAGAGAACCAAGAAATTCTGCAGACGTAGTTCCGATGAGCGCCACCGGGCTCAGGGTTCCGAACGCATACTGATAGCCCTTGCCGAAAATAGCGGTTGCGCCGGCTCCGGTGGTGATCCATGGTGTTTTGTAGCGGTCTGCCATCACGGATTCAGCCGTGCCCAGTGAAGTGGAATATCCGCCCAGAACGGTTACCACGCCATCTGAACTCATGGCGCGTTCGGTCAGAGAGGCTGATTTCTTGGAATCAGAGCCGTCGTCGTAAAAAACTTCCTCAATTTTCAGCTTCTTGCCTTTGCTCTTCACCATGATGCCGCCGGCATCGTTGATCTGTTTAATGGCAAGTTCAATGCCTTCTTTTTGATATGAGCCGGGTTTGCTTTCACTTCCGGTAGTGGGCAGCACAACGGCGAGTTTGATGGTATCGTCGGCAACCGTGGCATGGCTGGATCCGGCAACAACAGTGGTCATTCCCGAGAGCAACAAGGTGGATACCACAAGGCGACGGCAAAATTGCATGTTTATAAAACTCAGACTCTTACTCATTTGTTTTCCTCCTCCTCAATTTGTAGGCAGTCTGCGACCCCGCGCGGCGAGACTAAGTTTTTTTAAGATAGCAACATGACTGGCAACAACACGAAGGCAGCAATAATATTCCTGTGGAGCCAAAATCCACAAGTATTGTTTTGCTAAGCCTTCAAATTTTCGTTCTGGAGCATGGATTTAGATGCCAGCCGTGGACGCTTCGTGTTCACTCTTTCATTTCCCCTTGACATCTGCGGTAATCCGACTACCCTAGGTTGCCAAACAGACAATCGCTCTTTGCCCAGCTTGTGCGCCGGACAGAGACTCTGTCTCCAGGGCCCGAACTCTTCCTCCACGGAGCTTAAGGAGGGTGCAAGTCATTTTCTTAGATGCGCTTGAGGGCGAGTTTCATATTTGAAAACGGCATTATGTATGGTTTTGATGCGTCAAAGACAGCTCAACATTACAGAGACCAGGTCGGGCCGGCCTGGATCTTCTTCAGGAGGGCCGTATGTCTAGTGTTGCAGTGCCGGTGACTTCATCGGACCAGATATCTACTTCCAAGATTTGGAGCGTGATTCTCGCTTCCTCCGTCGGAACCATGATCGAGTGGTACGACTTCTACATTTTTGGCACGTTGGCTGCATACCTGGCGCCTAAGTTTTATCCACCCGGCAATGAACTGTTTGCGTATATCGCCTATTTAGCCACGTTCGCTGTGGGCTTTATGGTGCGTCCCTTTGGCGCGCTTTTCTTCGGACGTATTGGTGATATCACAGGCCGCAAATATGCTTTTATCGTCACATTGGTAATCATGGGCGGCGCTACCGCTCTGGTGGGAGCACTTCCCAGCTTTGCGACAGCAGGTTGGTTCTCTCCGATCATTTTGATTCTATTGCGCGTGTTGCAAGGCTTGGCGCTGGGTGGCGAATACGGTGGAGCCGCAGTTTATGTAGCCGAACATGTTCCTGACAGTAAACGTGGTTTTTATACCAGCTTTATTCAGATCACGGCCACACTCGGTTTGTTTGTTTCAATTGCCGTCATCCTGGGAACCCAGAGCCAGATGAGCGACGCAGCCTTCAAAGACTGGGGCTGGCGTATTCCATTTCTGGCTTCACTCGTCCTGGTGCTGATTTCCTTGTACATCCGGCTACAGATGAAGGAGTCTCCCATTTTCCAGCAGATCAAGACCACTGGTATGACCTCAGCGGCTCCTCTGAAGGAAGCTTTTACCGTGCCTGAGAATTTCAAGCGCTTCCTGATCACATTATTCGGCGCGACGGCAGGCCAGGGCGTGGTTTGGTACACAGGGCAATTCTTTGCTCTGTTCTTTATGACAGCAATGCTGAAGGTTCCGGCGCGCGATGCAAACATTATCGTCGCCAAAGCCCTTTTGCTGGGTATGCCTCTCTTTGTGTTATTTGGCTGGCTCTCTGACAAAATCGGCCGCAAGAAGATCATTATGGCAGGATTGATTCTTGCCGCCGTGAGCTATCGCGTTCCGGGAACTGAGATTGGTATTTATCCTGCCATGCAGCGTGCGGCTGGAAATAATGTGGTCCACGTGGATGCCACCAAGAACAAGGTGACTGGTGCCACGGTACTAACGCCGCAAACCCCAGATGCTACTGGCAAACTTGTAACTGCCCCCGTTGCCACGGGCGCTGATAAAAACAAGCTGATGTGGCTCATTTTCCTTCAGGTAGTTTTTGTCACCATGGTTTACGGGCCAATCGCGGCGTTCCTGGTGGAATCATTCCCGGCCAAAATCCGCTATAGCGCGCTTTCATTGCCGTATCACATCGGTAATGGCGTCTTTGGAGGACTCGTGCCGCTGGTCTGCGTCTGGATTCCAGCAGCCACGGGCAACCCATTTGACGGTCTCTATTACCCCATCACGATTGCTGCTATCACGTTCGTAATTGGCAGCATTGCCCTCAAGGATTCGCGGAACGTTAAGATCTGGCAGGAAGTTTCTGACAGTGCTGCACCAAGGAAGTGATTCACTCTGCTTGCGCACGAATCACTATCTGGGTGTAGGATAATTCTGTTTCGGACTGGCGGGTGGCAGTCGTTGCCACCCGCTAACCAATTCAGGCCCATCCTTGCGGGCCGTTGCCAGTTTGCGCGATTCGATTTTTAAATCAAGAGGTTTTAGGCCATGGCTGACGCTCGCGTGATGAAGGAACAACAACAAGATCAGGAACAAGATACGGGATTGACCGAGGCGCAAATAGCCGTCCATTGGAAGGAAGAGCAATATTATTACCCGAGTTCCTTATTCGTAGGCCAGGCCCTTCTCACCGATCCCGCCATCAACGAACGCTTCAGCGAAAAAAACTTCCCCGAATGCTATCGCGAATATGCCGAACTCCTGAGCTGGGACACGTATTGGCACACCACGCTCGATACAAGCGACGCCCCTTTCTGGAAGTGGTACGCCGGAGGCAAGCTCAACGCCTGCTACAACTGCGTGGATCGCCACCTGGAAAAGCACCGCAATAAAGCCGCCCTGATTTTTGTGGGAGAGCCGGAAGACGTGCCGCCGGTTTCCATTACGTATCAGGAACTGTATTACCGGGTGAATGAAATGGCGGCCCTACTGCGCGATTTCTGCGGTTTGAAAACTGGAGACCGCGTCACCATTCACATGCCGGTTGTTCCTGAGTTGCCAATCACGATGCTGGCCTGCGCGCGGCTGGGATTGGTGCATTCCGTGGTTTTTGGCGGATTCAGTGGAGAAGCGTGTGGAATGCGCGCCGCCGATTCCGGCAGCAAAGTCCTGGTTACCATTGACGGTTACTATCGCAGCGGAGCGATGACCGATCACAAGGAAAAAGCTGATGTGGCTGTGACCACGGCAAAGAAAGAAGGCCAGGCAATTGAGAAAGTTCTGGTCTGGCACCGCGAGGCGGGAAAATATCATTCCAAAACGCCGATGGTCACAGGCCGCGATTTCTTTGTGGAAGACGTGCTCAAGAAATATGCAGGGCACAAAGTTGAGCCCGTCGCGATGCCATCAGAAGCGCCGCTCTTCCTCATGTACACCAGCGGCACCACGGGCAGACCCAAGGGCTGCCAGCACGGTACCGGCGGATATCTCTCTTACGCAGCGGGCACTTCCAAATACATTCAGGACATTCACCCGACCGACGTTTACTGGTGCATGGCCGATATCGGCTGGATTACCGGACACTCATATATCGTCTATGGGCCGCTGGCTCTGGCAGCCACCAGCGTTTTGTATGAAGGCGCGCCGAATTATCCTGACGCAGGCCGGCCATGGCGTGTAGCCAAGCGGCTGGAAGTAAATATCTTCCACACATCGCCCACGGCGATCCGCATGCTACGCAAGACCGGCCCTGACGAGCCGGCAAAATACGATTACCACTTCAAGCACATGACGACCGTAGGTGAGCCGATTGAGCCGGAAGTCTGGAAGTGGTACCACGAAGTTGTTGGCAAGGGCGAAGCCGTAATCGTCGACACGTGGTGGCAAACCGAGACTGGCGGTTTTCTCATCAGTACCAAGCCGGCCATCGATCCCATGAAGCCGGGCAGCGCGGGGCCAGCATTGCCGGGCATTTATCCCGTGATCTTTGACGAAGAAGGCAAGGAAGTAAAAGGCGGCTCGGGCAAGGCAGGGAACATCTGTATCCGAAATCCCTGGCCGGGAATCTTCCAGACGATTTACGGGAATCGTGATCGCTTTGTGGAACAGTACTACAAAAAGTACAACAAGAATCCCAAGAGCAAAGACTGGCGTGATTGGCCGTATTTCGCGGGTGACGGCGCTGTACAGTCTCCTGATGGGTACTTTAGAATTCTGGGCCGCGTGGATGATGTGATCAACGTAGCGGGCCATCGTCTGGGTACCAAGGAACTGGAATCAGCCTGCCTTACCGTGAATGAAGTGGCTGAAGCTGCGGTAATTCCGGTAGTCGATGAAGTGAAAGGCCGTGTGCCTGAAGTGTATGTGTCGCTGAAGCCAGGTGTACAGAATGCGGCGGCGGTGCAGGAAAGCGTGATCAAGGCCATTGAACACCAGATCGGCAAGATTGCACGGCCGCGGAAAGTCCATGTAGTTCCAGACATGCCCAAAACACGTTCGGGTAAAATTATGCGCCGCGTGCTGTCTGCGATTTCCAATCAGATGGATACCGGCGACGTGACCACGCTCGCAAATCCAGACGTGGTGGAGCAGATACGGGTGATGGTTCAGGGCGACAAGCCGGTCGTAAAAAAAGATGTGCCGGAAGATGTAAAGAATTTTGGGGAAGAGCGGTAGCTGGAAAGAACGCTGTGTTTTAGTTTGTGCGCACGCAAATTGAAAAGTTGCTGAAACACCTTGAGGAGGGAATGAATGAGCGATAAAGAAAAAAAGGGTAAGGGAGTTAGTCGCAGAGATTTCATTAAATTTGCCGGAGCGGGTGGAATCGCTGCCGGAGCGCTGGGGCCTGCATTCCTGTTTCCGCAGCGCGCCTTAGCACAACAAAAGACGCTCAAGATCCTGCAATGGAGCCATTTTGTTCCTGCCTATGACGAATGGTTCAACAAGAAATTCGCCAAGGAATGGGGCGACAAGCACAATACAAACGTTGTAGTGGATAACATCAACCTGGTTGACCTGAATACCAGGGCAGCTTCAGAGGCACAGGCCAAAAAAGGCCACGATCTTTTTATGTTCCTCTCGCCGCCAGCAGCGTATGAGAACCAGGTCATCGATATGTCGCACGTGTACCAGGAAGTGGAAAAGAAGCACGGCAAAAAAATCGATCTGGCACACAAATCCACTTTCAATCCGAAGACGAAAAAGTATTACGCGTTCTCTGATTCTTACGCTCCAGATCCGGGCAACTGGCGTTTGGATTTATGGTCGCAAGTAGGCTTCCCGAATGGGCCGGACACATTTGATGATCTGCGCAAAGGCGCCAAGATGATCAAAGACAAATTTGGCAATCCGTGCGGCATTGGACTGGCCCAGGAACTCGATACCAGCATGGCCATGCGTGCTCTGTTGTGGTCCTTTGGCGGAGCAGAACAGGATCCCGACGGCAAAGTTGTTCTGAACTCCAAGAACACCGTGGAAGCCCTGAAATTCATGAAAGCATTGTACGAAGAGGCGGAGACACCGGAAGTTTTCACCTGGACGCCTCCTTCCAACAATCAGGCAATGCTGGCAGGCAAGGTTTCTTATGTGGCGAACGCCATCTCCATCACACGTCAGGCTGAGCGGGAGAAGATGCCGATCGACAAGAACATCATGCTCAGCCGGGCGTTGAAAGGCCCAGTGCGCCGCATTGCGGCAGAGCACGTAATGAACTGCTATGTAATATGGGAGTTTGCTGACAATAAAGACGGCGCGCAGCAATTTCTGATCGATTATCTTGATGCCTTCCATGACGGATTTGTGGCTGGGCAGTTCTATAATTTCCCGTGCTTCCCATCCACTGTTCCGAACTTGCAGAAGGAAATCGCAGACGATCCGCGGGCAACTCCTTCCAACAAGTACAAGGTGCTGGGAGACGTGCTGGATTGGGCGACGAACGTAGGCTATCCGGGATACGCATCGGCTGCCATTGATCAGGCGTTTAAGAGCTATACGCTTCCCACGATGTTTGCCACTGTAGCGCAGGGCAAAGTGTCGGCTGAGGACGCGGCAAAGACGGCGCACGCTGAATATCAGCGAATCTTTGACAGAATGAAATAAAAACGAGGGGACCGAATGGCGGTTGTTGAAACCCGGAAACTGACCAAGGTATTTAAACAAGGAGAGCTCGGAGCAGTTAACGAAGTTGATCTGGTAATTCGCGAAGGCGAATTTATGGTTTTCCTGGGGCCTTCGGGCTCCGGGAAGACCACTCTTTTGCGGATGATCGCCGGACTGGAGCAAGCTACTTCCGGCGAAATCCTGATTGGTGGCAGGGTGGTGAACGATCTCACGCCGCGTGAGCGCCGCATTGCCATGGTCTTTCAGAGTTACGCCTTGTATCCGCATCTTTCTGTTTATAACAACATTGCTTTTCCCCTGAAGGCACAGAACGTCCCTAAAAACCTGCACAAAGAAAAGGTGGAATGGGCCGCGTCTTTGCTGGGGATCAGCGGATATTTGCAGCGGAAGCCCCGTGAGCTTTCTGGGGGTGAACGGCAGCGCGTGGCGCTGGCGCGCGCCATTGTCCGCGAGCCTGAGGTTTTTCTGCTGGATGAGCCTCTCTCCAATCTCGATGCAAAGCTGCGTCTTTCGGCGCGCGAAGAGCTGGAACGGTTTCATCGTCGCGTGAAGACCACCACAATTTACGTAACACATGACCAGGTGGAAGCCATGGCCATGGGCGATCGCATCATGGTGCTCAACAAGGGCCTGGTGCGGCAGCTGGGTACACCAAAAGAAGTCTATGACGATCCGGCAGACACGTTTGTAGCGACGTTTCTGGGGTCACCGCCCATGAACCTGATTGAATATGGCGACGTCACCGTGGGTTTCCGTCCGGAACATTTCCGACTGGCGGAAGACATCAAAGAAACTGACAAGGTTCCGTTCAAATTCCGCGTGGAAAACGTGGAATATCTGGGCGCAGAATTTATTCTCTCTGGCCTTCTGATGGGCGGCAAAGCCGACGGCAAGAAAGTAATTGCGCGCCTGCTGCTGGGCCACAGTTACGAAGTTGGCGTAACGTATGATTTTGCCGTCCCGCAACAGCAGCTAAAGTTTTTTGATGCTGCTACACAGAAGAAAGTTCCAGCGAGGGCGATTGCATGGCAGTAGGCACAGCCAAAATCAAATCTGCCGGCCCTGCGCAAAGCCCCATGCTGGGGATTGCCATGTTCAGTCCAGCGGTGCTGTATATCGTTCTGCTGATTGGCGCGCCTTTTTGCATGGCTATTTTTTATGCCTTCAGTGATGCGCGTATTGGCAGCAATGCGCTGCATTTTGTAGGGCTGGAAAACTTTCGCAGCATCCTGCAAAGCCCCAGCTTTAAGCAGGCAATAAAGAATTCCATCATCTTTACGATCAGTGCACAGATCATTGTGCTGGTGTGCTCTAGCATTCTCTCGATTGCGCTGGAGAAACCATTTCGCGGACGCGGTCTGGTGCGCTTTCTCATTTTGCTGCCATGGGTAGCCCCGGTTTCATTGGGGACAATCGGCTGGAAATGGATTCTTGATTCCATTTACAGCGTGATTACCTGGGTTCTGATCTGGCTGGGATTTGTGAATCGCTTCACGCCTCCCATGTGGCTGGGTGAAGAGAAGCTGGCCATGGCGTCAGTGATTCTGGTTCATTGCTGGCGGCTGATTCCGTTCTCTACTGTCATTCTGCTGGCGGGTAGAACAGCCATTCCCAAAGAAATTCCTGAAGCTGCCTCGATTGACGGTGCAGGCTTTTGGCGCACGCTGTTCCAGATCAGCCTGCCCATGATGGTCCCGATTCTGAGTGTGGCCGTCCTGTTTGGCACCATTTTTACTTTTACTGACATGACGGTGGTTTACATTCTGACCAACGGCGGTCCCTATGATTCAACGCAGACGCTGCCTAATCTGGCATTCAGCCAGGGAATTCAAGGCAGTGATCTGGCGGCAGGCGCGGCCATCTCTGTCTTTCTTGTGCCAGTATTAATCGTGATTGCCTACGGGATGCTGCGCGTGGCGCATCGTGCGGAGGTCAACTAATGTCGGAAATTCAAACGGCAGAAACGAAACGACCTCTCGGCCTGACCGTGATCAGCGTGCTTTTGCTGGTTTCAGCATTGGCGCTTTTGGTGCAACTGCTGCTGCACCATTCTGGCGGGCTGGCCATCACCGGCAAGATCGTTGCGGTGTTGACCTTCCTGTTTATCGCGGGCGGACTTTGGAAGCTATACAACGGCGCGCGCGTCCTGCTCTTTTTCTTACTGGTGTCAGATGTGATTGGCTGCGTGATGGCGCTATTTTTGTATGCGTTGCGCCAATCGCAATATCGGCTCTCAGGCATTCTTATCGTAGAAATAGGCATTGCTGCGGGGCTGTTGTGGTATTTGCAATCTCCCGGCATAAAGCGCGTCTTTGGCGGATTGAATCCCTGGCCCCCCACGGTCAAGGCGCTGGTTCTCACGGTTTTCACCACCCTGCTGGCGTTTCCGTTTTACTGGATGGTAATTGCCACGTTCAAGCGCAACATTGACCTGTACGCGATGGATAATAATCCATTCATCTTCAATCTTCCGCCAACGCTTGAAAACCTGCGGCTGCTTTTCTTTGAGACTGATTTTGTCCGCTGGCTGGGCAATACGGCGCTGGTAGGCGTAATCGTGGTGATCATCACGTTATTACTGTCTTTGCCGGCAGCTTACTCACTGGCGCGGCTTACTGGCCGCTGGGGGGAACGGCTGGGCATCGCCATCTTCCTGACGTATCTTGTGCCGCCAACACTGCTCTTTATTCCACTGTCGCGTGTGGTGGCTGTTCTGGGGCTGCAGGACACAATCTGGTCGCTGGTGCTGGTGTATCCCAGCGTGACAGTGCCATTTTCCATCTGGCTGCTGATGGGCTTTTTCAAGTCGATCCCCAGGGAACTGGAAGATGCTGCCATGGTGGATGGGCTGACCCGGTTTGGCGCGTTCGTCAAAATGGTGGTTCCGATTTCTCTCTCTGGAATTCTTACCGTTGTAATTTTTACCTTCACGCTGGTCACGCAGGAATTTGTTTATGCTCTGACCTTTATCTCGCCCGAGTCGAACCAGATGGTCGGCGTGGGTATTCCGATCTTTCTTGTGCGAGGCGATGTTTACTTCTGGGGTTCTTTGATGGCGGCTTGCCTGACGGCGAGTTTGCCGGTTGCGTTGGTTTACAACCTGTTCCTGGATCGATTTATTGCCGGATTCACCGTGGGTGCGGTAAAAGGATAAGCGCCAGCCGGCAACCGAGCGCGGGCGGCCTGGCGTTTGCTCTGTATTGGTGTGCTCTGGTCATGCGCTTTTGATTGGCCAAAAGCGTAATTTTTTCTTGTCTGTTTACGGGATGTTTCCCCAGGGTTAGGCAAGTCTCACAAAAGACTTGACAGAAAAGCTTCAGAAGCGGAAAGTTATCGCGCACTTTTACGTCAAAATTTATTTGTAACTGGCCCGGGGGAGACTGGTGTGCTAGCAGCCAACTGGCCAGCTTAAGTTCTTCAATTCAGGAGAAATGGATGCCGACTTGGACACAGATTTACGATCCTTTTGGACATTGGTGGATCTCAGCACTGGTAGCCGCGCTACCGATCGTTGTGCTGTTCACCATGATGGCGGGTTTCCGCGTTAAGCCTCATTGGGCTGCTCTCTCAGGCGCTGCTACGGCCGTCCTGGTTGCCCATTTTGCCTTCACAATGCCGTGGTCATTGGCCGGCGGCAGCTTTCTATATGGTGTTTCAACAGGCTTGTTGAACATTGTCTGGATTGTAGTGGCTGCCGTTTATCTCTATGACATTTCTGTCAGCACAGGCGATTTCGAGATCATGAAATCCTCCGTGGCTGGCATTACCGCAGACCGCCGGCTGCAGCTGCTTCTGGTGGCTTTCTGCTTTGGCGCTTTCATTGAAGGTTGCGCGGGATTCGGCTCTCCAGTCGCGATTGCCGGCGCATTCATGATCGGGTTGGGATTTAAACCGTTCCATGCCGCGGCGTTGAACCTGATTGCCAATACGGCGCCAGTCGCATGGGGCGCCATTGGCACCCCGGTACACATGCTGGCCACGGTAACGGCAATGCCGGAAGCCGATATGAACGCAATGATCGGACGCATTCTGCCGATCTGCGCGCTGATCGTTCCCTTCTGGCTGGTGCGCGCGATGGTCCCATGGAAAGAAACGTTTGAAGTTTTCCCTGCCATTATGGTGGTGGGCGTTTCCTTCTCTTCCATGCAGTGGTTCTGGTCAAACCACATGGATAGCAATCTGGTGGACATCACCGCTGGCCTATTCTCATTGCTTTGCACAGTCGTCTTCCTGCTCTTCTGGAAGCCAAAGAAAATCTGGCGTTTTGAGGAAGATACCGCTGGAAAGAGCGGCGGGCCGGAAGTCCATTCTTACTCTTTTGGGCAGACTTTCAAGGCATGGCTGCCATTCCTGATCTTGTCTGTATTCGTTTTCCTGTGGGGCTACAAACCAGTAAAAACGATGCTCAACAAGACGACCCCTTCATGGACAACGCCAGACGGCAAGCCCAGAGGCGGATGGGACACTCCCATCCATAATAAGGTTTCGCGGGCACAGCCCGTTGTGGCGAAGCCCACGCCTGAAGGCGCACGCTTTCCCTTTATCTGGCTGTCTGCAACTGGCACCGGTTGCTTTCTGGCTGCGCTGGTTGGCGGCATCATCCGGGGAGTCAATCCAATCACGTTAATCAAACTTTTTGGGCATACATTGTTCCGAATGCGCTGGGCGGTGATAGCTATTTCCGCCATGCTGGGGCTGGGTTTTGTTACACGATACTCAGGGAGTGATGCTGTCTTAGGACTCGCATTTACTCATACCGGCTGGCTGTATCCGTTCTTCGGTACATTCCTTGGCTGGCTGGGTGTGGCGCTGACAGGTAGTGACACTTCATCCAACGCGCTATTCGGCAGCTTGCAGAAGATCACGGCCCAGCAACTGGGCTTGGATCCCGTACTGATGACGGCTGCAAACAGTGCCGGCGGCGTTATGGGCAAAATGGTGGACGCGCAATCCATTTGCGTGGCCACAGCTGCTACCAACCAGGTAGGTAATGAAGGCTTTATCTTCCGCTTTGTTGTCTGGCACTCCATTGCTCTGGGCGCGATCGTAGGCATAATCGTGATGATTTATGCATACGTTCCGTGGGCCAAGGCGCTGGTACCGCATGGCATCAAGCTGATCAGTAATTAAAAAACTGAAAGCATGTTAAGAATGAAAGCACCGCCGGCAACGGCGGTGCTTTTTTTACGACGAAACAAGTGCAGATTCGGGAATCTGACCATATAATTCCAAGTCTATGGATACTGACAGCATTCTTGAGGAACTGACCCAGCAGCGGGACCGCGTGGTTGCGGCTATTGAAGCATTGAGCGGAGGCAGAACACGTAAGGCCTCTTCCTCGAAACCTGGCAAAACGCGCGGCAAAATGAGTGAAGCCGGTAAAAGGCGTATATCTGAGCGCATGAAAGCTCGTTGGGCAAAAGCGAAACGAGCCGGTAAGAACGCTCTTTAGTCTTATCGCTTGGTCAGGTGAGAATGCGGAGGTGGCCCGTCTATTCTATTTTGGTTCCACATCTTAGCAATCCCGGATAAGAGTTGGGGTGGTGAGAAGACCGTAATAGCAAGGTGGGAATCTCGACAGGAAGCGCCCACGCTTCTTTTCCAGGAATTCAGCAAGCCTGGCCACATCGACCAGAATCAGCGCTTTACGATATAGTTATGTCCGTATTTCACTTGATCTTTTCTGAGGGGTGTTGCCAATGGTTCGGATCCTGATGTTGTGCATGATGCTGTTCCAGGCCGGTTCGACAACGGCGGTTAAGCCAATGATTGACAATGAACGCGTTGCTGTTTGGGATGTAACAGATTCCGCAACTGCACAGCCAACGGATGCCGTTGTTGTGTCCGTAGCAGGTCGTAATGCAACATTTTTGCCGAAGGGTACGGCGCCGAAGATTTCTGGACGGTCCATCGTAATTGATCTGAAAGACCATGCGCCGCCTTCCTACAAAAATACGACCAGCTACCAAATAGCATTTCCACGGCCCGGCGCGAAGAAGATTTTTGAGAATGAGCGCGTGATCGTATGGGACTCCACCTGGACTCCAAACGTGCCCACCCCAATGCATTTCCACGATAAAGATGTGGTGGTGGTGTTTCTTGAAGATGGCGATTTGACCTCGACCACTCCTGACGGGAAGGTGGTCATGAACCAGTACAAGCCTGTTACGGTCAAATACAACCTTGGTGGACGGACGCACACAGAAACGCTCGTCCGCGGAACACAGCGAGCCATCATTACAGAACTGAAATAAGTTTTCTCGATTCACAGAAAACAGGCCAGCAATACTCCATAACTCAGGGTGGGAGATATTGCTGGTCATTCTTTTTTGGAAACGGATATTTATCAGTACATAAAAAGCCACCGCTTATGGCACTTTTGTGATCAACTGCCCGGGAGAGGGCAGTTGCGATGCGTCCCATCCTCCGCCCAGAGCTTCGATTAAGCCGCAACTTGCTGTCATCTGTTGAATGCGAAGAGTTACAGCCGTTTGCTGGGCCGATAGAAATGAAGTTTGCGCGGTAATCACATTGAGATAAGGATCGAGCCCCAATTTATAACGGTCTGAGGCCAAAGTAAGAGCTCTTTCCGCTGCTTTTACTGCGGCATCCTGATGCTGAAGCTCCACGGATAAAATCCGCAACGATGCTAGATTGTCTTCCACTTGCTGGAAGGCCGTTAAAACAGCCTGCCGATAGTTGGCCACAGTCTGGTCATATTGCGCTTTGAATTGCACTACGGTGGCTCTACGCAGGCCTCCATCAAATAAAGTCTCCGCTGCTGCCGGGCCAACGGAGAAGAAGCGGCTTGGCCAGGTAAACCACGTTGAGATGGAAGAACTTTCCAGGCCTGCGGCTGCGCTCAAAGTAATCGTCGGAAAATAGGCGGCTTTCGCTACGCCGATCTGTGCGTTGGCCTGCGCGACCAGCCGCTCTGCTGTGGCAATGTCCGGTCGCCGTTCAAGCAACTGAGAAGGGACACCCAGGGGAATTGCCGGCGGGCTCGCTTTCAGTGGCTCGATAGGGACTGAAAACGTTGAAGCTGGCTGTCCGGTCAACGTGGCAATGGCATGCTCAAATTGTGCACGTTGAATTCCCAGCGCCACGTCTTGTGCCTTCGCTGTTTCTAATTGTGTTTCCGCCTGGGCCACAGATTCTTCAGAGTCAATGCCTGTATCGTAAAGAGCTTTTGTCAGATCAAGCGATTGCTGAAAAGCAGCCACGGTTGCATCCAGCAATTCTTTAAGTGCGTCTTGCCCGCGAAGTTGAAAGTAATCTGTAGCCACTTCTGCCTGGACCGTGAGGCGAGTATTCTCAAGGTCCGCTGCGCTGGACTGTGCCCCGTAAGCAGCGGCCTTGATGGTGTTACGTATGCGTCCAAAAAGATCCGGCTGCCATGTAGCGTCAAAGGGGAGCGAGTAGTCAGTAAATATGCTTGACGAAGAAGATTGAGTAGTAGCTGTTCCAGTACCTGTCCCAGTACCTGTGGTTGATGTGGTTACGGTCCTGGTTGAGGAAGATGGACGCTGCGCCGTAATGGATGGATTGGCGGTTACTGTGGGAAAAAGCTGTGCTCTGGCCTCCTTGACCTGAGCGCGCGCAGCAAAAAAGCCCGCCGCCGCCGCAGCAATATTCTGGTTTGAAATATTTACTTTTTCTTCCAGCACATTCAATTGCGGATCGTTGAATATCTCCCACCATTTGCCGCGGAGCTTATCATCCTGAGGCTGGGCAGTTTTCCAATCTCCTATTTCTTTATAGGCAGGCGGCGTATCGACCGGGGCTCTCTTGTATTTTGGGCCGACAACACATCCGCTTAACAACAGCAAACCGCATAACAAAACTGGCAACGTAACCGCGCCGCCGAAAGGGAAGGGGCCGCTCTTTGTTTCTCTGTTAGTAGTCGCTTTGTTATTTTTATTCATGGCCTTATCCATTTCTTCAACTGTTTGTTTTTGTAATCGATATCTTTAGTACGGATCACGTTAACTCACTGGGCTAGGTTCGGGACCGCGTTTTTCAATGGTGTCGCGCTGTTTTCCCTGCATACGTAGCCGCAGCCGATCAAATGCCAGATAGACGACCGGTGTGGAATAGAGCGTGAGCAACTGGCTCAAGATCAGTCCTCCGACAATCGTTATTCCCAGCGGCCGCCGAAGCTCATAGCCAGTGCCTGTTCCCAGGGCCAGCGGCAATGCGCCCAGGAGCGCGGCCATTGTGGTCATGAGAATGGGGCGGAAGCGCAGCATGCAGGCTTCAAAGATTGCGTCGGCGGTGCTCTTGCCTTCTTCGCGCTGTGCCTGCAGCGCAAAATCGATCATCATGATGGCATTCTTTTTTACGATTCCAATCAACAAGACAATGCCAATAATCGAAATGACGTTCAGGTCTTCTTTGAAAAGCATTAATGCCAGCATGGCCCCGACACTCGCCGATGGCAACGTGGAAATAATGGTGAGCGGGTGGACCAGGCTCTCATACAAAATACCCAAAACGATATACACCGCCAACAATGCTGTGAGAACCAGATATGGTTCAGTGCCAAGAGATTGCTGGTAAGCCAACAACGTGCCTGCGAAAAAACCTTGCAGCGTGGATGGAGTGCCGAGCCGTTGCTGCATCTGATGAATGCTCAAGGTGGCGTCGCTTAGGGACATATTCGGCGCCAGATTGAAAGACACAGTCACAGACGGAAATAAGCCGGTGTGATTGATGGCAAGCGGCGTTGTGCTGGCGTGTCCGCTGGCGACCGTAAGTAGTGGAACATTGTGGTTGCCGGAGGTGTGAAGGTAAATATCTTTCAATCCTTCAGGACTCTGCCAATATTGCGGCGCAACTTCCAGCACCACATAATACTGATTCAATTGCGTATAAATGATGGAGACTTCTGACTGGCCGAATGCGCCATATAGCGCTGAGTCCAGCGACTGGACTGTGAGGCCGAGTTTTGCCGCAGTGACGCGGTCATAGCTCATCAGCTCATTTAAGCCGCCATTCTGCTGGTCAGAACTCACATCCTGGAACCCCGGAAGTTTCTTCATCTCATTCAGCATCGTTGGTCCCCACTTGGTGAGGTCTTCCACGTTGTCTGATTGGATGGTGTATTGATATAGCGCATTGCTGGAGCGCCCGCCAATGCGGAGGTCTTGCACAGGCTGCAGAAATGCAGACGCCACCGGTAGGCGGTTCAGTTTAGGCCGGAGACGATTGATGATTTCAGCGGCACTGATTTTGCGCTCTTTCAGCGGTTTGAGCGCTATATAAAGGAAGCCGGTGTTAGTGGCTCCATTGCCGCCGGTAAAGGCAATTACATTGGCGATAGCAGGATCACTTTTGATTACGTTGCCAATCTGATCGATGGATGTGTTCATCGCCGGGAAAGATGAATCTTGTGGGCCGCGCACTCCGCCGGTGATAGAGCCAGTGTCCTCTGTCGGGAAAAAGCCTTTGGGTATTTTGATGATCAGCAGCACGTTGAGTGCAATGGTGACGAATAAAAGGACGAGCGTGAGAGTTGGGTTCGCCAGGACCCAGTGCAGGCTTCTGCGATATAACGACAGCATCCCGTCAAAAAACTTCTCGCTGGCGTTGTACATGCGGCCATGCTTTTGCGCGCGTTCGTTGCGCAACAGATAGGCGCACATCATGGGTGTGGTGGTCAACGAAATAAGCATTGATACGACAATCGACGTGGAAAGTGTGATGGCAAATTCGCGGAAGAGCCGACCAACGATCCCACCCATTAATAGAAGAGGAATAAAAACAGCAATCAGTGAAACACTGATAGAGAAAACAGTAAAGCCAATTTCCTGCGCGCCCTTGAGCGCTGCGGCAAAGGGCTCCATGCCATTTTCCAGGTGGCGCGCAATATTCTCCATCACCACGATCGCGTCATCCACGACAAATCCCGTAGAGATGGTTAAGGCCATCAGTGAGAGATTGTCCAGGCTGTATCCGAGCAGGTACATCACGGCAAATGTGCCGATCAGGGAAACTGGTACAGCAACGGCGGGAATGAGCGTAGCCCGGCCATTGCGCAGAAAAATAAATACCACAATAATGACCAGGGCAATGGAAATAAGCAGCGTCCGCTCAACGTCACTCACGGAAGCGCGGATAGTTGTGGTGCGATCGAGCACAACGGTGGTCTCAATGCCCAGCGGAATGGATGCTTTAATGACCGGAAGCTGTGCACGTATGCGATCGACAGTGGCAATAATATTGGCGCCCGGCTGCCGAAAAATAATTACCGTGACCGCACGCTTGCCATTTAAATATCCTGCAGTGCGGACATTCTGTACTGAGTCTGTTACCTGCGCGACATCTGAGAGACGAACGGCTGCGCCACGGCTATAGCCCACGATGAGCGGCCTGTAATCGTCTGCATGCGAGATCTGATCGTTGGCAAGGATGTCTGCTGTTACAACGCCGTCAGTTAATTGGCCTTTGGCCAAGTCAGCGTTCTGCAAGCCCAGAACGGATTGCAAATTGGCAATGCTCAATCCATAGTGGGCCAGCTGCGTGGGATTTGCATCCACACGCACAGAGGGCAGCGCGCCACCGCCGACTGTAACCTGGCCAACCCCTCTTATCTGCGATAACTTCTGCTGGATGACAGTAGAAGCTTCGTCATACATTTTGTCAGCGCCATATTTATCTGAGGTAAGGCCGAGAATCATAATTGGAGCGTCGGCGGGATTTACTTTGCGATATGTCGGATTACCGGGGAGATTTGCCGGCAAATAAGTTCGCGCTGCGTTGATAGCGGCTTCCACATCGCGGGCTGCTCCATCAATGTCGCGGCTGAGATCGAACTGAAGTGTGACGGATGTGCTGCCCAGCGAACTGGCAGAGGTCATTTCCGTCAGGCCGGCAATATGTCCAAACTGCCGTTCCAGGGGCGTGGCCACGGACGAAGCCATAATTTCAGCGCTGGCTCCCGGCAGACTTGAGCTGACCGAGACAGTTGGGAAATCAACTTCAGGCAATGGTGATACTGGAAGCACACTGAATGCAATGGCTCCAGCAAGTGCAATTCCCAATGTGATGAGAGTGGTGGCTACGGGACGCCGGATGAAAGGTGCGGAGATGTTCATGCCGGCCCTGCCAGTTCCGCTTCGCCAGTTTCCGCCTTGTTCGATTTGTGCGAGAAGCGTTGGGCCAACTTGTCAAAAAATATGTAAATGACCGGCGTAGTATAGAGCGTGAGCGCTTGACTGAGTAGCAGTCCGCCAACCATGGCGATGCCCAGCGGCCGTCGCAATTCAGAACCAAATCCGCTGCCGAATGCCAGAGGAAGACCACCCAGCAGCGCCGCCATGGTGGTCATCATAATAGGACGAAAGCGGAGCAGGCAGGCTTCGTAAATGGCTTCGGTCGAATTCTTTCCCTGATTGCGTTCAGCGTCCAATGCGAAATCGACCATCATGATGCCATTTTTTTTCACGATGCCAATCAGCAGCACAATGCCAATAATCGCGACTACGCTTAAGTCCTGATGAAAGAGCAGTAGTGCTAGAAAAGCGCCAACACCGGCAGATGGCAAAGTAGAAAGAATAGTGATGGGATGAATAAAACTCTCATACAAAACGCCGAGCACGAGGTACACAGTCACCAGAGCCGCAAGAATCAGCAATGGTTCATTGGAGAGCGATGCGCGGAAAGAAGAAGCGGTGCCTTGAAAATCCGCCTGCAAACTGGCAGGCATGTGCATGTCCTTCTGTACTTTATCGACTGCCGTAATTGCGCTGCCTAGCGAAGCGTTTGACGCAAGATTAAACGATACGGTGATGGCAGGAAACTGCCCTTGATGGCTGATGGAGAGCGGCTCTGTCGTCTTTTCAAAATGCGCAAAAGCGCTCAGCGGCACAGCGTTGCTGGTAGCTGAACTGCTGGTGCCAGCCGAGTTGACTCCCTGATTCGAAGCAGTAGTAGAAGTGCTGGCTGCCAATGCATTTGATGGAGGAGCCAGAGTGTTTGCCGATGGAGTGAACAGCGCTGACGTAGTCAACGCATTGGACCCAGCAGAAGAGGATCCAGAAGACGCGAAAGATGAAGTGGCTCCGGTGCCGGTTGCTCCCGAAGAAGTATTGGACTGAACATAAAGATGATTCAGATTATTGGGATCAAGTTGAAATTGTGGCTCACTCTCAAGAACCACATGGTACTGATTCAACTGCGTGTACATGGTATTGATCTGGCGCTGGCCAAAGGCGTCATACAAAGTGTTGTCGATGGTGGAGGGCGCAATGCCAAACCGCGAAGCCGTGACGCGATCAATCACCAGTGAAACGGCGAGGCCTCCCGTTTGCTGGTCGGTAGCGACGTCTTCCAGTTCCGGCAACTGTTTCAACCGTTCGACAAAACGATTGGTCCAGTCGTTTAACTCATTCGCGTCTGGATCTTCCAGCGTGTATTGATATTGCGTGCGGCTTACTCGATCATCTACGCTGATGTTTTGCACTGGCTGCATGAAAAGCTGGATGCCCTGAACCTGGTCGAGTTTGGTCTTGATCCGGCGAATCACGTCAGACGCATTCATCTTGCGCTGTTCCAGCGGTTTTAAATTGATAGATACTCTGCCGCTGTTCAAGGTTGTGTTGGTACCGTCTGCGCCGATGAAGGAAGAAACGCTTTCCACAGCAGGATCTTCCAAAATGGCCTTGGCCAGCGCCTGCTGATTTTCGGCCATGGCTTTTGAGCCAATAGTTTGCGACGCCTGCGTTATGCCCTGGATAACACCGGTATCCTGTACCGGAAAAAAGCCTTTCGGAATGATGATGTAAAGAAAGACCGTGAGCATCAACGTGGCAAGGGCAACCAGAAGAGTAATGGTCTGGTAGCGAAGGACGAATTTGAGTGTGCGTCCATAGAACGCAATCATGTTTTCAAAAACGCGCTCTGAGGCTTTGTAAAGCCGCCCTTGCTTCTCTTTGGGAATATGTTTCAGGATGCGGGCGCTCATCATGGGTGTGAGCGTGAGTGAAACCACGGCGGAAACAACAATTGTCACGGCAAGAGTGACAGCGAACTCACGGAACAAGCGCCCTACAACATCGCCCATGAATAACAGTGGGATTAGCACCGCGATAAGTGAGACGGTCAAAGAGAGAATGGTGAAGCCGATTTGCTTTGCGCCTTTCAGCGCCGCTTCCATGGGCTTTTCACCCTCTTCAATATAACGCGAGATATTTTCAATCATCACAATGGCATCATCCACAACAAAGCCCGTGGAGATGGTGAGAGCCATCAGAGATAAGTTATCCAAGCTGTAGCCAAGTGCGTACATCGCCGCGAAAGTGCCAATCAAAGACAACGGTACAGCGACGCTGGGAATAATGGTGGCGTAAAGATTTCGCAGGAACAGAAAAATTACCAGCACGACGAGCCCGATCGTCAGCATCAATTCAAACTCAACATCAGAGACTGACGATTGAATGGAAGTTGTAAGGTCGGTAAGTGTGGTTACCTGAATTCCCGTGGGAAGATTCGTTTCCAGCTGCGGCAAAAGCTTCTTGATATTTTTGACTACGCTGATCGTGTTGGCACCGGGCTGGCGCTGCACATTCAGGATGACCGCCGGCGTCTGGTTCATCCACGCGGCTTGATTATTGTTTTCTACGCCGTTCACAATGCTGGCCACGTCAGTCAACATCACCGGCGCGCCGTTGCGATACGCAACTACAACTTTCTTGTAATCGTCGGTCGTGACCAACTGGTCGTTGGCGTCAATCTGGTAGTCCTGGCGCGGACCGTCAAAGTTTCCTTTAGCTGCATTCACGCTGGCCTGCGTCAGAGCGGTACGCAGGTCTTCCATGTTGATTCCGTAGGATGACAGCGTTCTGGGATTGGCTTGGATGCGGACTGCCGGCTTCTGTCCACCGCTGATGGTTACAAGGCCGACTCCGCTCAGCTGCGAAATCTTCGGGGCTAGACGTGTGTCCACCAGATCTTCCACCTGAGAAAGCGGCATAGCGCTTGAGGTGATGGCGAGTGTGAGCACAGGAGCGTCAGCGGGATTTGTCTTACTGTAAGTTGGTGGTGAAGGCAAAATCGATGGCAGCAAGCTTTGTGACGCGTTGATGGCCGACTGCACTTCTTCTTCGGCTACATCAATATTTACGTTCAGACTGAATTGCAGAACAATCACTGAGGTTCCACCGGAACTAGTGGAAGTCATCTGGCTCAGGCCTTGCAACTCGCCGAACTGGCGTTCCAAGGGCGCGGTTACCGTGGTGGCCATTACGGTTGGGCTTGCGCCAGGATAAAACGTGAGCACCTGAATAGTTGGATAATCCACTTCAGGCAAGGCGGAAACAGGCAGCTGGGTATAGCCCACAAAGCCAACCAGAAGAATTGCAGCCATGATCAAAGAGGTCGCTACAGGCCGCAAAATAAACTGACGAGATGGATTCACCGGGCCTTGCTCCCGCTCGGGTTAGCGTTGGCTTTGGCAGGCTTGGCATCAGCAGCATCGGTAACCTGCGTATTGTCCTGCAACTTATCAAAGCTGCTGTTAGCGACAACGTCTCCAGGATTGATTCCGTCAACTTGTGTTTGGCCGTTGTCTGTCACGCCCGGTTTTACCGGATGCCTATGCGCAACGTTATCTTGAATTACGTAAACGAAAGAGGCTTGGCCATTTTGCTGAATAGCTGACGCCGGAACTACAGTTACGTTCTGCAAAGTGTTTACCAGCAGCCGCGTATTAACAAACTGATTGGGAAAGAGCGCATCAGTTTTGTTGTCAAACACAGCACGCGCTTTGACAGTGCCGGTTGTGGTGTCAATCTGGTTATCCAGCGTCATCAGAAAGCCGCTTTCAATCTTTGTCTGAGCTGTACGGTCAAAAGCGTCGACGCTGAGCTTTGCTTTCGTGCGCAAGCGTGTTACCACGGGCCCTAAACTATCTTCAGGCACAGTGAAAATTGCAGTGATTGGTCTCAGTTGCGTGATGACGGCGAGAGTAACTGCGCCGGTAGCCTGCACCACGTTGCCAGGATCCACCAGCCGCAGCCCTACGCGTCCGGCGATGGGCGCAACGATGTGGCAGTAGTCCACCTGAACCTGGTCGAATTGGACAGTTCCTTCATCGTTTTTAACCGTGCCCTGGTCCTGCAGTACCAGCTTTTCCTGGTCGTCCATGATCTGCTTGGCAATTGCTTTTCGGGCAAAGGCCTCGCGGTAGCGTTCCAGGTCCATTGCTGCCTGGGCAAGTAAGTTTTGGTCGCGCTCCAACGCGCCTTGTGCCTGCAATAGATTCGCCCTGGTGGCACGCGAATCAATTTCAATCAAAGGATCGCCTTTATTTACCAGCTGGCCTTCTTTGAAATGCACGGCAGTCACCAGTCCGCTTACCTGGCTGGTAATGGAAGCGGTGTAAAGCGGCGTGACTGTGCCAATAGCGTCAAGGTAAACACCCACATTGCTTTTTTGGGCAGTTGCAGTGGTGATTGTGATTTTGGCTGGTGCCGCCGCGCCCTTTTTCTTTGCAGCAGAAGTCTCATTGCCGCGAAATGCCATCACTAATACCAATATGAGAATGAGAGGCAATGCGATCCACAGAATTATTCGCAGTAATTTGCTTTTGTGGCGTTCTCCATCGTGCGCCGGAAGCTGATGGTCAGGGCCGATGAAGGGATGCTCATTTGTATCAACAGTCAAACGGAGACTCCTTTTGCAATTCCAGATCGCGCATAAACTCTGCACGCTAATGCATAAATGCTCACCCAGCAATATTGCGGTGTAGTCCAAATTGGAATGTGTTCCTTATTGAACAGATGTGAACTGAAATACTTGGGCCCGATTTGTAAGATGCTGCTTTGGGCATTCAGGCATCCTGTTTGTTCGTGAAATCTACGCATCATTTCAATAGGAAATGTAAAGAAATGCTTTGAGTCCAGGCATTTGCATTGTTTTCACGAATGTATTGGTGCATCAAACAATTTTTCCACCGATGCGTGGATTCTGATTGAATAAGGATTACGTGATCGAGCAAACACCGAAGGTAGCAGCGCGCAAGTCTATTTTTGATCTTCTATTTGGGCGTCCTTTGTCTTCTGACGAAGACGCATCTGAGCAGGTTGGGCCGGCAGCAGGCATAGGAATCTTTGGCCTTGACGCACTGAGTTCAGCCGCTTATGGTCCAGAAGCTGCGTTAACACTGCTCATTCCTCTTGGAATTGCCGGTATCAGTTACATCGTGCCGATCAGCGCCAGCATTATTGTGCTGATGGGGATAGTGTATTTTTCCTACCGGCAGACGATTACGGCCTATCCCGGCGGAGGCGGTTCTTACACGGTTGCCGGTGAAAACCTTGGCGTTTATGCCGGACTGCTGGCAGGCGCAGCATTGATGATCGATTATGTTCTCACGGTGGCTGTTGGTATTTCTGCTGGAGTGGGAGCGCTGGTATCAGCGTTGCCCCAGTTGCAGTCGCACACGCTGGCTCTCTGTTTAGGAATTTTGTTTTTACTTACACTGGTAAACCTGCGAGGGGTGCGCGAAACAGGTTTTATTTTCCTTATCCCAACGTATCTCTTTGTCTTTTCCATAGCGGTCGTAATAAGCATTGGGCTGTTTAAAGTATTCACTCATGGCGGACATCCCATTCCCATTATTGCTCCAGCAAAATTGCCGCTGCCAGTAGAGGCAATAAGTATCTGGCTATTTCTGAAGGTTTTTGCCAGCGGCTGTACTGCCATGACAGGTGTGGAAGCTGTAAGCAATGGTGTGCAGGCTTTTAGAGAGCCAAAAACAAAATCTGCCCACGGAACGTTAACAACCATCATCGCCATTTTGGCGGCTCTGCTTTCTGGGATCGCTTACCTCGTTCGTGCTTATGGCATTGGCGCAACTGCGCCAGGGTTGCCGGGATACCAGAGCGTTCTTTCGCAGCTTACGCTGGCTGTTGTGGGAAAGAATATCTTTTATTGGATCACCATCGGCTCGATTCTGCTGGTTCTATCGCTCTCTGCCAATACGGCGTTTGCCGATTTTCCGCGGCTCTGCCGCGCCATCGCAGAAAAAGGATATTTACCTTATCCGCTCACGCTGCGCGGCCGGCGGCTTGTCTTTTCATACGGCGTCTACGCTCTGGCTTTATTGTCTGGTTTGCTCCTGATAATTTTCAAAGGTGTCACAGACCGGCTGATTCCGCTCTATGCGGTTGGCGCTTTCCTGGCATTCACTCTTTCGCAGGCCGGCATGGTGATGCATTGGAAGAGAAAGGGTGGGCGTGGCGCTAGCGGCAGCATGTTCATTAATGGACTGGGTGCTGCGGCTACTGGCATTACAGTTTGTGTGGTAATTGCCGCCAAGTTTACAGAAGGCGCTTGGATCACAGTGCTGCTGATCCCGACGCTTATATACCTGATGTATCGGGTGCGAAAACACTATGGCAAAATTTCAAACGTAACGGCCTGCACCATACCCGTGGATTTGAGGAAGATCGAGCCGCCGCTGGTGGTGTTACCCATCCAGCGCTGGAGCCGCGTTGCTGAAAATGCTCTGCGCTTTGCTTACACCATTTCTGACGACATATGGGCACTACACATTGTGAACGACGGCGAGAAGGGCGATGAAGGCAAAGATGAACTAATGAAAGTCTGGAGCCAGTACATTGAACAGCCCGCGAAGCGCGCCGGTTTAAAGCTTCCTGAGCTAGTGGTAATGAAGTCTCCTTACCGGTTGGTGCTGACGCCCATCCTTGATTATGTGATGGAGCTGGGGCGTCGTTACCCTGACCGGCAAGTAGCCGTTTTGATCCCAGAGTTGGTGGAGCGCTGGTGGTGGTACTACCTGCTGCATAATCAGCGCGCCACGGCCCTGAAACTAATGCTGTATCTCAAAGGGAATCGCCGGATCGTCGTCATCAATGTTCCCTGGTATCTTTCTTCTTAATGCTGGCTTCTTGATTCCGATTTGCAATCCGCGTTTCTACCAGTGTCACGTACCATTATTTGCTGCGCGATCCAGCGACCACCAGGCCAATGCCGCCGACAAGCGCAAGCGTGCTGAGGATGGGCGATATGGGCAGCGTGTCTTTTTGCTGGTGGGAAAGCTGTACGGGGCCCAGATCAACATCTTTCTTTTCGTGGGTAAAGCTGATTCCGCCCATGGCAAATCCTGCAATGCCCAGGACGATGAGGATAATTCCAACGAGTGTTGCAGCCTTCATGTTTTTCTCTTTTCTTGGAAAGTGAGTAGCGCCGTCCAGAACGTACACGTGCCGATAATCGAGCTATTCAGGTTAGATGCAGCTTTTCAACTACATCGCTGACCTGGCTGATAATTACTTCGCGGCTTAAGTCTTCAGCTGCTTTCCATCCGTCAGCAAAAGTTCTGGGATGACACTTCTGATGCCTCCACGCGCTGGTAAGTATCATCTAAGAACAGACAGCGTTAATGCTTTTAGCGTTCCGAGAATTCAATGGAGAAAGATGCCCTATCAGCCTATTGAGAATTACGGAATCATCGGCAACATGCGGACCGTTGCCTTGATTGGCATGAACGGATCAATGGATTGGTACTGTTATCCTCGCTTTGATTCGCCCAGTATTTTCGGCGCCATTCTGGATGATAAAAAGGGTGGCCGGTTCCAGATTTTTGCTGAAGCGGACGGGATGCGCCGCAAGCAGTTTTACTGGCCTTCCACCAATGTGCTGGTGACGCGCTTTCTGCTCCGCGATGGAATTGCGGAGCTCGAAGATTTCATGCCTGCAGGACTCTCTCCTGAATCGCCTGAGTACCATAACGTTTATCGCCGCGTTCGCTGTGTGCGAGGAGAAGTGCGGATTTCCATGGTATGCCATCCGGCTTTCGATTACGGGCGAGAGGCGCACGAGACATCGGTTGACGCCAACGGCGCAGTATTCAAGACAGGTAGCTGTACCCTGGCTCTTTCAACAAAAGTTCCGCTGAAACAAGATGGGCAAGGCGGCGTATCGGCAGAGTTCGTGCTTCCTGAAGGTGAATCGCAGATATTTGTTCTTCGTGAGGTTTCGGCCGAAGGCGCGACGCCGGAGCCGCCCTCAGAAAAAGATGCTGAGGACCTGCTGCAGGGCACCGTCAAATTCTGGCAGAAGTGGCTCTCCGTCTGTACATATCACGGGCGCTGGCGAGATCAAGTACAGAGATCGGCACTGACGCTAAAGCTTCTGACGTATGAGCCTACGGGAGCGATCATTGCCGCGCCCACCACCAGCCTTCCTGAGGTCATCGGCGGCGCGCGCAACTGGGACTATCGTTATACTTGGATTCGCGACGCTGCATTTACTGTCTATGCATTTCTGCGCATCGGCTTTAAAGAAGAAGCTGCTGCCTTCATGCACTGGATTCGGGAATACGCGTCCAAGCATATTGATCCCCAAAAGGCTGGGCCAGTGGTTTTCACGATTGATGGCGACAATCAATTGCCTGAATTAATTTTGGATCACTGGGAAGGGTATTGCGGCTCTGGCCCGGTGCGCGTTGGCAATGAAGCGGTCACGCAATTTCAAGACGACATTTATGGCGAGATCATGGACGCAGTTTATCTGGCGAATAAATATGTAAGCCCGACTTCATATGATATCTGGGTGAAGATCCGGAATCGCCTGGATTGGCTCTGTGACAACTGGTCGCTGCCCGACGCCGGTATATGGGAGATGCGCAACCGCCAGGAACATTTCGTCTATTCAAAAGTTATGAGTTGGGTAGCGCTGGACCGAGGCGTTCGCCTGGCTTACAAGCGGGCGCTTCCAGCAAACCGCGAGCGCTGGAAGACGGAGCGGGATCGCATCTATGAAGAGGTAATGACCAAAGGCTGGAATGAAAAACGCGGAGCGTTTACCCAGTTTTACGGCAGTGACGATCTTGATGCCTCGCTTCTGATTATGCCACTGGTTTTTTTCATGGCCCCGAGCGATCCCCGAATGATCAGCACGATTGACGCGATTCTCAAAAATCCGAAGGATGGCGGCCTGGTGAGTGACAGTCTTGTGCATCGCTATCCACCGCATCCGCGGATTGACGGGCTTCCGGGTGAAGAAGGTACTTTCAATATGTGTTCCTTCTGGCTGGTGGAAGCTTTGACTCGCGGAGGGCAGGCCTTTCCAGAAAAATTGGACCAGGCAAGGCTGCTGTTTGAACGCGTGCTGGGTTATGCCAATCATCTGGGATTGTATGCTGAACAGACAGGCCCACAGGGTGAGGCTTTAGGAAATTTTCCGCAGGCCTTCACACATCTTGCATTGATTAGCGCCGCATTCAATCTTGACCGTATGCTGGATAACTAGAAGGAGACTACATGCCGGACCTGAGACAAAGCGCCACTGGAAAGCCCGGAGAAGATACAGCGCCAGCCGACGCGCTGGTTATCTTTGGAGCCATGGGCGATCTGGCTCACAAAAAAATTTTTCCTGCTCTTTATCATATGGCTGAGCGTGGGAACCTGAATATACCGGTGATTGGCGTTGCCCGGTCCGCGAAGACCGAATATGATTTTAAACAACGCGTGTGCGACAGTGTGCAGCAAACCGGCAAAATTGATCAGCAAGTTTTAGATAAGCTTTTGAAGTTGATTCGTTATGTGGGCGGAGATTATCAGAAGCCAGAAACTTTTGAGCTGTTGAAGAAAACACTGGGAGAGGCCACGCACCCAGCGCATTATCTGGCCATTCCACCTGAACTGTTTATCAGCGTTGTGGAATCCCTGGCAAAGTCAAACTGCATTGCCAATGCACGAGTTATTGTGGAGAAACCGTTCGGGCACGATCTGGCATCTGCGCAAGAGTTGAATGCTGCACTGCATGCTGTGCTGCCTGAGTCCAGAATTTTTCGCATTGACCATTACCTAGGCAAAGAAGCTGTGCTCAACCTTTTATTTTTCCGCTTCGCCAATAGCTTTCTGGAGCCGATCTGGAACCGGAACTTTATTGAGAGCGTACAGATTACAATGGCAGAAAAGTTTGGCATCGAAGGGCGCGGCAAGTTTTATGACGCTACTGGCGCCATCCGCGATGTAGTTGAAAATCACATGCTTCAGGTCGTAGCTTTTCTGGCCATGGAGGCTCCCACCGGAATGCACGGTGACGCGATCCGCGATGAGCAAGTCAAGGTATTTCGGACGATTCCGCCGCTGGATCCGCAGCATCTTGTTGTCGGGCAGTTCAATGGATATAAAAAAGAAAAGGGAGTCGCGCCTGATTCCGATGTTGAAACATTTGCCGCGGTGCGGCTGGAAGTCCAGTCATGGCGATGGTCAGGCGTGCCATTTTTAATTCGAGCTGGAAAGTGTCTTCCGGTCTCAACTACTGAAGTGCTGGTCAAACTCAGAAAGCCTCCGATCCACGATCTGGATAACGAACCCAATAACTCTTTTCGCTTCCGTCTGGGGCCTGGGAAGATTTCTCTGAGTCTGAGTGCCCGGGTGAAACGTCCGGGTAAAGCACTTGTCTCAATGCCCGCGGAGCTTTCTGCCGTGGAAGAATCATCAGCCGACGAAGTGGACGCTTACGAACGTTTATTGGGCGATGCGATGCATGGAGATTCTATGCTGTTCGTCCGTGAAGACGCAGTCGAAGCGGCCTGGGCGGTGGTAGAACCTATTCTCAAAAAGAATGCCACGCCCTATTCTTATGAACCAGGATCGTGGGGGCCGAAGGAAGCGGACCAGTTGGCCGTGGATGTTGGCGGGTGGCATAATCCTGAAGGGAACTGAAAATGACATCGTTGACCAGTGAAGAGTTGCAGGGTTGGGTGGAACGTACGACTCAAGGTTGGCGACAGCTGATTGCCAAAAATCCTGAAGTACTCTCATTGCCTTGCGATGTGCGTGAGACAAACTCAGTGGCCGGGCTGATACAGCACATTGTTGCCGTTGAGTTGCGTTATGCTCAGCGCCTGCGGGGCATACCCGAATCAGCTTATGGCCAGATTCCTTTGGGATCAGGTGAAGAGATGTTTGCAATTCATGATAAAGCCATGGCCCTGCTGCCGGTACTGGATGCGTGGAAAGAAAGCGATTGGGAACAAAAGTTGGAATTTACCACTCGCAGCGCCGGCACTCTCAAAGCCAGCCGGCGTGTAATCTTGATTCATATGTTCATGCACTCTATCCGCCACTATGCGCAACTGGCCACGCTGGTAAGACAACATGGAGTCAAACCAGAATGGGCCATGGACTATCTTTTTATGGCGGCTTCTTAGCCGTAGAAATACTTACTCCGTGCGTAATGCCAGCATGGGTTCGGTGTTGGCTGCTCTCCGGGCCGGAATTACCGCAGCGATAAAAGCTGCGGCCGCCAACACGATTGTGGTGACGGATAAAACCAGCGGATCATAGGGCTTAACTCCATACAACTGGCTGGACATGACACGGCCACCAAAAATCGTAACTGGAATGCCGATGGCAAGTCCAATCCCAACCTGTATAAATGCCCCACGCAAAACCATTCCCAGCATATCCACGCGGTCTGCGCCCAGGGCCATGCGAATGCCAATCTCGCTCGTCCGCCGCTCTACCGTGTATGAAGTGACTCCATAAAGACCAATGGATGCCAGGATCAGCGCGAGAAATCCGAAGAACGAAGTCAGCTTTGCGATCATCTCCTGCTGGCTGAAGTTTGCCTTTACCTGCGTGGAAAAGCCTTGAAACTCAACAATCGCCAAATCAGGATTGATCTGCGAAAGAGCCCGGCGGAGTTGTACTTCAAGCCCTGCAACTTCACCACGCGTCTGGATTTCAATGGCATTCAGGTATTTTGACCGGTCTTCAAACTGCAGGTATCGCGGATCATCCGTTATATGCGCGGTCTGGCCTTTAGCCAGAAAATACATGGCGCGCATTTTACTTGCTGCTCCCCAATAATTGGTGTCCTCGGTTACTCCGACGATTTCAAAAGCACCGGAATGCTTCAGGTCATTGCTGAAATGTTTTCCAATGGCGTGACCGTCTTTGAAATACTTTTTTTCAAAGAAGCGATTTACTAAAGCGACTGTAACTGTGCCCGGAGTGTCCTGCTCATTGATCGCGCGGCCTTCAACAACCTTTGTGCCGATGGTATCGAAATAACCAGGGCTCACGCGCACCCATGAAGCGCCATGATCGGGCGTGCCGGGTGGTGGTGGCGGTTCACCATCAAGAAAAACCCCTTCGCCCCAATTGTCGCCTTCCATGGGGCTGTAGAGCGAAAAACTTACCTGCTGAATTCCGGGGATGGCGCTTAAGCTGTCATGCAGTTGGCGGTAGAGCGGCTCCAGTGCGTCCGGCTTGTATCCAGCCATTTGTGGATCGATATGGAGAATGTATCGGTTGGTCGTATCAAAGCCAAAGTTTCTGTGCTGCATGTTATTCAGGCTGCGCGTCAGCAGACCTGCAGCACATAACAGCACCAGTGACAACGCTGCCTGAACCACTACCAACGCTTTCTGTCCTGCGGTGCCTTTGCGTCCGGTGGAACGTCCGGCGCCGCGCAAAGCTTCGGCGGGATTTGCCTTGGCCGTCATCCAGGCGGGAGCCAGGCCAAAGAGGATACCAGTGAGCAACGAAACTGCGAATGCAAAAGCCAATACCGGCAGAGATGGCGTCGCGTTGATCGGCACGTAATCATGTCCAAAAGCCAGATGCAAAATCATGCGCGTACCGGCAAAAGCGATGGCAATCCCGGCTACGCCGCCCATCATTGCCAGCACAACGCTTTCGGTGAGAGCCTGGCGTATGAGTGTAGTGCGTGAAGCGCCTAACGCGGAGCGGATTGAAATCTGTTGCTTGCGTGTGGTGGCACGCACGAGCATCAGGTTTGCCAGGTTGGCGCAGGCAATCAGTAGAACAAAAGCGGAAATCCACATCAGCAGGTGCAAGCCATCTTGATATTCATCGCGCAGCATCTGTACGCCGCCACCGCCAGGAGAGAAATGCAGTGTCTGTTTGGCGACCAGAGATTTGGAGCGATCTTCTACTTTGCTTTCAGGGCTCAGAAGAAATTGCCGCAGCTCTACTTGCATCTGCGCTTCCATGGATTTCTTGTCAGCACCGGGCTTGGTGCGGCCAATGAGATCAAGCCAATCCAGCGCGGCATCATTCAGGAGCGAGTTGGCCGGTTCAATCACCGGTTCAATAGACAGCGGAAGCCATAGTGCATTTGGATTGCTCTGTACACGGTCGCCAAAAAATCCGGGCGGTGCGATACCTACAACCGTGACTGGCTGCGCGTTCATGACGAATCCCGCTCCCACAACAGAGGGATCGCCGCCGAATTTTTCCTGCCAGGTGCGGAAGCTCATCACAGCAACGGCAGGCGCTCCTTTAGTGTCGTCCTGAGGGGAGAGCATGCGGCCGGCGTAAGCGGGAATCTCAAAGGTTGAAAAATAATTACCCGAGACAAATTCGCCACGAAATGATTCAGACGATTTACTACTTCCACTTCGCCGCGCTCCAATGAGGCTGCCGCCGGATTGAAAAGCCGCTAACTCGGCAAAGCCCGGCGTTTGCTCTTTAAATTGCCTGTATTGTTCGTAAGAGAAGAGCGTCCAGTTGTCCTGCAACCCGCCATTGACGCAGCAATTTTCCTCGTTGCCAATGCGCACCAGCTCTTCTGGCTTGGCTACCGGGAGCGACTTGAGCAGCACCGCATGCACGAGCGTAAAGATGGCTGTTGTCGCGCCAATGCCTAATGCCAGGGTCAAAACGGCTGTTGTCGTGAATCCAGGAGCTTTCCTGAACTGCCGCAATGCGTAACGGATATGTTCCAGAACCTGCATTATTTTCCCTTTAAGTCTAGTTAGAAATTAGGAAGCCGAAATTAGCGAACCTTCGGGCTATTTAAAGTTCCACGTATCTGTCTGGAAGATATATACGGTCGCTGGAGAAAAAGGTTTCTAAAATTTGAGACATTTCCGATTTTTTTCGCATAAAAAAAAATAGCCCCAATAAGGGCCAGAATCAGATTTTTATAAGGGTTGGCTCTCTGCCGTCATCGGCTGAGGGGCCGTAAGAGCGCAGGGACTTTCTCTTCATTGAGTCGCAGATAGACTGTGAGTTGTCCGCGATGGGGTGCCATATGAATTTAGCACACCGTCACGCGACGTAACGAGATTGTTCGCTCATCAGTTTGCCGGCGGATAGCATGCGCCACTTAATATTTAGCAGGCGGTCGTCTGAAGTCTTCTGCAAGACCTCTCGTCCCTTTTTCAGGCTGGCTTCAAACTGCTCCACATATCCTGCCGTGTCTTCCATTCGGGAGGCATAAATTTGGAGCACCTGGCGGATTGACGTCTAGTTCATCCATGTTGATTACCATATCGAGCCAGGCTGGAATGGCGGCGACAATCGTGGCCAGATAGCCGAGCGGCATTGATTTTTCGTGTAGCTTCCAATTATTTTTTCCTTCCGGCACGCGCTCCAGGGTCTTGCGTATCCAAAAGCTTCGTGGTCAAGTTCAGCCAGCAGCAATTCTGTGATCTTCATTGCGTGGTCCCCTCCATATAAATTTTTGGATGCACTGTGCTCGTAACTGGATTGACCGCTGGGCGACTTGAGTCAGGGCTGCGTTTCTGGCGCCGGTTGGCTTCCATGATTGCCAACCGCATGCAGCCAAAGCAAAATCATGGTTCCAACCAGGGGCACCATGAGGCCAACTTGCAAAGAACCTGATTTGGTTGAGACGACTCCCACGAGCCATGGCATGACTGCTCCGCCTAGACCTGATAGTGCAAACATGAGGCCGGCATTTCTTGTTTCAGCGGCCTTAAAGCGCGAGAGCAAAGCCACCGTGATGGGAAAAATTGCTGCGAGCCCGAGCCCTACAAAAAAGCCGGCAGCGGTAATCCATTGCCAGTTGGATGAAAATACCAGGATACACATACATGAGCCGGCAAGCACCAGCCCTGCAAGTGCAAGCTGCCTCTCATGCATGCGTCTCAGCACCAGAGGAGCCAGGCCGCGACCAGCAAGCAATCCTGCCCAAAATAGAGATGGCGCTAAAAACCACCTGCCAGCCGCGATGAAAGAAACTCGTTCTGCCAGCGTTGCAATCCATCCGCCCACTGAAGATTCAATGGCAACGTAGAGAAAGAACATTCCGCCAACCATTGCCACAAAGCGCCATGCTGGTTTTTTCGGCACAAGATTTGCTAATGGATTCTTAGGAGACGGATGCTCTGGAGGGTGATGATCGTTAAAGTTGTGTTCCTTTAGCGGCAGCTCTCCACCTGAAGTAAAGGCCACGCTAATTGCCATAAGAGAAAGAAGTCCACTCAATATGATCAAAAATGCAAGCACTTGATCTTTACGTGCGGAGAAAAATATCGCAACTGGAGTAAGAACAGCTCCTACGCCCCAGCAGAAATTCAAGAGGCTTAAGGCTGAAGCTCTGCGGTACTGATTTGCGCGGGAGACAAAAAGATTGGTCGCAGGAATCACCAGGCCAAACCCAAATCCAAAAACGAGCGTACTCATCAAGGCGTATTTCCATTGCGATAGCGCCAGTCCTCTTACGCCTACGGCCATGAGCAGATATGACAATCCGATGGTGAAGCGAAATCCACGTCGCGGCAGCGAAAAACTGCTGGTGGTAACGCCAATGATAGAGCCGAAAAATTGTGTCGCAAAGAAATAGCCGGCGCGCGAATCTGAGAGCGTCCAGCGGGCCGCGAGAATCGGCAAAAGCGGCCCCAGAAATGTATTAACGATTCCCGTCAAAACAAATCCAGCAGATGCAAGGCCGGTAAACAGCTGCAAACTCTGGGCTGGATTCAGGGCAAGCCGTGTGGAAGTCACTGGATACATTTTCGCTTAATTACGCCTGCGTTAGCCAGCATGGAACAATATCAACAGGACACATCGATATAAAGTGTGCAACCAATTGCGCAAGTGCGCCAATCTCAGCCATTTAGTTAATTTTGAGTTAAAGGCGCGAAAAATGGGCGTGTTCTCGCTAGACGTAATAAAGCAGCTCACGATAAGATGGCGTTACTCGAATTTACGACAATCCTGATTTGCCATTCTTGGATACAGCGCTGAGGAGAAGAGTGACATGCCCCGAAGGGTAGGGAAAGCCGCTGGTTCAGCCACAAGCCTGAAACGCCTAGCCGATCATTTGGCATTGAGTCCTGGGACAATTTCTGTTGTGTTGAATGGCGTCCCCAGGGCAGGTGAGATTCCGCAAAAGACGCAAGACCGCATTTTTGCCGCGGCCAAAAAACTGAATTACCGGCCTAACCATGCGGCCCGGACGCTTAAGAACAAGCGCAGCTATACCATTGGAATTCTGGCGCCGGAAATCAGCGAAGGCTATGGCGCATTGCTGCTGAACGCTATTGGCGAATATCTCATTGGCCATGGCTATTTCTACCTGGTGGCCACGCACGGACGCAGGCCGGACTTGCTGGAGGAATATCCCAGAATTCTGATGGAAAGATCCGTGGAAGGGTTCATTCTTATCGATACCGCGCTGAAAAAGCCATTGCCACTGCCGGCGGTTGCCATTTCTGGCCATAAGCGGCTGGCTGGCCTTACTAACGTTGTTCTTGATCACGATCTTGCCGCCAAGCTGGCGATTGACCATCTAGCAGAGCTGGGGCACAAGAAAATCGCGTTTATGAAAGGGCAGACCTTTAGCTCTGACTCTGCGGAGCGCTGGCGGTCCATTCAACAAGCGGCCATTCGTTCCGGTATTCCAGCTTCAGAAGACTGGACCTTTCAACTCACCAAGCCCGGGTTTTCTCCCGAGGTCAGCTATCCCATGGTGCAGCAGTTTTTGAAGAAGAAAAAAGATTTTACGGCGCTCTTTGCTTATAACGACTTTTCCGCCATCGGAGCTGTCCGCTCTTTGCGCGATGCCGGCTTCCGCGTGCCTGAGGATGTTTCAGTGGTTGGCTTTGACGACGTGAACAGCGCGGCCTATCAGAATCCGAGTCTCACAACCATTCGGCAACCGTGGAAAAAAATGGCACAAATTGCCGCCAAGACACTCCTGGATCGCCTGAATCACAAGCGAGTTCCCGCAGAGATTCTGGTTGAGCCCGAGTTGATCGTCAGGGAATCAACGGGCAAGTGCAAATCGAAATCATCTTAGTTCGAATTTACTAAATACTACTCAAAGCCATTCTTAGCTTTTCCCGATACGGAACTCCTGCTGCAATTGAATTTGCTTTTTTGTTTGCAGCTGAATCTTAAATTTCTATTATTCCAATTCAATATTTTTATGGCGAGATGCGCCAGTATTTATGCGCCTTTGAGTGCGGTTGCCTGAGTTTTTCCGGAACACGGCTCTTGACAATGAGATTCATCAGTGGCCAAATGTCATGCCAACGTCTACCAAAACGTTTTGGTAAACGTTGCGGCAAACTGCTGGAATGCTATGAATCTGGCCGAGGGGAGGCCCTGGGGCAGAGTGTGCGGAAAATAATGCGAGGCGATGACGGCTTTACTGTTCGCAAAAAATACAAGTGCCGTCAGCAATCGAGAGAAATGGTTCGAGAACGAATTCAACAAAGAGGAGCGACCCAATGAAAGGCAAAGCTGTTCACACCAGAGAGTCGAGTGGATTCCGGCAGCATCTTCTCATGCTTGCCGTCATCGTTTTTGTAGGTTTGTTCACGAGCATTTCAGCCGTTGCGCAGGTAACTACTGCGGATGTGCTGGGCACAGTAACGGATAGCAGCGGGGCAGTCGTAGCCAACGCCAAGGTGGTAATCACTAATACCGGCACAAATGATGCCCGCACTGGGCAGGCGAACTCCGAGGGCGAATACGTGTTCACCTTTCTTAAGCCCGGGCGGTACTCGGTTCGCGTGGAAGGACCGGGATTCAAGGCTTTTGTTGGCACCGTGACGGTTTCAGCAGGCGACCGCGCGCGTGTGAATGCCCAAATGCAGGTTGGAGCGGCCGGTGAAACAGTGGAAGTGCAGGCGACGACTCCGCTGCTGCAAACCGATAGTTCGACAGTCGGTGGGACTGTGACGCAGCGCGATGTGGAGGACTTGCCTCTCACTTCACGCAACTTGATCAGCCTGGTGCAACTGGTGCCGGGCGCCAATGAAGCTGCCAGCATCAGCGGCCTCAGCAGCGGACAGCGGCCTGACGATCGCCGCCAGACCAGCTCTTTTTCCGTGCACGGCCATGACGACATTCTCAACAATGAATTGATTGATGGAACGGACAACAACGAACGCATTATCGGCACGATTGGCGTGAAGCCCTCGATTGATGCGATTCAGGAAGTTTCAGTTCTTACGGACAATTATCTACCAGATGGAGGTCGCACCCCGGGCGCGGTGGTGAACATCATCACCAAGCAGGGCACAAACCATTTCCACGGTTCGCTGTTTGAATTTTTTCAAAACAACGCAATGAACGCCAGGAATCCATTTGACCCAACGCCGAATGCCACAACGCCCATTAGTCCGCAGTCAGAATTGCGCCAGAACGATTTTGGCGGCAGCATTGGTGGACCCATCTTCAAAGACAAGACATTTTTCTTCGGTGCCATCGAAGAATTTCGGCAGATAGCGGGAGTTCAGAATCCAATTTTCAGTTCAGTTCCAACGCTAGCTCAAGAGCAGGCGGGGCCGGCGGCTATTGTCGCAGCGAATCCGGCAACAGCAGCATTGGGTGTGGACCCCATTGCAGCAAAATTGTTTACTCTTTTCCCAGCGCCAAATACCGGCGCACCCGGCGCAACCACCAACAATTTTGTTTTTGATCCAAACAAGACACAGTTCAGCACCACGGTAGATTTGCGTATAGATCACCGGTTCAATGACAACAATCTGTTGTATGGCCGTTATACCCTCAACAACGTGACCACGAATCTTCCGGATAACCTGCCAGCGGTCAATGTTGGCGGGACGCTTGTCAGCCCAGGAAGCGGGGCCTTTGGATTTTCAGGGCCGGCGAAAGACATTGCTCATAATTTCCAGCTCAATTACACACATGTTTTCAGCCCTGCGCTCTTGCTGGAATTGAAAGCAGCTTACACACGCATTGACAATTCTTCTGATTCATCCAATGCGGGCAAAAATCCGGCCTCTATCTTTGGCTTTCCCAGCAACATCAATTTTGGCCCCTCTGCGACTGGTTTGCCGCTGATTCTGCTTCCGAGCATTCAGGCACTCGGCGACAGCCGGTTCATTCCACTGGAAGATCTCAACAATACTTTCCAGTACAACGGAGCTATCACATACAACTTTGGCCAGCACACGGTTAAAGCCGGAGCCGCGCTGATTAGAAGACAAGCCCGCGAAGTCCAGAGTGATAACGCGAATGGCCGGTATAACTTTGGATTGCCGGAAGACAGTGGTAATCCCGCAGCGGATCTCGCTAGTTTTCTGGTAGGAGCATTTACCGGTGTCGCTCGTAGTGCGAGCCTTTTCGCCCCTGACTATCGCATGTGGGAACCTGGCTTCTTTGCCCAGGACAACTGGAAAGTAAAATCCTGGTTGACGCTGAATTATGGCTTCCGTTACGACGTGTACACGCCGTTCACTGAAGTCCATAACCACATCTCCAATTTTGATACAACTACTGGGCAAGTGCTCGTGGCAGGCGTGAATGGTGTTTCCGATACAGCGGGGATCACAACAGATTATTCCAATTTCAGTCCTCGTCTCGGCTTTGCCGCCTCACTAGGACACGGCATGGTGCTGCGCGGCGGCTTTGGACTAACGTACTTTCCTGGAAATTACACATCGAATGCGGCGCTCAAAAACCCACCGTTTACCTCAAACTTTAGTGGCCAGAACTGCGCATCTCCTCAGGCAGTGGCACTCGAACAAGCCGTAGCGGTGCCCAATCCTGTTGACCCCACGCAGCCGCCGCCGCCCGGTCACATCTTCCAATCGCAGGTGCAAACCAGTTGCGCAACGATTGCCGGAGCGCCAACAACACTTGCGGCCGGCATTCCGGTTCCTGTAGCGCCAGGCCCGAATACACTGGGTCTGGGTTATTCAGCAGTGCAGACTGATCTCAAATCGGGATCGGTTGACCAATTCAATCTTATGTTTGAAAAGCAGTTTGGCCAGAACGTGCTTACGATAGGCTATGTCGGCGATATAGGTCATCATTTGCCGATGACTCTGAATAACGTCAACGTTCCGAATCCTACGGGGCTGACGCCAGCGCAGATTCTGAATTTCAAGCAAACAGACATACCTTTCCCAACCGTTGGCGGTGTCGCAGACTATATTAGCCAGGGTTCTTCCACCTACCACGCTTTGCAAGTATCTTTCCAGCGTCGGTATAGCAAGGGAATCACCATCGGATCGAATTACACCTGGTCGCACTCCATTGACGATACGACGACCCTGAGCTTCGAAGGTCAAGAGGGCTTTGGCAACGCGAATCCGTTTAACGTGCAGGCACTGGAGACAGGCAACAGTGATCTGGATCTCCGCCATCGTTTTGTCGCTTATGGCACTTATGAATTGCCGTTTGGTAAAGACTTGAGTGGTGCTCGTAAACTAGCCTTTGGCGGATGGCAGACCAATGCCATCCTGGTTTGGAATTCTGGTAGCCCGTTTACCATCACAGATAATTTTACCAACCAGAGTCAGAACGTATTTCCTGGTGCCGTGGCGGCCGCTGGACCAGACCGTCCGAATCAGATTGCTTCCGCAACTTTATCCAATCCTAGCGTCTCGGAATGGTTTAATCGCAATGCGTTCGTCATTCCGGCCCAAGGCGAAATTGGCAATGCGCCGCGCAATGGTCTCTTTGGACCGCATTTCCGCCATTTTGACTTCTCTTTGTTCAAAGATTTCGCGTTGAAAGAGAGCGTCAAACTGCAATTCCGCACGGAGTTCTATAACCTGACCAATACCCCGAGCTACTTTGTTGCCAACAACCAGAACTCTGATTCCACCACAAACCTTGTGCCTGCGCAGGGGGCTACACCTAGCACGGCCTTTGGCCAGATTGTGCGGACAAGCCCCAACTACACGCCTCGAGCGATTCAATTAGCACTGAAGCTTCTGTTCTAGGTCACACGATTCTTGTGTGATGTCGCTCGCAAAAACTACCGGTAAATGATCTCTGCTTCATTTACCGGTAGTAATTTTCAAAACTTCCATCAAGAAGCGCCAACGCGTTTCTACTGAAGGGACTCTTATGGCCAGGACCTGGGCACCAAGGATCGTATGCCTGCTTGTGTGGACAATTTCTTTGGCTCTCAGCAGTAAAGCTTCGGACGTTATTCCCAAGGCCGCCTGGCACCGTCCGCTTGGCCAACCTCTTTCGACTGCGCTGGGCAAAAAACCAGAAATCAAAAACATGTTTGACGATGGCTACTGGCAGGGTGCTCCTGTCGGTGGGTTTGGCGCAGGAACGCTATCGCGCAGCTATCGCGGCGATTTTGTCCGCTGGCATTTGAAAGCCGGAATTCACAAATACCAGAGCGTGCCGGCGAACCAGTTCAGTGTGTTTATGAAGCCGGAAGGCGAAGCCAAGGGCATCGCGGAAGTTCTTTGTGCCGGCAAGCCAGCTGCTGACAGCCTGCAATCGTGGAACTGGAATTATCCCGTGGGCGCCGGAGATTACGCGGCGCTCTATCCCAAAGCGTGGTTTGATTACCGCGCGCCAGAACTTCCAGTACACCTGGTGCTTGAACAGTTCTCGCCGATCATTCCCGATAACTACAAAGAAAGCAGCTATCCAGTGGCTATGTATAACTGGTACGCCAGTAATGACACGCAGCAGACGCAAACTGTTTCAATCATGTTTTCCTGGACCAACATGGTGGGCTGGTTCCGCGACAACGCTCCGAATTTCAACAACCAGATCAACGCCCAAGACACGAATCGTTTCCGCAGCCAGCAGATGCCGAATGGCTCGGTGATGAAGGGAATCGTTTTTGATCGAATCAGGTCAGGCGGCGCAGTCCAGGAAGATTGGGACGGACAATTTGCGATTGCCGCGATGGAATCTCCGGGCGTGGAAGTTACTTACGTCAATACATTCCTTCCGCAGTCAGGTGGCAGCGAAATATGGAAGCCGTTTGCCAGCAACGGATCATTGCCCAATGTGGACCAGAACTTTGCCAGCAGCGGTGAACAACTGGCTGGCGCGATCGCGGTAAAGTTCACCTTGCGTCCGGGAGAAAAGAAAACCATCCCCATGGTTCTCTCATGGGACTTGCCGATTGTCCAATTCGGTGGCGGACGCAAATGGCTGCGGCGCTATACGGATTTCTTTGGCACCAGCGGCACACATGCCTGGGACATTGCCGCCACCGGGCTTCGCGAAGGCCAGAACTGGAGCCGCCAGATTGACGACTGGCAAGCCAAGTATGTGAATGATGAATCCAAACCGCTATGGTATCGCGGCATGCTCTTCAACGAAATGTACATCCTTGCTGACGGAGGCACGGTATGGGCGCATGAACTGAAAGGTGTAAATACTGATCGCGGCCCGAATAGTGCGATCGTCAGCAATCCAAAGCTCGGCATCACGGATAGTTCGTTTTCCGCTCTTGAATGCTTTGATTACCCCTTCTACGGAACGCTTGACGTCCGGTTTTACGGCTCCATGCCGCTGGTAAAGTTCTGGCCAGAAATTGAAAAGCAAGAGATGCGTGAATTCGCCGCAACCGTCCCGCAAGAAAACAAGGAAAAGTATTTGTGGGAATGGAAGCTGGCCTTTGAACATCAGATGGAGTTGATGCAGCGCAAAGTTCCCGGAGCGTTGCCGCACGATCTAGGCAATCCGGTAGAAGATCCATTCATTGCACCGAACCAATACCAATGGCAGGATTCAACGCATTGGAGAGACTTGAATACCAAGTTTGTTCTTCTGGTGTGGCGTGATTACGCGCTTACTGGAAAACAAGACAAGAAGTTTCTCCAGGATTCTTATGACAGCGTAAAGCAATCCATGATTTACATGCGCCAGTTCGATAAAGACAATGACGGCCTTATTGAGAATGGCGGTTTCCCCGACCAGACGTATGACGTATGGATCACACGGGGCGTTAGCGCATATAGCGGTGGCCTTTATCTTGCAGCGTTGCGCGCCACAGAAGAGATTGCGCGCGCGGTTGGAGACACTAAAACTGCGCAGGAATACAAAGATCTGTTTCAGAGAGCACAAGCCAGTTACATCAAGAAGCTCTGGAACGGCGAATACTTTAACTACGACGAGAACAGCGACTACCACACCAATATCATGGCCGATCAGCTGGCCGGCCAGTGGTATGCCAACCTCACCGGATTGGGCGATCTCGTGCCGCCGCAGATGCGGCAATCCGCCATGCGCAAGGTGTTTGATTTCGACGTAAAAAAATATGCCAATGGAGAATTGGGCGCGCTGAACGGAATGTCTGCTGACGGAACGACGCTCACTATCAACGAACAAGTGCAGGAAGTCTGGACCGGAACAACGTTCGCCGTTTCCTCAGAGATGATGGCGGAAGGCCTGACGCAGGAAGGCTACGCGACAGCGAAAGGCATCTACAACGGCGTGTATGAAAGATTCGGCTATTGGTTCCGCACACCCGAGGCGTGGGGATTAGACGGGCATTACCGCGCCGGCATGTACATGCGTCCGGGCGCAATCTGGTCAATGGAAATGGTGACTGAACAGCAAGCAGCTAAATCACACGCGCAAGCAGCCGGTGGGCACTAACAAGCTTCAACACAGCTTGAGATCGTCTATTTTCGCGTTTCTGGAGCATCGATGCCCGCAGTACACGTGACGCATAAGGTTCTTTCCACGGTAGACCTGGTCATCATAGGTCTGTATTTTTGCGTGGTCTTTGCGATTGGGTTTTATTTCTCGCGCAAAGAGCGCACCTCAAAAGATTATTTTCTAGCCGGCCGCAACGTAGGCTGGTTTGCCATTGGCGCTTCACTCTTTGTATCAAATATTTCCACTGAACATTTTATTGGGCTGGCTGGCTCTGGAGCTTCATCGGGACTGGCTGTGGGCCACTTTGAATGGCTGGCCTGTTTCATGCTGCTGATTCTGGGCTGGGTATTTGTACCGTTTTATCTGCGGTCTAATGTGTTCACCATGCCGGAATTTCTGGAGCGGCGGTTTAACCGCTCTTGTGCAACTTATCTCGCCAGCATTTCAGTGCTCGCTTATATCTTCACCAAGATTTCAGTCCACCTGTATGCCGCTGCGATCGTGCTGGAGCGCGTAGTCGGATGGAGTCCGATGACCTCGGCGATCATCCTGGTGGTTGCGACCGGCATTTACACCATTGCCGGCGGACTTGCGGCCGTGATCTACACCGATCTGGTTCAGACGCTCATTCTGGTTGCCGGCGCATTGATTCTGACTGTGCTTGGCTTGCATGAGGCAGGTGGATTCAGCGCGTTGCGCGCAGCTTTACCAGCGAGCTACTTTCACATGATTAAGCCGGCGAGTGACAGCGCTTTTCCCTGGACGGGAATCTTTTTTGGCGCGCCAATTCTGGGTATTTGGTATTGGTGCACAGACCAGGTGATGGTGCAGCGCGTGCTTTCCGCCAAGAACGAAGGCAACGCCAAGGCAGCAACCATCTTTGCTGGATTCCTGAAAATTTTGCCGGTGTTCATCCTTGTTCTGCCAGGTCTCATTGCCGTGGCGCTCTATCGCGAGCTTTTTCAGTTTGGTCCGGATGGCCAGGTATTGAATGGCGATATCGCATTTCCCACGATGATTGTGAATCTGCTGCCCAGCGGGTTAGTGGGATTGATGATTGCTGCGCTGCTCGCCGCGTTGATGGGCGCGATGAGTTCAGTCTTCAACTCCGCCTCTACGCTGATCACGCTGGATTTCTATAAAAAGTATCGCCCGAATGCCACAGAAAAAAATCTGGTGACCTTTGGCCAGGCCGCTACTGGTGTGATGGTTGTGCTGGGCCTGCTCTGGGTGCCGTTTATCCATCTCATCAGCAGCCAGCTTTATATCTACCTGCAAAGCGTGCAGGCTTACATTAGTCCGCCCATCGCTGCGTGCTTTATTTTTGGAATTTTGTGGCCCCGGCTGAATGGCACTGGCGCGTTTTCATCGCTGCTTACCGGCTTCGCGCTGGGAGCGCTGCGGTTCTGCATGGAACTGAAAGAGCGCTCCGTTGGCGGACACTATTTCACCTCTGGCATTGCGGCGTGGCTGGTGAATATCAACTTTTTGCATTACGCAATTTTCATGTTCGTGGTCTGCTCCGCGGTTTTGATTGCTGTAAGTCTGGCGACAAAAGCGCCGGAACGCAGCCAGTTAGCCGGGCTCACGTTTGCAACTGTGAGCCAGAAACTGGACGTTCAATCGACGGGCGCGCTGGCGCTGAACGCAACGGAGACGTCATCGGAGCGTCGCCTGAACATAGCTTTTAGTTTGGTACTGGCCCTGACCGTGATCGGTCTATGGATTTATTTCCGGTGAGTTAATGCTGATTCGCAGTCTCCAGTCCGTGGTGCAGCGTGAACAAGCCTTGAGCAAGTTCCTGCCAGCTGGTACGTCAGGATTGATGCGCCGTTGGATGAGCGGCAAGCTGCTTGGCATGGCTGATATTTACATTCCTTATCGTCTCTACAAAGTAAATATTGAAGATCGCCGTTTACGCAGCGCCCGTCTTCTGGCGGTAGATGCGCTGTCCGGCAATCTTGATCCCTTTGAGTTCGCTGAGTCGCCTATACATAACAGATGTACAGATATTGAGACGCGCAATTATCTTCCAGCGCAATTATCTGAATCTGAAACTCATGTGGCGGCTTTGGCAAAATTCCGCAGACTGGTGTTTTCTGCGGGATTCTTCCGGCTGGCCAAGCCGGTGATTTCTGTGGAACTGATTGAGTGCGATCTCTTCATTCCCTACTGGGCAGGATTTTATGGGAAAGAGAAGAGCGTTAGTGTGCTCATGCTCGACGCCATACGAGGAACCATTGAAGGCGGCAAAATTACAAATTCCGTAAAAACGTGGCTACACGATGCCAATGGCTGTGCCGCTCAGCTGAGGTGCGCCGGATAGTTTTCATGCTCAGTTCCATCCCGAAGTTTGACCTGAAAGAAGGGGGTACGTATGTTCTCGGGAAATCTGCAAGCAACCAACCGTTTTCAATCCAAACTTTTCATCGTTTTTCTTTTCATCTTAAGTTTGTCTATCAGCGCGCGTGTGCACGCGCAAACTGTAGCAGTGGGGCCCGGTAGTTATACAACGACGCTTCCGGCCGGAGCGACTGCGCCTTCCGCGCAAATATTCAATACTGTAGCCGGGCCAAAACCCACGCACAGATTCTGGACGGCCAAGAGCTGGTATGCCGACAACATTGTGAATGGCGCTGTGACGTTTGGCGGCGGTGGCGGCGGGCCTTACAACATGTTTTCCCAGCCGCTGGGAATGCAGACTACCGCGAGCGGTCTTTTGATGGGCTTTGATGCTGCGGTGAACAATGGCGGAACTTTCTTCCAGCAGCCCTTTGAAGGCGACCTGACAATTGGCGTTGCCGGGCTGAACGCAGCCAGCGTGAACGTGAGCGGATACACGGATTGGACCGTAGATTTTAATTTTGGCCCAATCACGACGCGTATGGGACGCGGCATGCCGTTTGTCTATGTCACGACGACTGGCGCAAATCCTACAGTGAGTTTTGCCGGACAGCCAACGGTCTTCAGCAACAATGGCAATATTCTTGGCGTGAGCATTGCCAACAATAATTATGGTTTATTTTGCCCAGCAGGCGGAACGTGGAGCGGCATTGGCGGCACGGTTCTAACCTGCAATCTTCCGGCCGGGCACAATTACTTTTCGCTCGCATTGTTGCCGAATCAGGCCGCTCTGACCAGCTATGCAGGATTCGCGTTTTCCTTCCCGACCAACACGCAGGTTTCGTGGAGCTATAACCCGACCACCAGCGCGGTGACCACTACTTACACGGTAACCACGCAGGCTAAAGAGGGTACACAGACCGGGTTTCTGATGGCTCTTTACCCGCATCAGTATTCATCGCTTTCTGGTAGCGCTATCAATACAACGTTTACGTATCCTTCCAGCCGCGGGACACTAAAAGTCCTGCAGGGCAGTTCTTTTACAACGGTTGATACTTTTCACGGCATCCTGCCATTTATGCCGAGTACGAATAATTTCAACAGCGTTACGCTACGATCATTGATCGACTCGGTGGCCAATGAGGCCAATCATTTTACGGTGAGCCAGAGCGGCGGCGGCACAAACACGTATGACATCGGAAAAGATTTGGCGCGTGTCGCGCACTTGATGCCGATTGCCAGCGTTGCCGGAGACACGGCTTCTTTAAACAGTCTACAAACCAGCCTGCAAAACGAATTGCAGAACTGGTTCAATGGCGCAGCCAACGGCCAGACCAGCAACGTTTTTTACTACAACAGCAATTGGGGCACGATGATCGGCTATCCGGCGGCCTTTGGCACCGACGATGCCCTGAACGATCACCATTTCCATTACGGCTACTGGATTCATTCGTCCGCGATTCTGGGTTTGTTCAATCCGGCCTGGATTCAGACGAACAGCTGGGGCGGCATGGTAAATCTACTGGGGCGCGACATTGCGACTCCGGTGCGTAATGACACCATGTTTCCTTTCCTCCGCCACTTTGATGTCTATGGAGGGCACTCCTGGGCTTCAGGACAGGCGCCGTTTGGAGATGGTGAAAATCAGGAATCAAGTTCAGAAGCAGTGAATGCCTGGACCGGCCTAATTCTATTTGCCATTGAAACCGGCAACACCCAGCTGCGCGACGCCGCAATCTGGATGTACACGATGGAGACAAATTCCATCTTCGATTATTGGTTCAATGATGGGCCAGTCAACACTTTCCCCGCAGGTTTTACGCGGGTGGAAATTGCCAATGTCTTCGACGGCAAGGGAGACACGGGAACTTTCTTCAGCCGCCAAATCGAGTTGGAGCACGGCATTGAGTTTCTGCCATTTCATGGCGGATCATTTTATCTGGGGCGTGATCCAGCTTATTCTCAGCGCAACATTGCTGAGGTGACGTCTATGGATCCGAGTGCTTTTGCATCCACCAGTGTGAACTGGCCGGATCTGATGGAAGAATACGAAGCGTTTTATGATCCCACAACTGCGCTGAGTCAATTTAACAACACGTCGTTCCTGTTCGACGGTGAGAGC
>DASXZE010000061.1:0-7352 GCA_036502105.1 Candidatus Angelobacter sp. | reverse complement strand
CGCCGGCTGTGTGGAAGAAGTAGTCGCGGCGTGGGTTGGGAATGTGATGATGGGCTCGGCCTATAACTTTCGCCATGCCACTGAGGTTGAGAATCCGGGCAAGCCGGGCGAGAAGCTGCGCGTCTTTGATATGACGAATTTCACGCTGGCGCTGGCTTTGCAGGCGGGCGCGATGGGCGTCCCGTTTCTGCCAACGCGCACAGCCATGGGCAGCGACGTGCCGAAAGGCAATCATTTCTTCTACCAGATTATTTCTCCGTTTGAGCCCAAAGAGACTCTGCTGGCGGTGCGGGCCCTGGTGCCGGATGTGGCGATTGTTCACGTGCAACGCGCGGACAAGCACGGTAACGCGCATTGCTGGGGAAACTTTGGCGTGATGATTGAAGGCATGCGCGCAGCGAAGAAGGTGATTGTTTGCGCGGAAGAGATTGTGAGTGACGAAGAGATTGCCAGCGATCCTAACCGCACGGTGATTCCCGGCTTTCTGGTGACGGCTGTGGTGGAGTGCAAGCTGGGCGCGCATCCTTCACCCGTTCAGGGCTACTATAAGAGAGATGATGCGTTCTTTCAGCAGTATCATGCAGAGACCAAGACGCAGGCGGAATTTGCAGCATGGGCAGGAAAGTGGATCAGCGGCGTGGCGGATCGTGCGGAGTATGCGCAGCAGTTGGGCAAGGCGCGCGTGGAAGAATTGGGCGTGAAGCAGCATGCGTATGCGGTGAAGACCGACTATGGGTATTGAATGGTGGGGCGCAGTAGTTGGACTTGGAGTAGCTGGTGCATTGGCCTGGTCCAAAACGCGAAGGGTCGCTGAACTAGGACTGAATAAAGCGCGTGAAGTCAATTTTACCGCACACGCGACGGAACTTGGTGGTGTTCGCTTCGGGAGTAGCAGCCTTACGACTGGAACATCTCCTCTTGAAGTTGCACATAAACATTCTTTCAAGAATCGCGATAAAGTCGAAAAAAGTGAGCTTTGTGCGTGCTTCTATTGCGAGAAAAATTTCATTTTTGCAGCGATCACGGAATGGGTGGATGATGACCAAACAGCTATGTGCCCGTTTTGTGGGATAGACTCAGTTCTCGGCTCTGCGTGTGGGTTTGAACTATCAAAAGACTTCCTGCACCGTATGAATGAACGGTGGTTTTAATTACTTTGTAATTGATGAAATGAAAAAAGAATTAATCGAACTCCGGGTAAACGGACGCAGCCATGAGTTGGCCATCGAACCCAGCGAACTGCTGCTGGATGTGCTGCGTCAGGAGTTGGATCTCACTGGCTCCAAGCGCGGCTGCGACGATTCATCCTGCGGAGCATGTACGGTGCTGGTGGATGGTGTCCCCACGCTGAGCTGCACCATGCTGGCCATGAGTTGCGCGGCAGACGAAGAATCAGCGGTTGAGATCACCACAGTGGAAGGCATTGCCGACCACGGGGCGCTGGTGGCGATCCAAAAAGCTTATGGCGATTGGGGTGGCGCGCAATGTGGCTACTGCACACCTGGTTTCATGATCACGGTGAAAGCGCTGCTGGACCGCAATCCGGAGCCGAGCGAAGAAGAGATACGCCATGCGTTGAGTGGAAACCTCTGCAGGTGCACTGGATACACACAGATGTATCAGGCGATCAAGGCGGCGATCGAGGCGGAGCAGAATCATCGGTAGATCGGGTAATCGCGCGTGATCGGGTGATCGGAATTCACCGCAGAGGACGCAAAGGGTTTAGAAAATTTCGTTTGGCTATTTGCCAATTGCTGTTTGCTTATGTCTGACTTCTCCATCATCGGGAAACGCGTTGCCCTCGTTGACTCTGCAGGCAAGACCACCGGCCAGGGCAAGTATGCTGACGACCTGTCATTGCCGGGGATGCTGATCGGCAAGATTTTGCATTCGCCTTATCCCCATGCCAGGATCAAGAGAATTGATGCGTCAAAGGCTGAAGCGGTTGAGGGCGTGGTATGCGTGGTGACTGGGCCTGATGCGCCGAACAAGTATGGCATTCTGCCTGTTGGTCATGATGAGACTGCGCTGGCGGTGGAGAAAGTGCGCTACGTGGGAGACAACGTCGCTTGCGTGGTGGCGATTTCCGAATCCATCGCCGAACGGGCCCTCGAACTGATTGACATTGAATATGAGCATTTGCCGGCGTGGTTTGATCCGGAAGATTCAATGACGGCGGAGAAAGACTGGATCCATCCGCAGCGGCCTAACAATATTGAAAAAGATTATCACCATGTTTTTGGCGATCCGGAAAAAGGTTTTGCTGAAGCTGACGTGGTGGCGGAGCATCGCTACATTGCCGGCGAAGTGACACATGCGGCCATGGAGCCGCATGCAACGCTGGCATCGTTTGAGATTGATTCGCAGACCGGGCAGCCGGGGCGGCTGACGGTTTCGTCGTCCACGCAGGTCCCGTATTATTTGCAGCACAAACTCTCCATTGTGTTGGAATTGCCGATGCAGCAGATACGCGTGATCAAGCCGCTGGTGGGAGGCGGATTTGGCGGTAAGAGTGAAGTGATTCCGCTGGAGATTATTGCCGCGGTGGCGGCGCGCAAGGCCAAAGCGCCGGTCAAGATCACGTATACGCGGGAAGAAGTTTTCTGGGCGCATCGCGGCCGGCCGCGCACGATTATCGATATGAAAATCGGCGCGAAGAAAGATGGCCGTCTTACTTCCGTGGCAGCCAAAGTGATTCAGGATGGCGGCGCGTATTGCTCATACGGCGTGGTGACCATTCTTTATTCTGGAGCGCTGCTGGGCGCTCTGTATGACATTCCGAATATCAAGTATGACGGCTATCGTGTGCTCACGAACAAGCCCGCTTGCGGCGCCATGCGTGGACACGGCACGGTGAATGTGCGGTTTGCTTTTGAATCGCAGTTGGATGAGATTGCGGCAAAGCTGGATATTGATCCGGCCGAAATTCGCCGCGTCAACTTGCTGAAGCCGCCGTGCATCACAGTGAATAATTTGCGCGTACAAAGTTATGGCCTGCCGGAATGCATTGAACAGGTGGTGAAGCGCTCAGGATGGCGTGAGCGCCGCAGCCAGCTTCCGCCGGCGCGCGGCATGGGCGTGGCGTGCAGCCATTATGTAAGTGGCGCGGCGAATAGCATAATCCGGTCAGACATGCCGCATTCCACGGTGAATATAAAAATAGATCGCGATGGCGGCGTGGTGGTTTATACCGGCGCGTCTGATATTGGCCAGGGATCTGACACCATGGTGGCGCAAATTGTGGCAGAGGTGCTGGGGATCACGCTGGGACGCATCCGCATTATTTCTGCCGACACTGATCTCACGCCGATTGATATTGGCTCTTATTCCAGCCGCGTGACTTTTATGAATGGCAATGCGTCACTCCGCTCGGCGCAGGACGTAAAGAAAAAGATTGTGGCTGCGGCGGCCATTAAGATGAACTGCGCGCCGGAAGATGTGATCATGCGTGATGATCGCGTATGGAAGCGCGGCACAGCAGAGCCGGCAACGAGTAGCTTTGGCGACGAGTATGTGGCGAAGGCTGAAGGTGGCAGCGTAAAAGAAGGTTCCGGCCGCGTGGAAGGGCAGACGCTCAGAGGATCGCTACAGCAGAAGCGCAAAGACGAAGGCCCCAAAGACCGGATGAGTTTTGAGGAAGCGGTGGTCTCGGCCATCGACTTTACCGGCGCGCTCACAGGCACGGGCTCTTATGCGCCGCCAAAAGATGCGCGCGGTGGAGCGTTTAAAGGCGCAGGCGTTGGACCATCACCAGCGTATTCGTATTCGGCTCAGGTGGCAGAGGTAAGTGTGGACGAAGAGACCGGCGAAGTGAAAGTCCACAAAATCTGGGCAGCACATGATTGCGGGCGCGCGTTGAATCCTGTTTCTGTTGAAGGCCAGATTATTGGCTCCGTGTGGATGGGCCTGGGCCAGGCTTTGCAGGAAGAGATGATCTGGAAAGACGGGCTGCTGATGAACCCGGGGATGCTGGAATATAAGTCACCTTCAGCCACGGAGTCGCCCGATGTGGAGGCGATTATTGTGGAGTCAGTGGACCCGGAAGGGCCGTTCGGAGCGAAAGAAGCGAGCGAAGGCTCGTTGGCCGCGACGATCCCGGCGATTGCCAATGCGATTTATGACGCCGTGGGTGTGCGGATGCATGAGTCTCCGTTCACACCAGAGCGCGTGCTGGCGGCGATCAAGGCCAGGAACGCTGAGAAGAATGCAGTGGGGATTATGCGTGCCGCTGATCCGGTTGCGCCGGTTACGTTCCGCGAACATGGCGGGTCACTGTGGTTTAAAGGCAAGGGGCCGCAGCGGCATGAACTGGATCCTTCGAGAAGAGCCACGCAAAGTGAAACATAATTTCACCGCGGAGGCGCGGAGACGCGGAGTTTTTCTGAAATCCCGAGCATAGCGAGGGAACCCTATAGCTACGAAGTATTGTGGTTTAAGACAGAAGCTGAGTGGAACCTCGAAAGTGTAAAAGATGGTAGAGATTCCTCACCGCAAAAAACGCGGATTCGGGATTACAGAAAAGCACCTTCAATTCGGAAAAAATGAGTTTACCCTCTTTCAAATTTCTGCGGCCACGGTCGCTGCGCCAAGCGGTGGATTATCTGTCGCGCTATGGCAATGACCTGGTGATACTTGCCGGCGGCACGGACCTGCTGCCGTCGATGAAGCAGAAGCTCTTTACTCCTGCTTATGTCATGGATATCCGAGGGATTGAAGAGATGCAAGGTGTTCATGTGCGGCCCGGGGCAGGCATGGAGATTGGCGCGCTCACCCCGCTTTCGGCCATTGAAGACTCAGAGTTTATTCGACGCAATTATCGCGTGCTGCATGAGGCGGCTGTCACGGTGGCGTCGCCCATCCTGCGCAACATGGGAACGCTGGGCGGGAATATATGCCTGGACACGCGCTGCGTCTGGTACAACCAGTCATTGCAGTGGCGGCGCTCTTGTGGGTTCTGCATTAAGAAAGATGGCGATCTTTGCCACGTGGCGCCCGGCGGCAAGTTCTGCTGGGCGGCTTTTTCTGGAGACACTCCACCGGCGCTGCTGTGCCTGGGCGCGGAGCTTGAGATTGTTGGTCCCAAAGGCGCGCGCATGGTTGCACTCAAAGATTTTTACACCAACGTGGGCGATGCGCGCATGAAGCTGGAGCGCAATGAAATGCTTACGCGCGTCTTTTTTCCAGAATATTCGTCGGGCTGGCGGGGAAGCTACATGAAGCTGCGCGTGCGCGGATCCATTGACTATCCGCTGGCCGGTGTTGCCGTGGCGTTGAAGAAAGATGGCGGGCCAGTAGAAGATGCGCGCGTGGCGATTACAGCCGTGAATCCCGCGCCGATGCTGGTAAAAGGCGCGGACAATGCGCTGGTAGGAAAAGAAATCAGCGAGCATGTTGCTGTACTGGTGGGAGAGCTGGCGGCAAAAATGGCCAAGCCGCTCACAACTTCAGGGCTTACTCCGGAGTATCGGCGGGAGATTGTGAAGGTGTATGCGAAGAGGGCGGTGATGGCATGCAGCCAGTAGTTAGTACTTAGTAATTGGTATTTAGCTGCGATAATCAAGGTGAATGCGGTTTTGCTAAATACCAAGTACTAATTACTAAATACTGATGATTACTGACTGCCACATCCATATCCAACCTGCGGAAATGTTCAAGGCTGGCCCGCTTGAGGTGATGAAAAAAGCTCGCGGCCATTACGACGACATTCTGGAATACTGCCGGTCGCCCAAGGCGCTACTGAAGTATCTGGATTCCATTGGCGTGGAGCGTGCGGTGCTCATCAATTATGTGGCGCCGGAGACCATGGGATTCACGCACGAAGTGAATCAGTGGGTGGCGGACTACTGCAAGGAGAATCCGCGGCGGCTGATTTCTTGTGGCAGCGTGCATCCGCGGCATACACCTGACGTACAAGCAGAGATGGACAAGCTAGTGCGTCTGGGCATACGGCTCATCAAAATCCACCCGCCGCATCAGCTGATGTATGCGAACGACTATCTAAATGGTGTGAAAGAGCTGGAGATTGTTTATCGCGTGGCGGAGGCCAACGGAATTCCGGTAATGGTCCACACTGGGACATCTATTTTCCCGGCGGCGCGCAATAAGTATGGCGATCCCATTTTTCTGGACGACGTGGCGGTTGATTTTCCCAAGCTGAAGATACTCATGGCGCACGGCGGCCGGCCCATCTGGATGCAGACGGCATTCTTTCTGCTGCGTCGGCATAAGAATGTGCACCTGGACATCAGCGGGATTCCTCCGAAGATTTTGCTCAAGTATTTCCCCCGACTGGAAGAAATCGCGCACAAGACGCTTTTCGGAACTGACTGGCCGAGCCCGGGAATTCCGGACATCAAGCAGAACCTTGACCAGTTCAAAGAGCTGACATTGTCTGATGCAGTGAAAGAGCAGATCCTGAGCAAGACGGCGCTGGCGATGTGGCCGGAATAGATTGTCCTGACAACTTTCATCACATAAGAATTGAGGATGCATGAAGACAGCACTTTTATTGATCGCTGCGCTGGCGGGAAACTTTCAGGACCAGGCTGCTCCTTATGCACCCAAGCCTGCGCCACGAGTCTATGTAACCCATAAATTCGGCCTGATGATGAAAGTGCCTTCAGGATTGAGTGTTTGTGCATTGCCCAGGGAGTGGTCGGGGGTGGAAGAGGGAACCGTGTTGTTTCTTAAGCGGCCTTCCGGTTGCATGGCGACGGACACAGATTCTTCTTCTCTTGCGCGGCCTACGTCCGCATTTGTGCCGTCCATCACGGTTTCTTACCGCAGCAACATTGGGCGATACGATGAATTTGATGGCGAGATTCCGCCCTCACGCACGTCGCAGGAACTGGCGCGCCAGTTCTGCCCTGATTTTTCCATGGCGCAGGATTTGAAATTATTTGCCCAGCCAGCATTGACCTGCAGGCTGGACCTCAACGGCAACAAGGTGCGCATTGTGCTGATGTCGGTTTATGACTCAGCGAACAGTACCTTACTGGTAAGTTTGGTGACGACTAAGGACCGCGCCGCGTCGGATAGAAAAGTATTGAGCAAGGTGGCGTCAGCCATTCGTGTTTGCACGGTTTCATCGGGCGTTGCGCTGAGGAAAGAGAACAATACAGTGCCTGTATGTCCTAAAGCGGCGGTGTGGTAAGCGCGCAATCCGAGTAGTAAAAAGGATCGCCACAAAACAAACTGGCCCGAATGAGCGGGCCAGACATGGAGTGAGCGCTATTGAGTTAGTAGTTTGGATAAATTAAGCGTTCAATAATTAAACAGCTGCCCGTCGTCCGGTAATCAGGTGCGCGATCACGAAGATCACAGCAAATACCAGAAGCAGGTGAATCAGGCCG
>DASXZE010000060.1:0-17230 GCA_036502105.1 Candidatus Angelobacter sp. | reverse complement strand
CGTTGAGCCAGGTCAGTCCATCAGCACGTTCTTCAAGAGCTTTTTCCAGCCAGCTCATTGCCTTGTCTCTGTCACCCAACCCGGCAAAAAGTATGCCCAGATATGTTGGCGGGATATAACGTTTCTTGGCGGTCGCTTGGAATGCTTCTGCCAGCTTCATGGTCTCTTCCATTTTTCCGCTCACGGCATAAGCCAGGCCCAGTGCCGCATCCATCAGCGGCATCTCGCCGGTATCCGTTCGCGCCTGCTTGAGATGGGCAATGGCTTTGGCGTGTTCGTTCAGGCGCATGTAAGCGCGGCCGGCAATAAAATGCAGCATGAAATATTTTGGATCCAGCTCTTTGGCCTTCTCGCATTCTTCCACGGCGCGCTGGTACTCGCGGCCAAAGTAGTAAGCCGCCGCGCGCGTCGTGTGTACCGTTACCAGCCGGTGCGGATCAGTCTCCTGCACAATACTCATGGTCTGTTCAATCTCGTCAAACGCAGCATCGCGACGGCCCAGCGCCAGCAGCATCCATGAATACCAAAGATGTGTGTCCGCGTGGTCAGGGTTCAATTCAATCGCCCGCTCGTAACCTGCTTCTGCTTCTTTCCACTTCCAGTGGTAATGGTGGTTCACCAGCGCCAGCGCGGTATGCGCTTCGGCAAATGAGCTATCCAGTTCCAGGGCCTTGCGCGCGGCCTTCTCGGCTTTTGGCATGGCTTCATGCGGAGCCAGCAAATCAAACGGCGCAATCGCCAGCAGTGCATAGGCACTGGCCAGTCCTGCATAAGCCGGAGCGTAATTTCCGTCGGCCTGGATAGCATGTTCAAAATCTTCAATGCTTTTGCTAATCGCCGAGGGCGTCATCTGATGCAGGTTGTAGCGGGCCTTTAAGTATGAGTCGTAGGCAGCTGGCTGCACGCGGCCCCGGCCTTTTTGCAGATCAGAAAGGCGTGAGCTTTCAGATAGGTTCAGCGCCAGGTTAATCGCGCGCGCAATCGCCTGCGCGATATCAGCTTGAACACTGAGTACATCGCTCAGGTCGCGTTCAAAAGTTTCTGCCCAGACCTGTGTCTGGTCTTTCAGTTGGATCAGTTGGGCCGTAATGCGCACGCGGTTGCCGCCGCGCCGCACCTTGCCTTCCAACACATAACCAACGCCAAGTTCTTTCTTCATCTGGTCCATGGATTTGCTGCTGGAATCGTAGTGCTCGGCCGTGGTGCGCGCGATCACCGCCAGATCAGCGGCCTGTAGCCGCGTAATCTGCGTAATCATCTCTTCCGTCAGACCGTCACTAAAATAGGCGTCTTCTTTGTTTTCGCTCAAATTGCCAAACGGCAAAACCGCCAGCTTGATCTTGTCGGGAGCGCCCTCCTGCCCGGCCATCGCGCCAACTGTGCCCGATTGCTGCCGGCTCGTGAACCACGCTGTCAGCTCAGCGCGGTCAGCATAGATGGATCCCAGCTTGTCATGCACATGGCGATGCACCGGGAGACCTTCTTTCTTCTCCCAGCGCTGCACGGTGCGAACATCGCGCCGCAAATAAGACGCTATCTCTTTCCATGAATCAAGTCGATCAGCCGGGTTGCCGGTTGTCATAGGTCTGCGTTCCGCCGTTCCTTTTTTCTAGACGTTCGGTTTTCTAGCCGTTCTTTTTTCTTGACGCTCCGCTTTCAAGACGTTCTGCCGCTTTGCCGCGACATTGCACGGCAAATCCCGCGCGACGCAGTTTGCCGCTTGAGTGGCCATTCTACTGGCGATAAAGTCGCCGTGGATAGAGGGAATTTGGAAACGAACTCTTCTATTTTGCAATTATGGCGCTGCCGGTCGCAACCACGACCACGCTCCTTCCACGGCGCTGTATCCCGATAGGGCCCGGGAGTAAGATGGCCCTGCAAAGCCCGCTGCAATCTTAAGGGGATGGCAGCGGGCTTGAATATTTATCGGTTGGAACTGGATCTGCTGAGCAGTAAAAAAGCCCGCTGTGCGCGGGCTTTATCTTTCGTTTGCCGTTGGAACTTATTCGTAGCGCATGGCAATCATGGGATCCACTCTGGACGCTCGATACGCGGGTATATAGCAAGCCAGCAAGGAAACCAGTGTCACAATCACGATCACGGCAGCAAACGTAACAATGTCGGTCGGCTTTACTCCAAACAAAAGACTGCTGACTGAGCTAATGTATCGGCCCGCCACCAGCGCCAAAACCACTCCAGCGCTCACGCCGATAGCAGTCAGCCGCAAGCCGGACTTCAAAACCATCCGCACCACATCAGCCCGGGATGCGCCCAGTGTAATGCGAATGCCAATCTCGTGTGTGCGTTGCGCCACAGCATAGGCAATCACGCCATAAAGACCAATGCCGGTCAGCAGCAGTGCCAGCGCGGCAAAGGCCTCCAGCAACATGGCATGGAAACGCGGCGTTGCCACGGAAACCGCCAGGTATTCTTCTATGGTTTTTATGTCATACAGCGGCAGGTCAGGATCCATGGAAGTCACAATGCTGCGCACGGATGAAGTCAGGCTATGCGGGTCCACGCTCGTACGCAGGCAAACCGTCATGGAACCGAAATTGAGTTGAGCGCTGGGAATGTAATATTCCGGGACAATATCGCTATCCAGCTTGCGGCTCTTCACATTGCCCACAATCCCCACAATTTCCCGCGGTTGCGGTTCACCGTGATTGGTTGCGCCGGGCGTAATGCGCTTGCCTACTGCGTTTTCATTGGGAAAGTATTTCTGGGCAAAGCTCTGGTTCACAATCACAACGCCGGGAGATTTACTGTCGTCATGGTCAGTAAAATCACGCCCTGTCACAAACGGTATCTCCAGCGCGTGGAAATAACCAGAGCTTACTACCTTGATGTCGGCTGACGGCTCCTCTGACTTGGGCACAGGATGACCGTCAATGCTAAATGTGATCATGGCATTGCCGCCGCTAAGCGGCAGCGGTGTAACCGCTGCCGCAGAAACTACGCCCGGCAGCGCCTGTGCTCGCGCCAGAAGCTGGCGATAGAAATCCACCTGCTGCTGCTCTGAATATTTTTTTTCTGGCAGGTCAAAGGTGAGCGTCAGCACGTTGCGCGGATTCAAACCGGGATCAACCTCCATCAGCCGGTGGAAGCTGCGCAGCAACAATCCTGCAACGACCAAAAGAGCCAGACCAAAAGTAGTCTCCACCACAATCAAGCCGCTGCGGAGACGCTGATGGGAAGTGCCGCCTGCGCCGCCGCGACGGTCTTTCAAAAACTCCGTCAGGTTGGGCTTGGAAGCGCGCAACGCGGGAACCAGCCCGAAGACAATACTGGTTATCACAGCGATAATGGCGGTAAAGCCAAGCACGGTGCTGTCCAACTCAGCCGAATGGAGACGAGGCAGGTTTTCAGCGTTTAGCTTGATGAAAAGATTCAGCGCCCACAGAGCGATTGGGATAGCCAATATGGCGCCGCCAATCGCCAGCACCAGGCTTTCTGTGAGCATCTGGCGAATCACGCGTATCTGCTTGGCACCCAGCGCAGCGCGAACGGCGATCTCACGGCCACGCTTGCTGGCGCGTACCAGCAGCAAATTGGCAACGTTGAGGCTTGCGATGAGAAGCACCACGCCCACAAAAACCAGCAATAGAATCAACTGGGGACGCGTGTTGCCCACCAGGTGTTCCAGCTCGGTGATTACTTGTACCGATGAAAACTTCTTGTTGGTATCGGGATACTGCACAGCCAGAGCGCGGGCTATCAGGTTCATCTCTTCCCGCGCCTGCCCAATCGTGACATCCGGCTTTAATCGCGCCACAACTTGCAGGTAGTGAGCGCCGCGTTCGGTTGTTCCCGCAGGCTCTTTAGGGTCGATTGTTTCCGCTTCCGGAGCAAACGTACGCCATAGCCGCGGCGGATCACGATCTAACGGAAAAGCAAAGCCCGCCGGCATAACGCCGACTACTGTATAACTTTGCTTGTCCATGGTAATGGCATGGCCCACAATGCTGCGGTCGCCATGAAAGGCAGATTGCCAAAGCTCATGGCTCAACACCACCACGCGCGTTCCCGGCTTTTCTTCTTCCCGGGTAAATCCGCGCCCCAGAAAAGGCTGCGCACCCAGAACGGAGAAAAATTCTCCAGAAACAGTTGCTGCCGTAACGTGCAGCGGCTGCTCCAGCCCAGTGAGCGTGAAGCTGTCACCGTGGGACGAAGCCATCCCGGAAAAAGATTTTGCCTGCGTCCGCCAGTCAAAAAAGTCTGGATAAGAAACTGAAAACGGCCGCTGAACGCCGGGCTGCAGTTCCAGCGCAGACGTCATGAACATGAGCCTGTCGGAGTCAGCAAAAGGGAGTGGCTTGAGCAAAACAGCATTCACAATGCTGAAAATAGCAGTGTTGGCGCCAATGCCCAGGGCGAGAGTTAGCAGGGCAATTACGGTGAATGCTGGCGACTTGCGCAACATCCGCAAGCCATAACGAAGGTCTTGCAGGAGTGTAGTCACACACTTCTCCCTTGGTTTGAAATGTCTATTTTAAAAATTCGAATGGGGGCCGGGCTTCTATGCCATTTCAGCTTGCTGCGCGGCTTCTGTTTCTTCCACCACTTTGCCGTCAAAGAGATGGATGGTCCGTTCAGCATGCTTGGCAAAACGCGTATCGTGCGTCACCATGCAGATAGTGGCGCCTTCACGGTGCAGGCTCTGCAACAACTCCATGACTGCTTCGCCATTGCGTGAATCCAGGTTTCCGGTTGGTTCGTCCGCCAGAAGGATGGAAGGTGATCCGCCCAAGGCTCTGGCCACGGCAACACGCTGCTGCTGACCGCCAGAGAGCTGTGAAGGATAGTGGCGCATACGATGCGCCATGCCTACCTTCTCCAGCGCTTCCTGCACGCGCTTTTTACGCTCAGGTGAAGACATGGAACGATACGTGAGTGGCAGTTCAACGTTCTCATACACCGTGAGATCGCCGATGAGGTTGAAGCTTTGGAAGATGAAGCCAATTTCCTGATTGCGAATGCGGGCGCGATCAGAAAAGTCCAGGCCTTGTACGGCGCGGCTATTCAGGACGTAAGAACCGTCAGTAGGAGAATCCAAAAGGCCGATAATGGAAAGCAGCGTTGATTTGCCGCAGCCAGAAGGGCCGGCAATGGCTACATACTCGCCCTTCTTGATATCCAGGTGGATACCTGAAAGCGCATGCGTCTCTACTTCATCTGTGTAGAAAACCTTGGTTACGTTTTCCAGGTTGATCAAAGTTTGTCCGCTAGCCACGTTTGTATTCTCCTCACGAAGTAATTATGAATTTTAAGTGCTTTACTTGTCCAGCTTGATTTGGTTCTGGTTGTCATAACGCGACATGTCAGAGAGGATCACCTGGTCCCCTTCTTTCAGTCCGCGAATAATCTCAATGGTGTTAACGGAGCTGCGGCCCATCTCCACGGGCGTGCGCGTTGCCGTCTTGCCATCAGGATCAATCTTAAACATTCCCACCGTGCTCTTTTCCTGCCCAAATGCCGGACGCCCCACGTAGAGTACGTTGTCCAGGCGCTCCAGCGTAATGGTTCCATCCACGCTCAAATCAGGGCGCGAACCTTTGGGCGGCGCACCATCCAGCTTTACGTCCACCGTTACCGTGCCGGCCAAAACCGCAGGATCAATACGCGAGACTGTTCCCTCAACGATTCCGTTGTGCGTATCAATCTCCGCTTTCTGCCCCACAACAATATCTTTGGCCTGCGTTTCGGGAATCTTCAACTCGGCTTTTAGATGGTCTGGCTGTACTACTTTAGCCAGAATGGTTCCCTGCGCCACGCGCTGCCCAACCTGCACCGGGACTTCCTGCAGAACTCCAGGAATGCCGGCTCGGACCTTCAAGGCATCTTTTTGCCGATGTTTCAAGCCTGCCATCGCCTTTTTCTGTTCGATAGTTGTCTGCTGCACGGCCATCTGCGTATCAATCGCCTTGGTGCTTTCCGCAATGCGCTCAGCTTCAATCTGCTTGCGCGTGGCCAGTTCTTTTTCCTTGCTGAGTGAAGCCTGCAAGACTGACTCAGAAACTACGCCAATCTTCTTTAATTCCCTGTTTTGGTCGGCTTCGCGTTTGGCATTTTCATAGTCAGATTCCACCGTTGCCGCAGCGGAGCGCAGACTCATCAGGTCACTATCAATCTTTGCCTTGGTGTTGTGGTATTCCGCTTCAGCCGATTTCTGGTCCAACTCAGAGTTCAGCGCTTCTTGCTCCACAATGGGGTTGGAAAGCTCCATGATGACCGTATCCGCCGTAACCGGTGTGCCGGGTAAAACCAAAATGCGCTCAACCCGTACATCTGTTTCCGCAGGAATCAGGCGGACATCGTCAGGAATTGGCACCAGCGATCCCAGCCCACGCACCTGCCGCAGCATAGAGCCGCGCTTCACTGTGTCTGGCCAAACCGTACTAAACTCAACAGATTGCAAAGCCGGTTTAAGTCTGGAAACGCCCAGCGTAGCTCCCAGGATGGCAATCACCACCAGAACAATCACTGCCGTCTGCTTCTGGCGCTTCTTTTTCTTTACGGATTCATCGCGAACTATATCCATAGCACTAACAGTCTATGCACCAGAGGTGCCAAAATCCAATTTCACCGTAAATCATTGAAAAATAAGAGTCAAACCCACTTTTCCAAACATGCCGCCAGCTCTGCACTGTCCGTTCCTGCAATCAACTGTTCGGAAACGCACAGTTGGCTATCTCTCTTGCATCTGGAGCTTTTTGCCAATCCAAGAGCGAATCGGCCATCCTTATACTATATAGACCGGAAACGCGACTTTTGGTTATGCAGAAATCCTCCTATCGTCCCAAGATATTCTCCACTGATCGATATCAGATTACGCTGCCCGAGGGCCATAAGTTCCCAGTTTTTAAATACGGCATGCTTCGCCGGTCCATTGAGAGTGAAGGCCTGTTTCACGTAGAGCAGTCGGAACTGGCTTCGGCAGAAACCGTGGCGCTGGCCCATGATCCAAATTACGTAACTGAGTTCACCGCAGGTACCCTGGCTCCGGCTGCGATCCGGCGTATCGGGCTTCCCTGGTCGCAGATCCTGGTCCAGCGGGCCTTTGCTTCCGTAGGTGGAACGGTCAGCGCATCTCTGCAAGCCATTGAACATGGATGGGGCGCTACCCTGGGCGGTGGGACGCATCACGCGTTTCGCGCCGAAGGCGCAGGCTTTTGCGTCTTCAACGATATTGCAGTGGCTATCCAGCTTCTGCGGAAACGCGGACTTATCCGCCGTGCCGCTGTGATTGATCTGGATGTCCACCAGGGTGATGGCACAGCCGAAATTTTTCAGGATGATGCCGATGTGTTCACGCTCTCCATTCATTGCGAGAGCAACTTCCCGTTGCGCAAGAAACGCAGCCGACTGGATCTGGCTTTGCCAGACCGTGTGGAAGACACCGAATATCTTTACCAGCTGGAAGAAGTCTTACCCGCCATATTCGCTTTCAAGCCAGACATTATTTTCTATCAGTCGGGCGTCGATCCTCTGGCCTCGGATGTGCTGGGCCGGCTCTCACTCACACATCAGGGACTCATTGAGCGTGACCGCCGGGTCTTTGAAGCTGTTCGCGCCTTCGGTGTGCCTTTTGTTCTTACTTCCGGCGGCGGATATTCGCGGCCCATTGAACTAAGCGCGGAAGCGCATGCGAATACATATCGCACGGCGTGGCAGGTGTTCGCTGGTATTTAAATAAGTTCTGTTGGTCGGCATAAAACCGGGAATCAACAAGTAAATCAAGCCCGTTTTTTCCGGCAGTGCATGCCATCTCTGAGATGATATTCTCTCACTTATCATGACTTCTTCCGCTAAATACTCCGCGAGCGAATTGCCTTTGCTTGAACTAGCTGAGGTCAGCAAGGCAGTCCAGAAAAAAGAAGTATCACCGGTTGAATTGACGCGTGCCTGCCTGGAACGCATTGAGCGGCTGGACCCCACGCTGAAAGCTTTTATTACCGTTACTGACGTCTCAGCTTTAGAAGAAGCCAGCAAAGCAGAAGCTGAAATTACACGCGGTGAATGGAAAGGCCCGCTCCACGGAATTCCGCTGGCCGTAAAAGACCTGATTGAGACTGCCGGCGTAAAGACAACAGCAGCCAGCGCCGTGCTCAAAGACAACACGCCTGCCAAAGATGCTGAAGTCATTCGCAGACTGCGCGCAGCAGGCTCTATCCTGCTGGGCAAACTTAACCTGCATGAGTTTGCTTACGGTGGCAGCGGGATCATCAGCCACTTTGGCATAGCACGCAATCCATGGAACACCGCACACATTACCGGAGGCTCTTCATCCGGCTCGGCCGCCGCAGTTGCCGCTGGGCTTTGCTATGGCGCTATTGGAACTGATACTGCAGGCTCCATCCGACTGCCTGCGGCATATTGCGGAATCACTGGCATCAAGCCGACCTATGGATTGGTAAGCACACGAGGCGTGCTTCCGCTTTCCTCATCCATGGACCATGTTGGTCCCATGGCGCGCACCGCCGCCGATGCCGCTCTCATGTTGCAGGCAATCGCGCATTATGACGCACAGGATATTAACTGCCAGAAATTTTCTCCGGTTTACTATCCATCGGCCATGGAAGAACCAACTGCGTCATTGCGTCTGGCCGTGGCCCACAATTTTTGGATAGACGCAGACCATGAAATCGCTCTTGCCGTCGATACGGCTGTGGCGGAACTCGCCAAACTCACCGCTGGTGTTCAGGAAATGGATCTATCCACCGAAGCCGACCGCACCGTCGTGGCGGCTGAAGCTTATGCCTATCAACAGAAATATCTGTCACAAAACGAAAGCAAATACGATCCAGAAACCCTGAAGCGCATCCGCGCCGGCGCTGACTGTACCTCTGCCCAGTACATCCATGCGCACCATGAGCTTTTGCGCCAGCGGCGACAGATTTTACAGAAGTTTGAGAAGATCGACCTGATCCTCACACCCACCGTGCCTACCCTGCCTCCGACAGTAGCGGAACTTCAGGCCGACCCAGACCAGCTTCGCAACAAAGAACTTTTCATGTTGCGCAACACCCGCCCTTTCAATAATTACGGACTGCCGTCCATCTCCGTAACCTGCGGCTTTTCAAAATCGGGCCTTCCGATGGGGCTGCAAATCACAGGAGCTCCCGGCGCCGAAGGCACAGTCCTGGCACTGGCACATGCTTATCAGAAACAAAGCAACTGGCATAAGAAGAGGCCCACCACCGACGCCTCTTCAGCGTGAAATATATAACATGTGCCAATCTAGCGTGGTTCCTGGCTTTTTTTGCACAACTGCCATCACCCATTTTGACCTTTGGGTTATGAGCCCAATGAGCTGCCAGTGCCAGAGTGCCTTTACTAAATTGTCTTTATCCATTGACTAGAAAAGACATCCGCACCGCTCCCACGATTGCCCATTGTGCCGCGATCAGCCCGTCCGCCATTTGACCGCATATTAACGTCCTGTTATTCTCGAACTGCGGGGTGGAGCAGCCTGGTAGCTCGTTGGGCTCATAACCCAAAGGTCGGTGGTTCAAATCCACCCCCCGCAACCAACCTTTTCAATCACTTACATCCAATAATAGAAGTCTCGAGGGGGAACAGATTTTCGTGCGCCTGTTCTTTCATTTCCCTTGGTCAGCAGTCCAAACTGCATTACTTTCCCGGAGCGTAGAAATAATAATCAGCAGTGTAGCTGGACTTCACTTCATGGTTCTGGGTTGCAGTGCTGCACTGGTCCGCTGGTGGGGGCTGCCCACCCTTGGTGCGAATGCGTTGGACGCTCGTAACTCGGCTGAGTACGCCCTCTCCGGAGTGACCTGTCACGTTGACTAACAGCCACGGAATGGAATCGGCATCCGGAGAATCCACCCGTGCAACCGCCTTGCCGGTGATCGAACTTCCATCATTATGTTTCCATGAAGGTCCCGCATAATGTTGGATGATTACTTTTCCCTGCTCGTCGCGAAGCTCTGCCTCAGGAGCTTTTAAAGTCCACGCGAAAGCATTTCCAGTACCAGATTGGCAGACATATATCTGCGATCCAGCTGCATGGCCCTGCAGGATAATTTCTTCACTGGCAGGCGCTTTGATTTTGTCCGGCACTTCCGGACGCGCAAGGTTTTGCCCATTGGTTTGAGCAATCAATCCAAAGAGAAGAGCGGTTTGAAGGAATATTGAAATCACAGGGTGAAGTTTAGCACCATTGCCTGGTAGGCTGGGTTCAACTTTAAACAGACAAGCGCGGGACGAATCATTGAGTTATTGCAGTTTTCTGATTGCGCCAATCCTTTTGCGTAACGAACTGCCCTTGAAAGCGTCGGCACCAAATGCCACGAGTATCCAGGGCAGCCGGTTTCACATTGCCCGCGCGCTGTCCGCTGGCAATTGCATTCTCTAGAAACGTTGCGGCTGCATTCCGTACGCGGAAAGTTTTAAGTGGAGCGAGTTGGCCGAGCTGGCGCGCGTAGCGGTAATGAAAATTATTGCAAAGCGCATCTTCAATATTGGCAGCAATATGGTTCAGCAGCAGATCTGGCGCTTCTGTTTCGATATAGAGTACATAGGCAGGCGCGGAACTAATATCACACGCCAGCATGGCAAAAGCCGGCGCGATTTTATGATCATCAAATGCCTTGCGCAGAATCCCCGCAACATGGGCTTCATTGAGTTTTTCGCCAAACCAATCTGAGACCTGGTCCTGTCGCCCCAAAAAACGAATCAGCGGACAATCATGGAGCCGCCCAGTAACCTCAATTAAATCACCCAGTTGGTAACGATAGAGCCCACCTCCGGTGGTGACCAGCACAGCATATTGCTGGCCCTGCACTAATTCGTGCGCAAGAAGTGGAGATTCCGTTTCACCTGATAGCCCAACCGGGAGAAACTCAAAGAAGTGTGACCGCACTGCCAGCGCGCCGCCCTCACGGCCCACCAGCGGAAAAGAAACAAAACACTCCGTTGCCAGCAGTCCTTTGCCTTGAATGCGCGACTGAGGAAACTGCCCTTGTAAGATGGCGGAAGGCGCGGAAGCATTGGCATCTGTCCAGCAGCTGATGACTTTTAGCTCTGGCCAGAGACGAGCATTTCGTTCCGCTAGTGTGTTACTGCGAAGTGCGGCCTTCAAATCAAGAGCACGACGCGGATTTCTCGGCAGCGCAAGCTCCAGCCCGGTACGGGAGACGATTCCCCGCTCCAGATCACGCGCGATTTCATCTCCCCATTCCGGCAACCGCTCCATTAGAAGAGAAAGAAAAGCTGGGTTCCAGACGGAAATCAATTTCAGGTTGCGGCAGCTCACCAGAAAAAGCAAAGTGAGATAACGCACTGTATCCAGGTCATGAATTTTGCTCAGCGCGCCTGGCACCGCCATCACTGAGTTGACCAGGCGCTGCTGCCAGCCGCCAAGGTAGGCCGCGTCTTCATCAAAACCAATTGGGATTCCGCCAGAACTGTACCGTGCTTCAGTGGCCATGGGACTCACCGACCAATAGGCGGCCCCCGTCAGCAATTCCGGATGGTGCAGAAAAAGATCGGCTGTCCACGCCTGAATGCCGCGACGGAATTGCTGCTGCAATGACGAAGTGTATGGCACCAGCTTTGACGCACCCGTCGAGCCACTGCTTGGCTCAAAAAGCCTGACTCTCTGCCTGGTTAGAAGATTGGTTTCGCCGCCCGCTATGCGTGTAATCCACGGCTCATGCGCGTCATAATTGCGCAGCGGAACCCGGCTCTGGAAGTCGCGAACCGAGCGAATCGATTTAAAGCCATGCATCCGCCCAAATTCAGTATCAGCATTCGCGGACACAATACCTTGAAGCAGCGCAGCCTGTGTATCTTCCACTCGCGTTACGGCGCGGCGGAAACGCAAATACTCCGGAAGACACGCGCCCAACCACAACGAGTTGGCGATTACCGGAATCAAGCAGACCTTTTGGCCGGATGCTCCAGACCAATGGGAGTTTCATCCATCCGTGGAGTTGCGCGCAGAAACTTGGAGAGAAAACTCAGATATCCGCGACTGGAAACAGCCCGGGGCAAGCGCCGCCAAATCAGCTGATGCAATCGCGGCAGATAATAGCTGGGAACCTCAGGAAAAAGATGATGTTCCAGATGATAGTTTTCATGCAACAGAAAAAAACCAACCACCGGGTTCGGGAAAACCGTTCGGCTGGCCAGCAGTGGATCAGCAGCGTCAGTAATGCCATGCTGGGTAAAGCCCCGCACAGCCGTGAGACTGCCGACAATCAGCAGTGGAACAAACCAGGCAAAAAACAAAATGTGACCGGGCACAAAACGCAGCAACGCACTATAGACCGCAAACAGAAAAGCATATTCGCCTAAAATGCGGCGACGCTCCGCATCACTGCCATACTTCAATGCCAGAAACGGTATCAGCGCTAGATAAAGTAATGAACCCACGGTCAGACGCACGAAATGAAGAAACCACAACAGTAGCCGTGGACGCACGTAATTCTGGTAGTCATCCGGATCTCGCGGGTCGCCCAGGAATTTGTGGTGCCGCGTGTGCAGGATTCGATACGCCGTGAACGACATGAGAAATGTGGAGCCCAGAAGCACAGAGCCTAGCCAATTCCATTGGCGATTTTTAAAAAGTGTGGAGTGCATGCCGTCATGCATGAGCAATACAAATGCATTGAGCGCCAGAGCTGTAACCAGGATGCCGCTGGCAATAAGGAACCAGCGCGAACCTGCCCAGCCATATAAACTCAGCCAGACGCCAACGATCGCCACGCTGAAAAAATATGCCAGCTCGAACACACGTTTGCGCCCGTTGGTTAGAAACAGCGGCGCGAGTTCAGTTTCAATTCCCTGTGAGAGTGATTTTCTAGCGTTAATCGTGGTCTGCCACGCTTTGCAATAAGCTGGTTCATGCGGCCGTTGGCGTGAGAGCGCCCAGTACGCGAATGCGCCCAGTGCCGAGCCTGCCAGAATATCGACCAATTCATGCCGCTTCGCAAGCAACGTGGAAGCCAGAATGAGGAAGGTCCAGATCCACATTCCGCTCCGCAGCCATTTATTTATGATCAGCTTCGCCGAACAAAGACCGCAGTAAACAGCGAGTGAAGCATGTAATGACGGAAGCGCATTACCGGAGGTATCGGCGGCCAGGATGAGCCGCATTGGCATGGCGAAACTTGACGCAGAAAATGCCGCGACTGCCGTAGGCCAGAAGAAAAATGTCAGGTGCGAGACAACAGCAATCCAGCCAAAACCAAAAACCATGTGGCGCAGACGCGTTGCATCTTTCACAAGAAAGACCGGCAAAGCCAGCTGCAGGTAAAGTGAAATATAGAGCCACGCCGTGCAGGGAACAAAAGGTATCGCACGGTCAATTGCGCTGGCAGAAACCTGTGTCACTGGAAAAGCAACATGCCGCTCCAGCCAGAAATATGGCAGCGAGACAAGCAATCCGATGGTTACCAGGTACCAGGTCCGCCTGCTCCAGCTAGCTGGGGCTTCGCGGTCATGGATAAGCGCTGCTGCCGTTGCCATGGCTTGCCTCATTGTCCCACCGCGGAGCCAACCATCCGCTGGCCCGCTCTTGTGAGATTGCTGCGGGTAATTTCCGTCAGGCAGGCAAGTTCGTCACCCCGTATATGGCCAGGATTCATACGAGCGAAAAATGCAACCTGGTGATCTGTCATTCGTTTCTCTGTGATATCTGAGATACCGCTGCGCAGTGGAGCAGCTGAACGAAGATGAACTACGCCCACGCCGCGAACATATTGGCTGCCAAATTTTTGCTGCCCAAGTGTATCCAGAATACTTTGCTGGTGTGCCGGCGTGACAGCGGCCATGTTGGGCCAATATTCGCGGAAGAACACCGGCAGAAACCGCCATGTGCGATATCCAGAGCAGATCAGGTACCAATACACCCGGGTCGAAGGACGCACTGCATGAATAAGGTCAGCCTCAGCAAAAATTTTCTGGCTCCATAGCCGGGCCAGCAAAGAGTCGCCCCAGTATTCGCGTGCAATGATCGTGTCACCAGAGAAAAAAGCTACTATGTCCTCGTCGTCAATGCGTGCAGAAAGCCGCATGGATGTAGAAAATCCCTGTATCTGTCCGGTAACGGAATCGCGCAGCAAAAACACCAATTCTTTTTCCGCGAGATCAGCTTCGAACTGACCTAGACTTGTCCCTGCGAAATAAATTTCCAGCAGGCGATACATCTCTCTGCGCTCGGCGGATGAGACCACCCCGCGCGCAACAACGCTACCAGCCAGGCGCGGAGCAGCGCTCTCTTCAGAGCGTTGCGATATCGACGTAAGCAGGGCGCTGCTCAAGTCGCTCATGTATATGCCCTCCATCAGACCATTCAGCCAGATAAAGCCGGCTGGGATAAAGAATGTGTGTGTAAGCCTGGGCCACAGGCAAGAGCGGATCGCGAGCATCCAGCCCCAGCATGAGATGGCTGAACCCACGCGAATGCGCCAGGTTATGGACCTCGCGTAAAAGCGCCGCGAATATCGCGCTGTCATCGTCAGCAATGCAAACCAGCGCAGCATACACACTGCGCAAAGTCTCACCCGGACGCGGCCATGAACTGCGCCCCAGCAACGGAGCGCTGGAATTCCAGAGCGGTGCGATTGCCCTGAGCCAGCCGGAATAAGCCTTGATCACCGTCTGCTTGTATGCCGACTGGTCCCACAAAGCCATGACACCCACAATTTCACCCGCGCGCCGCGCGATGCAGAAATCCTGAGCATGCAAGCCATACGCCGAGAGCTGGTTGAGCGAACGCTCATCCCAGACCGGAAAGAACTGGCGCGTTTTACCATGCGTCTGTAGAAAGCAAGCGACCTCGTGCAGGTCACAGCAATCGGCGTGCGAGATCTGCGCTTCGCACGGCAAAGTTGGTCTTGTACGATGAGCATCTATCGCGAGCGTGCAATAGTCGGCAACGCTATTGAATTCAGGAAAGAACCGGCGCCGTTTCTCCACCAATACACCTGTCGCCTGATCATTTCCACCAACTATGGCAGCCAGATAAGCTGGGACGCCTGAAGCTTCATGCATCTGGCGCAAGAGAGAAAAGCCGCGCGAAACCAGCCAGCGGCCACGAAAGCGCTCGTCAATGCGGAGTTGTCCCAGGTAGCCCAGGCGCTGCTCAACTCCATTCACAAAAACATTCCGCACAGAGCGGCAAGCCACGCCAACTATTTCATCTTGCTCGCTGCGTGCTACCAGGATCTGGCAATCTTCACCGGTCACTGCGCAGCCCAGAGAGAAATCTGGCTCTCGCTCAAACGTCAACGCAATGCGCCCCGGCATTGGCTGGCGACGCATAAGCAGGCGGATGGCTGCATCGTCAGCCGGACTGGCGAGATTGACGCTGACGCGCATCACGCCGGCAGTTCCATGTGCGCGTCTTGCAACCGAGGGAGACTCTGCCGCACCTTGAGCAGCGGAGATTTATACGATTCATCGCCCAAGGGGAAATCTTTGCGCTGAAGAACTTCAGAGCGAAACAGCAGGTTGATGGAAAAGAAATGGGCCCACATAAACCAATTGCTGCTGTTCACTCTATCCTGTCCGTGGTATCTGGTGGGCGCTAATTGTTTTGATACACAACATCTCTACTCTGTGCATGAGCGTGAACTGCTGGCGCCGCCGACCGTATGGAGCGTTGGCGATCACGCGCTGGCCTCGCGCACCGTGGCACGAGTCGGTAAGCACAGATGGTATGACCGGCTGATACGAATCATCTCTGGCCCGGAAGCAACGATGACCGCCACGAATTGGAGCGGAAGCCTGGTGCTGGTATCAGCACAATTGAAACGAACAACAACCTATGGAATGGTTTCGCTTCGACCGCTCGGTGAGGAGCACGTATTAGTGCAGATATTCAGCTGGCTTCCGCGGAGCCGATCAAAGGCCGTACGTCTTGTTGAGCCGCTGCTGGCCGCTGCCAGGCTGGGGCTCATCGGACAATTTCTCAAAGAGGACGTAAAGCTGCTGAACGGTGTCCGGCCCGCCATGCTGAACCTGATTGAAACAGACCATGAATTGGCCCGCTATTTCCGCCGGGCAACAGGCACAGCCGTGGAAAGCACCACGCTGCAAGACCAGAATTCATTGTCCTTCTGAATCCAAATCTTTCTGGGCCCAATTTTTCCAGACCCAATTATTTTCTTTCCGCTACCAGTACAACGAATGAACCAGGTTTCATTTTCCCGCGTCGCTCACCCGGAGCCGGCGCCTCGAACTCTGCTGCCGGAAGAAAGATCTTGTGCGTCTTGGTATCAAGCCCCATGGTGCGCGCAGATCTTTTGGTCGCCACATTTTCCACGACAGTAAATTTTTCGGAAGAATCCTCATGCACCACTGTGAGCGCGCCATCACCGGTTGAAGCAAAAGCAAATTTTGTTCCGGGATCGAAACCATTTGCATCCACACCATTGCCAATGGCAGGAGTGGCCACAACTTTGCCTGTATCCGCATTCACTACAGCCATCATCTTGTCACCGCAGCCAATAAACAAACGCCGCGTTTTCGCGTCCATAGCCAGACCCGATGGCTCCTCACAAGGCGCGAGCGGCCAGTGATTTGTGATGGTCAGTTTTTGCGCGTCAAATTGCACAAGCTCAGATTTGTCTTCAATGTTCAGAAAAATGCTGCCTTTGCCATCTGCAACGGCAAATTCGGGCTTGCCACTCACCGCAAATGTTCCCGCCACCGTGCCATCTGCGGCATTGATCGCGGTTACGTCATTGCTGCGGCCATTCATTGTAAAGACCCGTTTTGTTACCGAGTCATAGACAATAGCATCAGGATTAGTCCCGGTCTTCACGGTTCCTGTTGGCTTCAACGTCTTCAGGTCAAACATGGTCACAGTATTGGCACGGCCATTACTGGTAAAACCTTTACCCAGTTCTGACGCGATCGCTATTCCATGCACGCCCTGCGTATCAGGGATGTCGCCAGCAACTTCGTACGTATCAGCATTCAGCACTACCACATGGCTCGCATGAGAGACATATACACGCCGCCCATCGCTATCCACTGCAATGTAATCCCAGCCTTCATCGCCGGGGATTGAAATGGTTTTGGTGATCTCATATCCAGAAGGCCCGGCTTTGGGGCCTGCTGCCTTTCCTGGGAATGATGCGAACACAAGCGAAACGAGACCGACGAAAACAGCGATTTGTTGCAAGCGTACTTGGCGGCGCATGGCTGTTGCTCCTTCAAAAAAAACGTTCGGTAGGCATTCTAAATCGAATCGGGA
>DASXZE010000059.1:0-5187 GCA_036502105.1 Candidatus Angelobacter sp. | reverse complement strand
TGAAGGCCGATATCCAACGCAAGCTTTCAAGCCTGCCTACGGTCAAGGAATTGAACGTAGAGGTGGTATTTGAGCCGCCCTGGAACCCCAGCAAGATGAGCGAAGCCGCAAAGCTGCAGCTTGGTCTGGATCTGGAAAGCTCACCCTTTCCAATGCATTAGAAGATGCGGGAGAACGTGCTATTTCCCCACTCGCTCTCCCGCTCTTCTTACCTGCTTGAACCAACTCCTTAGCTGGGCCTAACAGAAAGCGGTTGAGTCCCGTACAACGCCGCTGGCGCCTTTCGACGAACAATGGCAGTCCACGAGATCCCTAGCGCGGTCGCTATTTATATAGTGGCAGGCAAAACCGCAATCAATATAGCTATCGGCAATTTTGTTAGAAACTCTAAAAGTTTTCCAATCTTCCGCCGATTCTGCTTCGGATTTTGCTGGTAAATTTTAATTGCAGCACAATCAATAACTTACGTGGGATTATGCTAACCACGAAGCCCTTGGCAGAGCCCCCTCATCTAACGGGAAACCTTGTAGATCTCAATTTGAATGCTATAGTCGCCCCAGTTGCCGAGGGAAAATTGTCCGCGCAAATATCTCTCGGCAACAGCTGTTTAGTGAAAAGAATGAATAAATTGCCCAAAATCATACTTATCCTGATGGTGTTGATGGCCGTTTTCTCGCCATTCATGCAGCTGGATAGCTGGGACAACTTCCCAGTGGCCACGGGCGATATTGAATTCCAGATGATTTCCGTTCTCTTTGAGACCGGAATGTTTTTTGTGATTGCCGGCTTGCTCAAGCTGTTTCCGGCTTTGCTGTGTTCCAGCATGCGCCCGCCGGCAGTCCTTTTTTCCAGCCAGATCAGTGAGATTGCTCCTGTTGAAACAGACCTCTTCTGTTTTGCCGTTCCTTTACGTATCTGAGTCATTTTCCAATCCCAAAGTGTGTCCGCACAAAAAGTAAAAGCTGAAGGTCCGCGTTAGCGAATCATTCGCCCTCTTTTTTCCAAGGACGCTCATTTGAGCTGGCCACGCTGTCTGGTCCAGCCCGGAAACCATATGACTTTCGACCACAAGACAGGAACGGACTATGAAATCCTCAGAGATGTATTTGCCCGCACCAGCAGCGGTCATTGCTGCAAGCCAGGCCTCATTATTGAATGAGGTAGAAATTGACCAGTTTTACGGTCACGAAGAGATTGAACTTAGCGAAGATGAATTGCTTGTAAGAGGCTGCATACAAGGCGACCAGCAGGCATGGGAAGAGCTGATTGATAAGTACAAGCGCCTCATTTATTCCATTCCGCTCAAATATGGCGCTTCATCGGCAGACGCCGCGGATGTTTTCCAGGCTGTATGTATTGAGGTATTGAACAGCCTGCCGCAATTAAAAAATGTGCAGTCATTGCGGTCATGGCTGATTACCGTATCCATTCGCCAGGCGTATCGCTGGAAAAAGAAGCAAACTTACCACGTTGAACTGGATGCTCTAGAGCCCGATGTTGCTGAAGGGCTGGCTTCCATACCTCCAGTGGAAACGCTGGAACAGTTTGAGCAGGAGCAGATTGTCCGGGATGTAGTGGCCAAATTGACGCCGCGGCATCGCGAATTAGTGCAGCTGCTTTTCTTTGAGCAGCCGCCGCTGCCTTACGCAGAAATTGCCAAACGCATGGGATTGGCAACAGGGTCCATTGGCTTTATTCGTGGACGGTGCCTGGATAAACTGCGCAGGGAACTGGTGGAGTTCGGTTTTAACGGATAAGCAAGAGTTGTGGAGCGCAACAGCCTGAACGGCTGTTGCGTTCTACAGTTGAGAAGAGCGGAAAGCTTTTGATGCAGTCAGATCGCGGCGATACAGTTCCAGCGGATCCATGTTTGTGAGTTCGCACGAGATAATATCCTGCTGTGAAACCTTCTGGGCAAACGTTGAAATCAGGAAATGCAGGTCTTCCAGACTGAAAGGCTTGTCCAGATAATCATTCGCTCCTGCCTTGTAGGCCGCCTGAACCTGTTCCGGATGATTTCTTGCTGTCATCAGCACAATGTAGGGCTGGGATTTTAGATCGACCGAGCGTATCCATTGGCAGGCTGCCAAGCCGGTCATTTTGGGCATGTCCCAATCCAGAATGCAGAGATCATACTGGCCGCTGATCAAAGCGGCGCACGCCTGTTTGCCATCGGGTGCAACGGTTACTTCGCAGCCCCAATGCTCAAGCGCGGCTTTTCTAACATCACAGAAAACCGATCCGGCACTTCCAATCAGCACTTTCAGTTTTCTCATAACCAGCCTCCAGGCAAAATTACGTTTACAGTGCTGCGATCTTAAAGTCTCTACGGGTAGCGGTGGCAACCTGCCGCGCGCCCTGGGGAATTGCTTGAATACAAAAGAGATCGTCCGGTTTGGGCCAGGAAACGCCTTTGGCGGCATTCTTCCGGTAAACGGAAAGGACTGTTTTCAAGCGCTGAATGTCCTGTTCCAGATCAGAGAGGGCGCTGGCGTTCATCGCCGCTTTCAGATAGCCAATATCCTGTTCAATCCCTGCCGCTGCCTCTAGCCATTTCTGGTCGTCATCCATGGTCCCTGGTCTCCCAATTTCAGTGAATTAGTTACTCGATCTCTTCGTGCAATAATTACCTAAGTTACTTGCTTCTTTATTAACTTCTAAGTCTTGCTTAAGAGTTCCAAGTCTCACTTTTTCAACAATCTAGGTCCCTGGGACTGTTTTTTCTCCGGCTAACTATAAGAGTAAAAACCGGCTCTAGAAATATAGGTATGCATGCTTTGGGCCAGTGATACTGGATTTTCCTGTTTTGGGAAAAATAGCTGAACTTTAACAAAGACAGTCCGGGGGCAGACTGGAATCGGTTTCGGGCAATTGCCCTATTTGTGATGCATTTGGTTAGCTAAACAATATGACCAATCCGCGTGTACAAGCTCTGTACTTTTGGCGTCTTGGGGGCATGTGAATGGCTCAAGTTCCCAGCAGGACCGCCGATGAGATACTCGTTGAGGTGTTTTCATGGAGCCATTTTTCGCGCTGGTAGTGTCGGCGGATCCCGGGCCGCTTAACGTCACCCATAAAGTTCTTGAAGAGCATGGAGTGAATGTAAGAGTTGTGGCGTCAGCGCAGGCGGCGGAGCAATTAATCAAAACTACCAAGTTTGATCTCGGCATTTTTGATCATGATCTGCCGGGTGTACTTGATCTTGCCCGTAGCCGTGAGAGTTTAAATCCGAAAATGGTTTTTGCGTTGTTGCGCAGCGCGCAGGTAAAAGAGGCCCGCGGCAAGCGAATTCATTTCATTGTGCAGAAGCCGTTCACGGCAGACCTGCTGGCACGCAGCCTGCGAGCCGCTTATGGAACCATGATCCGGGAGCGCAGGGTTGCGTTTCGCCATCCGGTCCAGATCAAGCCTGTTGCCAGCGCGCTGGTACAGGAGCAAGGCAAGCAAAATTTGCAATCGTCGGTCATCCTGGACCTGAGCCAAACCGGACTGTGCATACAGACACAGGAGATCCTGCCGCTGGGCGCTAAGCTGCAAATCGATTTTCACCTGCCCGAGGGCAGAGAGCTGATACACACATCTGGCAGTGTCATGTGGACGCGCGCATCCGGGCGAACCGGCGTGAGATTTGCTGACATCTCCGCGGCGGAACAGAAATTTCTTACCGCATGGCTTGATTCCATACTTCCGTATGAAGCGGAAGCGGTCCCCCGGGCTGTGCCGCCCGCGGCACGCCACGAACGTGCTGCAGAATTACACGTATAGACCGCAGCGGGAATTTACGCCCTAACAAAATCAATGAAACCGCGTTGCGGGTTGGCATTGACCAGTTTTACCCGCAAGCGGTCTCCCACGTCCACACCCTGCCCGTGCATCAGCATGCCTTCTACGTGAGGGGCCAGAACGCGAACGAACGTCCCTTTCGGGCCTGCGCCTGTCACGATCCCATCAAAGATCTGCCCCAGCCGGCTGCTCATGCTGACAGCGGCAATCCGCTTGGACATGCCACGCTCAACTTTTCTTGCTGCATCTTCTCGCGTAGTGCAGTTCGTAGCGATGGCTGACAGTTCATCATCAGAGTACGGGCTCTTTTGGCGGCCAACCACGGACTTGAGCAGTCGTTGTGTCACCACATCAGCAAAGCGTCGATTGGGAGCGGTGGAGTGAGTGTAATCCTGTACGGCCAGGCCGAAGTGTCCGGGAGAAGGCTGGCCCGGACGCTCCACTACGTACTCGCCTGAGCCCATGAGTTTGATGACGGTTAAAGAGACATCGGCGAAGTGGTCAGGATCCTGGGCCCTGCGTATTTGCAAAAAGTCATTCAGTGCTTTGGAATCCGGCTCGGCAGGCAGCTTGCCGCCGTGTTCAGCCGCTAAAGCCACAATGCGGTCCCAACGTTTCGGCGTTTTCACCACGCGCCGGATGGAGGAAATCCCAGCTTGCTCCAGCGTTCGCGCCACCACGCCATTGGCGGCGATCATGAAATCCTCAATCAGCTCAGTAGCGCGGTTCTTCTCTTGTTTCTGCAGGTCAACTACATTGTCATTGAGCATGACCGGACTTACTTCTATGGTTTCAATGTCCAGCGCGCCGTGATTGTGGCGCTCAGTCTTCAGCGCCTGCGCTACTTGATCCTGCAACTTCAGTTGGGCCTGTAGTTCGGCGGATGCCGCAACTTTAGCGGGCGCTGGCCCGCGCCCTTCCAACCACGCTCCCACTGACGGATAAGCGAGCTGGGCTTTGTTGGTCACCAGGGCAGGGTAAATTTGCTGCTTCGTCACAGTGCCGTTGCCATCCACAATAAATTCCGTAACCATGCTGAGTTTTCCATCCACTTCCAGCAGGGAAGTTGTGCCGGTGGAAAGCTCTTCAGGAATCATGGAGAAATTGCGGACGCCGGTGTAAACCGTACATGTTTCGCGGGCGGCATGTGCGTCAATCGGAGAGCCCTTGGGCACGAATGAATCCACATCGGCGATGCCTACCATTACTTTGGTCGTACCGTCTGGCAGTTTTTCTGCGTATTCAATCTGGTCAAGATCGCGCGAGGTGTCATTGTCAATCGACGACCAAAGCAGCTTGCGCAGGTCTTTCACATTTGCAGCGGCGGCCTGTGGCGGCCTGGATTTAATTTGCGCCAGCTGCTGCTGGACCTCAGGCCCGAAGTCCGGTTGAAAGTCATTTTCC
>DASXZE010000058.1:0-10504 GCA_036502105.1 Candidatus Angelobacter sp. | reverse complement strand
CATGCGGGTTGACGTTGGCGTGTAATTGTCCAGAGCCGCAGCAATTTCCTCCAGCGGCACGCCTAACAGGTGCGCAGCCGTAGCGGCAATGCGCAGATCGGCAATGATCTCCGGCGACCGCGTCTTCACCCGCACGCTTCTTGTGCCTTGTGAAGCTGCGCTCAGCTCCAGCAGCTGGCCATCCTCACTGAAAGAAACATGCTTGAGTGCGAGCGCCTGATCTTTGCTAATGCCCGCGTTGCCACTCTCATCGCCAACTCGATAAATAGGGCACTGCATTCTCCGCGCAGCTTCATCCACCGTAGGCTCGTCCGCTGGCAACAACAGCCATCCCTCTTGCGGAATGCGCTCAAAGAGTTTCATCTTTTCGCGTGCAATGGCTTCGCGGCTGCCAAACGCGGCAAAGTGCGCCAGCCCAATGTTGGTAAGAATTCCATACGTCGGCCGCGCGATTTCTTCGAGCGCCGCCATCTCTCCCGGCGCAGAAATGCCGACCTCAAGAATCGCCAGCGCTTCCGGCTTCTCCGCCGATAGCACGGCCAGCGGCAATCCAAGCTGGCTGTTGTAACTTCCCGGCGATGCCAGCACCTCTCTGCCAGCCAGCAAACTTTTCAACGCATCTTTTACGATCGTCTTGCCATTGCTGCCGGTAATCGCCAGCACGCGCGCAAAATATTCCTGCCGATGCCGCCGCGCCAGAGCTTGCAGTCCGCGCAGAGGATCAGCCACAGCAATCACCTTCCAGTCCGGATTCAGCGTCACGCTGCTCAACTTATCTTGAGCCACCAACGCCGCAGTAGCGCCATTGCGGAAAGCATCTGCAAGAAAACGATGGCCATCTGCATGCTGCCCTCTGAGCGCAACAAACAATGCCCCCGGAGAAGCGCCGCGCGAGTCTGTACAGACGCGGTCAATGGCGGCCAACGCAGAAGCGCCAAGCAATTCGCCACCAACCTCACGCGCTATACGATCAAGTTTTGTCGGAATCAAAGGCTTACTCCGGTATGCACGCCCGGCACGGCGCGTAGCCAAATCAGTGTACGGGATTTCCTCCACACATTACCGCCCAAGCACCAGAAAAGTACTCTCAATCATTTAGAATAGACGGAGCGAACTCATACAATATTCATGGCCAGCCTTTATAGAAAATGGATGTACGCATGGGAGACCCGTCTCACCACGCGCGATACAAATCGAATCGTTCGCCCAATGGAATGGGGTATGGACTGGGCACGGCGTTGGCCGCTGGTTAACGGCAACTTCCCCAGCTCAGAGCAGGGCTTTGAAAGCTACCTGCACGAGTTGAATGACCGCATCGTCGCCCACAGCGACGAATTTTTCGCCTACAAAACTCCTGAAGACTTCCGCCTTGAGACGCGCAAGATCGAGCTTTTTGCCACGGGCAGCAACGCCAGCGACAAAGTTCCCGACGGCAACGGAACTTTTCTGCGGTTCACCTCGGCTGCGCCCACGCCGTATCCGGTCAATGATCTGGTGAACGCGCGCTGGTTTCCCGCCGAAGGCAAACGCGCCGTGATTGTGCTGCCGCACTGGAACGCCAACGGCATCGCCTATAACGCGCTCGGCCCCATCATGAATCGCTTCGGCATTTCCATGTTGCGCCTGAGCAAGCCATACCATGACATTCGCCGGCCGCAGGAGATCGCACGCTCAGACTACGCCGTTTCTCCCAACATCTGCCGCACCCTGGACGCAGCCCGTCAGGCCGTGATTGATGTGCGTTCCTGCATTGACTGGCTCATCTCGCAGGGTAAAGAGAGCATCGGCATTGTGGGCACCAGTCTGGGATCGTGTTATTCATTCCTCGCGGCCGCGCATGATCCGCGGGTGAAAGTGAACGTCTTCAACCACGCTTCAACCTACATGGCGGACGTAGTCTGGACCGGCCAGTCCACGCGCCATGTGCGTGAAGGTCTGGAGCGCGACGGCATCACCCTGGAAAGTCTGCGGCAATCCTGGAAATGCGTAAGCCCCATGGCTTACTTTGATAAATTCGCGCGCTATCCCAAAAAGAACCTGCTGATCTATGCGCGTTATGATCTTACGTTTTTGCCGGAGCTTTCGCGCCAGGCAGAAGCCGGCTTCCGCGGACACGGCGCAGATCTAAAAACCGTCGTCCTTCCCTGCGGACACTACACCACGGGCGAAACGCCGTTCAAGTATCTTGACGGTTATCACATGATCAGGTTTTTAGTGAAGAATCTGTAGGTTTCTGTAATCCCGAGCGCAGTGAGGGATCCCTATCAGTTTTGATGATTTTGAAGGCTAACGAAAGATCAAGCCGCGATATGCATTAAACGCGAATGATTTTGATTCGCGTTGATTCGTCGCCAGGTAAGCTCGGATATTGATAGGGATTCCTCGCTCCGCTCGGAATGTGAAAAAGTAAGCTACTTATTCTTCCACACCGGTTTGCGTTTCTCAATCACGGCGCGCAGACCTTCCTGCACATCTTCCAGGCTCATCAGTTCGTTGAGGTAGAGGTCCTGTGAGGTCTTCATCGCCTCTTTCAGCGGACGTCCCACCGAATTGCTGATTACGCGCTTGGTCACTTCCAGCACCGGGCCGCTGAATTCTGAAATTCTTGCAATCAGCGTATCTACATGTTTTTGCAGTTCAGCTTCAGGAACCACACGGTTCACAAAGCCAAAGTTAAGAGCTTCTTCAGCAGAGAGCGCTTCACCGGTAAGAATCAGTTCATATGTTTTCTTGGTGCCAATCAACTGCGGCAACATTACGGCCGCAAACGGTGGAAACACGCCCAGCTTTACTTCCGGCTGCGCGAACTTTGCTTTGGGCGTCGCCAATACCACGTCGGCAAAACCTACCAGCTCTGATCCTGCGCCAATGGCCGGCCCGTTCACCACTACGACTACAGGCTTTGAGATATCAACCATTGCCTGGAAGACGCGGGTAAATGCGTCCAGCGTCTGGAACACGCGGTCCGGCCGCGAATCTTCCAGTGAGATGCCCGCGGAAAACGCCTGCTGTGACGATTGCAGCAAAATAGCTTTTACATCTGAGCGTCCGTTAAGGCTCTCAATGGCTTCCGCCATTTCTTTCATCATGGGCACGGTAAGCACGTTGTGCGGCGCGTGGTTCAGCGTGAGCCGCGCAATGGAGTCAATCACTTCAAACAGAACGTACTTATAAGCCTGTACCGGTCCTCGTGTGTCGCCGGTCAGGTCTGTTTCCGCTTCTTGCACGGGCTTTGTGGCCATAATTACCTCAATCAATATTTCATGGGGACGCGAAGCGTGATTATCCGATGAAAAGCTGCTGCAATACAAGCCAGCAATCACCTTACGTAGGTATCGCAGGTGCATATTTGCAGGCTGCCGGGCTGTTATCCCAAAAGGTGCTGGACTTCCGGATGAGCGGTATTGTTGATTGACAATCCTGCTTGCGCAAAGCTAGCTTTTACACCAGCTGTTTTTTTTGAGAGAAAGGATGAGACTTGACGATGAAGACTATTTTTAAGACCTTGGCTTTGCTCGTGATGTTTGGCATCTTAGCCGCGCCGGTAACCATGGCCACGGCAACCGTTGAAGAACAACCGCATATGAAGGCAGCTCTGGAACACCTGAGACTGGCGAAAGCCGAGTTGGAACAAGCCGAAGCCGATAAAGGCGGGCACCGCGTTGCCGCCCTCAAAGCCACCAATGACGCTATTCACCACGCAGAAGAAGGCATCAAGTTCGCCAATCACCACTAAACCTGGGTTGAGTTAATTGGGCTGAGTTAATTGGGCTCAGTTAATAAAGATATTTGAAGATTACAAAATCATATCCTTGGTTTCGGGCCGGCCTTCAGTGCTGGCTTTTTTTCATTTCTGCGGATTTCACAGGAGTGGCTAAGTAAACAGCCGCTCAGTAAAATGCTTCTCATGAAAATCGCCCTGGGCGCAGACCACGCCGGTTTCGAGCTGAAAAATCAAATCAAACAACACCTGCAACAGCAGGGATTGGATATTCGCGATGAAGGCACGTCGTCGCCGGAATCAGTGGACTACCCTGACTACGCCCGCACCGTCGCGCATGACGTGAGCCAGCAGCGCGCTGATCGGGGCATTCTGGTCTGCGGCAGTGGCATTGGCATGGCGATTACCGCCAACAAAGTTGATGGCATACGCGCCGCCAACGTCAGCACTGAATATGAAGCGCAGATGAGCCGCGAGCACAACAACGCCAATGTGCTGGCACTCGGTGCGCGGATCGTCCAGCCGGAAGAGGCCTTTCGCATTGTGGATAAATGGCTGGCTACCTCCTTTGCCGGCGGACGCCACGAGCGACGCGTGGAAAAAATTATGGCCATCGAAAAAGAAGAAAAGGAAGAAGACGCCGGCCGCGCCGCAAGGAAAAGCTGATGCATCATCTATGGTCCAAAGGAGATTTTGAGATCAGCACCGATCCGGCGCGGATTAACGTTGAGGCGGTGCATGAGTTTCTTACAAATTCCTACTGGGCCAAAGGCATTCCCGTGGAGACCGTGCAGCGGTCCATTGACAACTCCATCTGCTTCGGCATGTATTTTGCGCAGCAGCAATTCGGGTTCGCCCGCGTTATTTCTGATCGCGCAACATTCGCGTATCTGGCGGACGTCTTTATTCTTCCCGCCTATCGTGGTCGCGGGCTTTCCAAATGGCTGATGGAATGTATCGTCGCGCATCCTGACCTGCAGGGCCTGCGCCGCTGGATGCTGGCCACGCGTGACGCGCACAAGCTTTACGCTGATTACGGATTCACTCCTGTCCAGAAGCCAGACCGCTGGATGGAGCGCCATAATCCTGATGTCTATATAAAAGCCGTTAACAAGACAACTCCGGACCAATAAAAAGTCTCAAAACGGAACAGCAGCTATTCGCTCACCACAGCCTTCTCTTAGTAGAATTTCATTGCCATGAAAAACACCTGGATGTCCCGCTCCCTTGCTGAGTCTGACCCTGAGATTGCCCGCGCCATTGCCAATGAAGCCACTCGCCAGCATCAAGGCCTGGAACTGATTGCCTCTGAGAACTTTGTCAGCATGGCGGTGCTGGAGGCGGCGGGCTCTGTATTTACCAACAAATATGCTGAGGGATATCCGGGTAAGCGCTATTACGGCGGCTGCGAATTTGCTGACGTGGTTGAGACCATCGCGCGTGATCGCGCCAAAGAAATCTTTGGCGCCGAGCACGCCAACGTGCAGCCGCACTCTGGCTCGCAGGCCAATATGGCGGCTTATATGGCGCTGTTGCAGCCGGGCGATGCAGTAATGGGGTTGAACCTTGCTCATGGAGGCCATCTCACGCACGGCCATCCGCTGAATTTTTCCGGCAAGATGTACAAGATCATTCCTTATGGCGTGCGCAAAGATACTGAGACGATCGATTATGACGAGATGGAATCCATCGCGCTCAATGAACGCCCCAAGATGATTATTGGCGGCGGCAGCGCGTATGCGCGCGTGATTGACTTTGCCCGTATGAAACAAATCGCCGATAAAGTGGACGCCAGGCTCGTGGTGGATATGGCGCACATCGCCGGCCTGGTTGCCGGTGGAGTGCATCCTTCGCCCGTGCCGCACTCTCATATCGTGACAACCACCACGCATAAAACGCTGCGCGGCCCACGCGCTGGTATGGTGCTCTGCCGCCAGGAATTTGCCGCTGCCGTGGACAAAATCACCTTCCCCGGTATTCAAGGCGGCCCGCTGATGCATATCATCGCCGCCAAAGCTGTCTGCTTTAAAGAAGCGCTCCAGCCTTCATTCAAAGATTACGCCAGGCAGGTTGTTGCGAATGCTCAGGCATTGGCCGGCAAAATTATGCAGGAAGGCTTCCGCATCATCTCCGGCGGAACTGACACGCACCTGATGTTGATTGATGTCTTTGCCAAAGGTCTTTTGGGCAGTGAAGCTGAGCATGCGCTGGGAGAGGCCGGCATTACCGTAAATAAAAATACCATTCCGTTTGATAGCAATCCTCCGCTCAAGCCCAGCGGTATCCGGATTGGAACCCCGGCGCTGACTACCCGTGGCATGAAAGAAAAAGAGATGCTTCAGGTGGGCGCATGGATTGCGGAAGCCCTCAATCACTCCAAAGATGCTCAGGTGCTTTCCCGTATCCGCAAGCAGGTGCTGGAGATGGCCGAGGCTTTTCCTCTCTATCCTGAGTTGCGCGATACCGTGAACGCAGCGTAAGCTTGCGCGCTTGTTGGTTTCGTCGCGCCACAACGACTACATGGGCACGATTTTGAGCACGCGACCGTTGGAGATATCCACTACATAAAGTTCGCCGGTCGCATCCTGTCCAAAAGAGCTGATGCTGAACCCTGGCATTGCCAGCACTGAGCGGGTAAATGTGTTCGCGGGCGCTTCGGTCAGGCTCCAGATTTTGCCGCTGAGATCGCCAAAGATATACATGCCCTGCATGCCTGCCACGGCCGTGCCGTGATAAACAAAGCCGCCAATCACCGCCTCCGCTTCAGGATGGCTGATCTCAATAATAGGCAGACTCAGCCCGGTCATGTTGCAGCCGGTGGGCGGATTGAAGCAGTGCATGCCTTCCATGGTGTTCCATCCGTAGTTGCCGCCTTTTTGCACAATGTCAATTTCTTCAAACATATCCTGGCCCACATCGGCCATGAACAAACGGCCACTCGCGCTGTCAAAAGAAAAGCGCCACGGATTGCGAAAGCCATAAGCGTATATCTCCGGCAGTCCGCCGCCGGAAACAAAAGGATTGTCCGCGGGAATGGCGTATTGCTTGCCCGGACTGGTTGAGTTCACGTCAATACGCATCAGCTTGCCCAGCAGAATCTGCGTGTTCTGCCCATGACCAAAGGGGTCGCCGCCGCTCCCTCCGTCCCCCAGCCCGAAATAAAGGAAGCCATCCGCGCCGAAAGCCAGCTGGCCTGCTTTATGGTTCGTAAAATTACTCACCTGGTCCACCGTGAGCAAAATGCGTTCTGTTGCCGGATCGGAAAAGTTTGCATCGGCCGCCGATGCCTGATATTCGGCAATCACAGATTGAAACTGTCCCGCATTATTGCGCGTGTAATTTACATAGAACTTTCGGTTCGTCGCGAAGCTTGGATGGAAGGTAACTCCCAGCAGTCCCATTTCATCCTGCACCATTACTTTGCTGCTGATATCCAGAAATGGCTGCGGCAGCAGTGCGCCATTCTGGATAATGCGGATGGTCCCGCCCTGCTCCACCACGAACAAACGGCCGCTGCCGTCACCGGGGTGTTCCAAATCAAGCGGTGAAGTCAAACCGCTGACTATGACCTGTGTGGTAATTGCGATCGAGGAAGGAGCGGTGCTGCTTGCTTTGCTACCACCGCCGCAGCTTGCCAGACTGCAAACCAGCAGCACCGTCCAGAAGAGATGAATGAATTGACGTTCTTTCACAATACAAGCCTTGCTAAAAAAATATTCCTAGTGATAATGATGCAGCTCTGGCGTCTCCAGAGCGGCCCAAAATAAGGCTGTTCTCTTCGTTCTAAGGCTTAATCCCCTTAGTTCACGGCCCTCCTTTTTCGCGTCAGGCGCTTCTAACTTTGCATAAGGACTTTTGGTGGACTCAACGTGCTGTTTAGATTCACATTGTGGGGGATACTGCTTTCCATGCTAGCGGCGGTGGCCGCAGTGGCGCAGGTAAATGCTACGCAGCAGAATGCAAACAGCGTTAAAGCAAACAGCATTGTGGACGCAATGTTAAAAGCCCAGCAGGAAAACAAGGCGCGGGTGAAGCCCTTCACCGTGAAGCGCGGCTATCTTTTACTGGATAAACAAGAGCAGGAGAAAGCCAAGATGGTGGCCAGCATCACCGTTCTCCCGCCGGACGCCAAGGAATACCAGATTGAGAGCAGCAGCGGCGGCATGGGTGCGAACATTCTGCGTGATGTATTGACCAAAGAAACCGAGCAGCCTAAAGACGCGGACCGCAAAGAACTCTCGCGCAACAACTATGATTTCAAGCTGCTGGGTGAGGAAGCTCTCAATGGTCGGCGCTGCTATCTTCTGGGTCTGAATCCCAAACGCGAAGAAAAAGATCTGCTGCGCGGCAAACTCTGGGTGGACTCTGAAACCTACAACATCCTGCGCATTGAAGGCAGCCCGGTAAAAAGTCCATCATGGTGGATCCATGACGTGAATATACTCATGAGTTTTGCTGAGGTAGATGGCATGTGGCTTCGCACCTCCACGCATGCTGTAGCGAATGTGCGTTTTAAAGGTAAATACATAATGGATTCCCGCGATCTCGAATATAGCTTTACGCAGGAGACAGCATCGCGCGGGCCGGTTACGCGGCGCTATCGCGCCAACCCCGCCATATTCGCGGGCTCCGCTATCCGTCCTTAGGTATTACTACTCTTGGGTTCTCACGGCTCTTGCTAATGGATCAGTACTGCTTATCCGAATAATGCAACAGAATACTATTCCCAAAACAGGAAAATATACCTATTCAGATTGCATTTGCGTTCAAACGCAGCATTACCGCTCTATTAACTATCCGTCCTCTATTACCTTCGTAAGATTGGCTGCATTACGTACTTCCCACTATTCTCCAGTTGCGAGTCGCTTCCTTCCGGACACCGCGCGTCGCGTTTAAGACATTTGCTGGGTCTGCCGCACGCGGTTTGTACTTGCTGAAATTTTGAGTATGAAATTGGGGGATAGTGTGACCAGAAATTGGATTGCGATGTTGGTCGCGTTCGGATCATTGTTAGTCGTGCCTGCTCACGCAGGAACCATCTCAGGAAAAATCAAACTGGCAAACGTTTCCGGTCCGGTGGCAAATCAGGCCGCTGGTGGCCGGGAAACCGTGGTGATCTGGCTGGAAGGCGTGCATGACGCAAAGCCGCCAGAGACGCCGGTAAAAATCTCGCAGCATAATCTGCAATTCGCGCCGGAATTTGCCATCGCCGTAACCGGCCAGAAAGTGGAGATGCCCAACGATGACGACGTAGTCCATAATGTCTATTCTTTTACCGGCACCAGCCAGTTCAATCTAGGGCTGTACGGCAAGGGTGAAATGCGTTCGGTGTCGTTTGACCAGGCTGGCATCGTGGATGTTTTCTGTTCCATTCATCACCAGATGCATGCCCGCGTGTTTGTAGTTCCCACAAAATATTTTGCCAACAGTCTGCCCGGACACACTTTCACCCTTACAGATGTGCCGCCAGGAAAATACGTTCTCAAGGCCTGGCATGAGCGTTCCCACATGATTGAGAAAACCATCGTGGTGCCGGCCAGTGGCGTTGTCACCTCAGACATCATGTTGGAAAACGGCGCTCAGACAGCAACCTCAGCCAAAAAATAGAAAACTGCCAAAAATAGAAACTGAAAGAGAAAGACTGGAGCTTGTAGATGACCCGGAAAGATTTAGGGTATCGGCTGCTTTGTGTGCTCACCATGGTGGCGGCGTTTTTGCTGGCCAGCAGGCGCGGCTTTACCACCGATGAAGCAAGTATAAAACCGCCCAGCATTACTCCCGAGATGCTAGACACCTTGCGCGTTCTGCCCGGCAATTTGCGGGCGCTACCGGCCGTGCCGGTTCCCGCGGACAATCAGCAGGAAGCTGCCAAGATCGAACTAGGCAAGAAGCTTTTCTTCGATACGCGCCTCTCGCTCGATCGCGCCAGCAGTTGTGCCACCTGCCACAGTCCTGAAAAAGCTTTTGCTGACGGCCTGCCGCGCTCCAAAGGATTCAAGGGAGAACTGCTGCGACGCAATGCACCCACGGTCTTAAATGCCGCGTACAACACAGCGCAATTCTGGGACGGTCGTGCCGCCACTCTCGACGAACAGTGCAAAGGCCCGTTACTCGCGCCGGCAGAGATGAACATGCTGGACGAAAAACATCTGGTCGATCGTCTGGATTCCATTCCCGGATATCACCAGGATTTCAAAACCATCTTCGACCGGCCGCCGTCACTGGACAACATCGCGAAGGCCGTTGCTGCTTTTGAACGCACGCTGCTCACTCCCAACTCTCGGTTCGATCGTTATGCCACGGGTGACAAATCAGCGCTCACGCAGCAGGAGAAGCGCGGCCTGCTGGTCTTCATCGGCAAGGGCGCATGCTCTGAGTGCCACAACGGCCCGAATTTTTCTGACAATAAGTATTACAGCTTGGGTACCAGTGCTTTGCCGGGCGGCCCCGCTGATCTGGGCCGGTACGAAGTAACGAAGAAAGCTGAAGACCGCAACGCCTATAAAACTCCGGCGCTGCGTAACGTCGCACTGACCGCGCCTTACATGCATGACGGATCACTCGCCACTCTCGAAGAAGTAGTTGATCTCTATGACCGTGGCGGCGGGGATGGTCCAAACAAATCAAAGCTGATTTACAAACTGAATCTCACGGCGCAGGAAAAAACTGATCTGGTTGCGTTCCTGAAATCATTCAACGGCGATTTGCCGCACGTAGAGCTTCCTAAAATGCATCCTGACGTGGCTGCGCTCGCAACGGGGAAGAACGTAAAATGAGCAAAAG
>DASXZE010000057.1:0-12787 GCA_036502105.1 Candidatus Angelobacter sp. | reverse complement strand
CGTTCATGGCGTGTTTAGTGGCAGCATAGCCTGACATGTAAGGCGTGGCAATGTGCCCGGAGACCGAAGAGATATTCACAATATCACCCCCGCCCTGCTGACGCATGAGCGGAATCACGGCCTGCATGCAATCCACGGCGCCGAATAGATTCGTATCAAACATGCGCCGGAATTCCACCATGTCCATGTCAGCCACGGCGTCATTCAATCCAAAGCCGGCATTGTTCACAAAAATATCAATGCGCCCAAACTTGGCGGCTGCGGCCTTTACCAGCGCATCAACCTGCTCGCGCTTGCTCACATCACACGCGACGCTCAGTGTGTTCGCGCCGCCGCCGATGCGCTGTTCCGCTGCCTGCGTCCGTGGCAGATCGCGAGCGCACAAGACAACTTTTGCGCCTTCCTGTAAAAATAATTTCGCAATGGCCTCGCCAATACCCATGGACGCGCCGGTAATCACTGCCACTTTGCCTGCAAGTTTCATGCACAAGTTTCTAGATGGTTGCTGAAGGTAAGTCAAGACGCGCAAGAAATGGCGGAAGCTGATAGCACAGCCCTATCACCATGCAACGTAAATTTGGAATTCAGGCGGCCCAGCTACTTGGAGTAGAGCGATGGAACCATTAAAATTGTTGCTGTGCCTTTGATCCCGATATTCCCGCTTGAACTGGTGCTTTTTCCCGGAGCGCCACTGCCCCTGCACATCTTTGAACCGCGCTACAAAGAGATGATCACCGAGTGCCTGTTGAAGGAGCAGCCGTTTGGCATGGTCAGGGCAAAAGAGAATGCTCTGGCTGCCATCGGATGCTCGGCCAGCATCTTGAACGTCCTCAAAAAATATGAAGACGGACGGCTCGATATTGCCGCAGAAGGCGAGCGCCGCTTTGAAATCATGCAGGTCAATCAGGAGCGCTCTTTCCTGCAGGCTGAGGTCTCCTATTTTGAAGATGAGCCTTCATTGCCAAGCGGCGGCGCCGTGGATATTGTAGTGGAATTGCATGAACAACTCTTCGCCGTCCTCGGGCAGCCGGTGGATATTGCGCGGGATACGGAACCACTCTCGTTTCATCTGGCAAACGAACTGCCCGTTGATCTGGATTTCAAGCAGGCGTTGCTGGAAATGAAATCTGAGTCAGAGAGAATTGAAACACTGACTGAATATTACCGTGCCACTATTCCCAAAGTGGAAAAGACTTTACAGGCTCGCCAGCGCGCCAGTGGCAACGGACATGTGCATTAAACATGAATTTGGAGTGAATAAACCAAGCCCGGTTGATCGCCCATTGAACTCCTTGCAGTTGCACGGCGTATAATTCTTTCAGAGGGCCCTTCATGAATCTTCCCCGCACTCTGGGCGAGCTCAAGAAAAGTTCTTTCTCTGAGCAGCGTCTGCGCACCCGCAAAGTGAAAGACGAACTTCGCGAAAACCTGATTGCACGTCTGCGCAGCAGCGAAACCATTTTTCCCGGCATCATTGGCTATGAAGACACAGTCGTTCCGCAACTGGTGAACGCCGTGCTCTCCCGCCACAATTTTATTTTGCTCGGCCTGCGCGGACAGGCCAAAAGCCGTATCCTGCGCGCGCTTACTACGTTGCTCGATCCGCAACTGCCTTACGTCTCCGGCTGCGAAATCCGCGACAACCCATACGATCCACTTTGCAAACGTTGCCGTGAGTTGATTGCCCGTGAAGGCGACAACACGCCCATCGCCTACCTCACCCCCAATGATCGCTATGTGGAGAAGCTGGCCACGCCAGATGTTACGATTGCCGATTTGATTGGCGACGTTGATCCCATTAAAGCGGCGCGCGGCGGCCATGATCTCTCCAGCGAACTGACCGTGCATTACGGATTGCTGCCTCGTGCGAACCGCGGACTCTTCGCCATCAACGAACTCGCGGACATGGCAGGAAAAATCCAGGTAGGCCTGTTCAACATCATGCAGGAAGGCGATATCCAGATCAAAGGCTATCCGCTGCGCCTGCCGCTGGACGTGGCGCTGGTCTTCACTGCAAACCCTGAAGATTACACGGCGCGCGGCAAGATTGTTACGCCGCTCAAAGATCGCATTGGATCGGAAATCCGCACGCACTATCCCGGCACGCTGGAAGAAGGCATCAGCATCACCGAACAGGAAGCGTGGCTGGAACGCGATGGCCTGGAACTGCACGTTCCAAAGTACATCCGCGAAGTAGTAGAGCGCGTAGCGTTCCTGGCCCGTGAAGATAAGAAGATCGACAAGCGCTCCGGCGTAAGTCAGCGGCTGCCTATCAGCGTTTTGGAAAACGTGATTTCCAACGCCGAACGCCGCGCCGTCCGCAGCGGAGAAAAAATGATTGTGCCGCGCATTGGCGATGTCTATGCCGCGCTGCCCTCCATTACCGGTAAGCTTGAGCTGGAATACGAAGGCGAGATGCGCGGCGCTGACACCGTGGCGCGCGAGCTGATCCGCATGGCCGTGGCCAAGACCTATGACGTCTATTTCAAAGAGTTAAACCTGCAGCAGGTGGTGCAGTGGTTTGAACTGGGCGGAGAAATAAAACTCTCTGATACTGCCAGCGCACAGGAAGTACTGGAAGGCCTGCGCAACATCCAGGGCCTTACAGAAAAGCTTTCACCAGTGGGCGTGAAGTCTAAGGAAGCACCAGAGATTCTGGTTTCAGCCGCGGAGTTCGTACTGGAAGGTCTGCACGCGCATCGCCGCATTGGACGCACGGAAGAACGTGTCTTCGGGGCAGAAAAACAACCCAAGAAACAAGAACGCCAGTATGAGCGAGAAGAAGATGACCGTCCTCCGATGCGGAATCGCAGACCGTATAACTAGCTCTTTTTGGTTTTCTCCCGCGCCGCAAGACGAGGGAACCCTGTAGCAACAAGGGTCTTAAGGACTCGTAATACACAACAAAATCGACGCGTAGCAGCAAAGAAAGATTAGCATTCTTTCACTGCACTCAAGATTTTTTAGACGATAGGAATCCCTTGCTTACGCTCGGGATTTCAGAAAAATGAAATACACCAAATTCTCCAAATACGTGGCCGACCTGGCGGACGAGATGAGCCTGGAAGACCTGCTCAGCGCCCTCTCTGACTACATGCTTGAGTCCGGCTTCCAGAATGACTCCATGTATTTCCAGCAGATGGACGAAAATTCGTTGGACGCGTTGCGTCAGGCCATTCAACAGGCGCTTGAGATGGGAGATTTTCTTGACGAGGACATGCGCGAACGCCTGGAGCAGATGCAGGCCGAAGGCAGCATTGAAGAATTGATTGAGAAGCTGATCCAGCGCATGGAGCAGGAAGAACTCATCTCGATTGACCAGCCGCATGATCCGTCTCGCAAATCAACCACGCCGGGGCAGACCGGTGAGGCCCAGAACTATGCACGCTTTGAAATCACTGACAAGAGCCTGGACTTTCTCGGCTTCAAGACGTTGCGTGACCTGCTGGGCTCGCTGGGGCGCTCCAGCTTCGGCCGCCATGATACGCGCGATCTTGCCACGGGCATCGAATCCAGCGGCGCGTCCAAATCTTACGAATTTGGCGATACCTTGAACCTCGATATCACTGCAACCCTTTCCTCAGCCATTGAGCGTGAAGGGCTGCAGATGCCGTTGAATATCGAATACTCTGATCTTCAGGTACACCAGTGCGAATATCAGTCGTCCTGTGCCACCGTGGTAATGCTGGACTGCTCGCACAGCATGATTCTTTACGGTGAAGATCGTTTCACGCCAGCCAAGAAAGTGGCCATGGCTCTCTCACACCTGATCCGCACCCAGTATCCGGGTGATTCTTTGTCACTGGTTCTGTTCCACGATTCGGCGGAAGAGATGCCAATCTCACAACTGGCGCGCGTGAAAGTTGGGCCGTATTACACCAATACGCGTGAAGGACTGCGGCTGGCCCAGCGCATCCTGCAGCGCCAGCGCAAAGACATGAAGCAGATCGTGATGATCACTGACGGCAAGCCCTCAGCTCTGACGCTGGAAGACGGCAGGATTTACAAGAATGCTTTTGGACTGGATCCTCTGGTTGTCAGCCAGACGCTGGAAGAAGTTTCCCGCTGCAAGCGCTCCGGCATCATGATCAATACTTTTATGCTGGCTTCTGATTACGGCCTGGTTCAGTTTGTGCAGAAAGTCACAGCCATGTGTAAAGGCAAAGCCTACTTCACCACGCCGCAAACTCTTGGGCAGTATCTGCTCATGGATTACATGTCGCGGAAGATGAAGACCATTCACTAAGCTGCGAATCGCAAAGCGCTATCTACTCAAAATCAACTTCCGCCTGTTTGCCATTCGCAGTTTCATGTACCACGTCTTTCACCATCTCCCGGCGAAACTTATCTGCCTGGCGCGTGGCCAGCACGCGTACGCGGCGTGCCGGCAGCGTAACTGGGTTGACTTTTTCAAACCGTCCACGCTCCACTTCAATATCAAAGCGGAACCAGTCGCTCTTATAAAGACGCCCAGCAGCGTAAAAGCTTACAGAGGCAGCAATGGTGCCTTCAAAATCTTTTCCCGTGATGGCCAGGATGCGCTCACCTATATGCTGCGTCCAGCTGTTGCCGCCCACCAGCGGATCATTGAGATACTGGCGCTCAAACGGCATGGCATGCGTCATGGTGCGCAACTGGACGAGCTGAAGCAGGACTGACGCACGCGCGAGATTGGTGATTACGATCTTTGCATCGGCTGTTGATGCCCGCTCCAGGCGCACGTGCAATTCCGGCGCCCATTCACGTTCAAACTGCTCGCGTGAAAGCTCCAGCCCGCGATCAGCCGCCTTGGCGTAGCGCAATGTGGCACGCGCCAGCACCACGCTGAGAAACGTGGTCACAATAGTTGCTGCCACCGGAATCAATTCCAGCAGGGTGGAGAGCGGCACATGTCCGATCATTGCGATTGGCATTGGGAAACAAGCTTATCCAGATTTGCGGGTTTTCCCGAGATGCGAGACGTGACGGGGCTTTGGTAACACGCGAGAAACGCGTTGGTAAGTGATTGAAATAGAACGAGGAGCCCATAAGGCTCCTCGCAAAATCTTCTTTCTAAAACTCTGCTTAGCCGCCGGCCTTCACTGCGGCCTCAGCGGCCTGAAAACCAATTTTGGAATGTTGCCCATCGCAAAAAGGCTTATTCACAGAAGCGCCACAGCGGCACAAAGCTACCGTTTGTTTACCGCTGATGTCAAACTTGTTGCCATCAGCGTCTGTAAGATTCAATTCGCCCAGGTCGCCGGTAACAATCAATGGTCCATTCTTCTTGGTCATTACGTTAATTGCCATTTAGTTCCCTCCCGCGGGTTTCTAATGCTCATTCAATTTAAATGCTGGAAACGCCGCACGCAACATTTGGTTGATGAACATGGTTCTACAGGCGGCTAAAACCTTTAGCGCTTCTTAAACGCTACATTCACCAGCAACTTGTCGCCTTCAATATCCACCACATTGCAGAACGTGCGGTCGCCGTGCCGGTTGAAATCGAGCCCAATGCGGCTGTTGCCCACGCGCATATTGCGGATGCTCAGGTGGTCAAGGAAATCCGGCAGTGATGGGTTCACAATATTCATTTCTTTTCTCGGTGCGCTAGGGCGGATTCCCAATACTGACATCAGCAAAAGAAAGGCCGTGCCAGACGCCCACGCCTGCGGCGAACAGGAAACCGGATACTGCACCGGATCATCATGCTCGCGCCGTTCAATACCGCAAAAGAGTTCGGGCAAGCGATAATCGCGGAACTTGAGCGCCGCCTGAAAGAGCGCACTGAAAAGTTGATTGGCCGGTTCGCGAAATTCATACAGCGACATGCCATGCGCAATCAGCGAATTGTCATGCGGCCAGATGGATCCGCGATGGTAGCTGAGTGGATTGAAGACACGCTCATCGCGAGACATGGTGCGCCAACCCCATCCAGAAAACATATCGTCACGCATAAATCGCTGCGTAATGGTCCGGCCCCGCTCCTGCGGCAGCATGCGGGTAAAAAGCAATTGCCCGGGGTTCGATGAGATCACCTGTGTCTGCCGCTTGTCGCGGTCCAGCGCCATGGCGTAAAAACCCAGCTTCGGCATCCAGAAGGCTTTTTCAAATCGCTTGGCCATCTCCGCTGCTTCTTTTTTCAGCCGGTCAGCCGTCTTGGTGTCGCCAAAAGATCGTAGCAATGAAGCCATGCGGAACTTGGCTTCATAGACATAGCCTTGAACTTCGCACAACGCGATCGGCGTTTTAGCCACCTCGCCATCACTGTGCATAATGGCGTCCCAGGAATCCTTCCAGCCCTGGTTCGCCAGGCCTTTCTGCGAACGGCGCTGATACTCCACAAAGCCGTCGCCATCAAGGTCGCCATGCAGATCAATCCACTCCAGCGCACGGTACGCGTGTGGGAGCATGTCTTTCACCAGTTGCTCGTCGGCCGTCCAGTTGAAAGTCTCACTTAGCAGGATGAGCCAGAGCGGCGTCGCGTCCACTGACCCGTAATATGGACCAAAAGGCATCTCACCGGCCCGCGTCATCTCACCTTCGCGATACTCGTGCAGAATCTTGCCCGGCTCTTCATCGCGCCAGTCATTTTTCTCTTTGCCTTGATGCATCGCCAGCACGCGCAACGTTTCCACGGCCAACTGCGGATTCAACATGAGCGATTGATAAGCAGCAATGATTGAATCGCGGCCAAACATGGTGGCGAACCACGGAATGCCGGCAGCAATCACGCGCTCCTTCGCCTCAGGAATTTGCAATGCGTGAAAATCACCTTTGCAAGTCTCAATCATCTGGCTAAAAATGCCATTGTTGGAGCTGAAGCTGGTGGAGCGCGACGCCCACTCGGCCAACGCCTCACGCCGCAGCCGCAGTTGCTGCGCAAAGTCAGGCTGCACTGAGCGCGAGCGCTTCCCTTCCACATGCGGAACAATCGTGGTTTGCAGTTGAAAACGCCGGAAAGGCGGCAGACGCAGCTTCCAGCGCGCCGTGGTGCCGTCAACGGAATCTGGTTCAGGCGAGAGATGAATCACGGTCTCGCGTGAAACGCGGTCCAATCCGCAGTAATGGAAAACAATGGAATCTTTCCCAACAATCGGCTGAAAATAGCGGCCAAGTTTTTGCCGCGCTACACCGCGGACCTGGAAGACATCCATGAAATCGGCTTCGTAAGCCAGCTCAATGGAGAGCTCGAGTTCATGGAAGTTGAAATTTTCAAAAGAAAAATTATCAAAGAGCGTTTCAGAAGATAAGAGCTGCTCACGGCGAATATGTACCGAGTTCTCAGGAATCTCATAGGTCTCACGCATGGTGCTCTTGCCGGTGGTGAGTTCTATCTGTGACGCAAATGTCTGCTCCGTGCTGGAAGAAAGCACCACGGTCCGGTAACCATCCACACGAAGCTCCAGCCGGCTGAGAAAGCGCGTGTCGTCATGGAAGAAGCCAACATCCGGCGCACCGGGCGGCATAATGTCACCTGCTACAGTGGTGGAGAGAAAAGTCTTGCCGTCAATCAACGTGAGGTTGTTGACCTTGCGCGGCTCTGCATTCTGGTAAGCCAGCCGCGGCTCCGGATACGGCGCCGCAATCTCTACCCAATCAGAATGCGCAATCGTAAGTTTAGCGCTCATGCCACAATCTGCTCCGCTTCTGCCACACCGTCCCGCAGAAGTTCGCTATAGAGTTTGATGTAATCCTGCGTCATGCGGTCCACGGAAAAGAATTTTTCCATATAGCCGCGAACACCCTGGGTTGGAATCTTCAAATCTTTGGCGCATGCAGCAAGCTCACCCGTCGTTTTACGCACGTAGCCGCTCACACCTTCTTTTACTACTTCTGGAACCGAACCGCCAGGGAGCGACAGCACTGGGGTTCCACAAGCCATGGCTTCAATCATGACCAGCCCAAAGGGTTCATCCCATTGCAAAGGAAAAAGCATGGCCACTGAGTTGCCCAGAAAATTGCCTTTCTCTTCCAGGCCAACTTCACCTACGTACTCAATAAATTTGCCGTCCACGTGCGGCTTTACCTTGGACTCCCAATAATCTTTGTTGATGGGCTGTATCTCACCCGCAATTTTCAACGGAATGCCGGCCTTCTTCGCTATCTCAATTGCCAGGTGCGTTCCCTTGGATGGCGCAATCCGTCCTAGAAAACTCAGGTACTCTCGTTTCCCATCTGGCACGGGATAAAGTGATGGATCAATTCCATGATGGATCGTCCGCATGTCTGGCATGCTCAACTTGGTGCGCTGAAAATCACTGATGGTTACATATGAAGCTTCAGGATAAGATTCATAAAACTCTGACAGTGGCGCATCGTACGCGTGATGGACGGTGTAAACCATGGGCACGTCCGTAAACCGGGCAAAGCTCAGACCGGGAGCGCTGTTCACGTGGATCAGATCAGCTTCCCGCATTGCGTCTTTGATGGCCCAGGAAAAATGATTCAATCCCTTTAGCGCCGCTTCCACTTCGCCTCGTAGCGGCCATTCGCTTTGGGGATAAAGCCATTTGACAGGAACGTCAATGGTGGATTCACCGTTTGTGTAAACGGTGACATCAATATTTTGCAACTGGAGCCCGCGCGCCAGTTCAGCGACGAACAACTCTGTCCCTCCATATTTTTTCGGAGGAACGGCAATGAAGGGTGGCGCAATAATGGCAATTCTCATAGGGTTAAGGGCTTTTAATGCGGATCTTCTAATAGGATGCGGAATCCAACTCTGGGGGTGTAGGAACTCTGCTTTGCGTAGGTTCCCTTATCGTGAGGGGACTGGAGAGTTTTGTGAGCAGGAAATGGGCTGAAATCAATTGCAAGTTTTTACGCGCAAGATTTCAGCTTTAGCTTGTGGCGAGAGCGCTGGCTTGTTTGCTCATGCTCGTAGCAGTTTCTACTGCCAGCTCAAATTCCTGGGCGCGAACGTCATTGGTATGGCTGCTCAGCACGCGTTCACGGGCCGCACGGCCAATGCGCTGCAATTCTGCTGCGTCATAGTCGCGAAGATACCGCACCACATCATCACTCCCCGTGGACAACAGAATTTCCTGGCCAGGTTCAAAAAAAGTTTCGATTCCAGGCCAGACGTCAGACACAATGGCGGCACCGCAAGCCGCTGCTTCAAATAAACGCACGGACGGCGAGTACCCGGCAATTACCATCTCGCGTCGCGTTACGTTGAGCGTGATGCGAGAAGAACTATAAAGCCCCGGATGGTATTGCGGACCCAGATGCACAATGCGTTCAACATTCCCAGGCCATGCTATATGCGCAGGATACTGCGGCCCAGCCACGATGAATTTTTGTTGTGCAAGCTGGCGCGCAGGAATACACAGAAGCTCTTCTATCTTCGGCTGACGGTCAGCCGCATACGTGCCCATATAACTCATGTCGCAGGCAAAGCGGGGATTCACCGGAAGCTCGCGATGCCTCTCTGGATCTACCGAGCAATACAGTGGCACAGCAAATGGCGCGCCCATATCCTGTTCCAGCCTTTGCAGCATGGGGCCGCCTGTAAAGCTGAAATAAATGTCCAGTTCAGGAAGGTACGGCTTGAGCAGATAATCCGCTCTTCCATGCTCGCTCAGGCTCCGGACCGTGACCGGCGTATCAATGTCATAAAAAGTTTTTACCGGGACATTGGAAGCGAACACTTCTTCCAGTGCGGCAATGCCATCAGGAAAATACGAGCCGACCATGGCAACATCTGCGTCCAGCAGCTCGGCCCGGACAGAAGGCAGAACCTCTTGCCAGCTTTCAAACACTTTCAGCTCGCAATATGGCGGATCAGGCAGGTCGCGATTATTCTGGTACCACTCCAGATTGTGTTCAAAGAAAACAATCCGGTGTCCGCGACGGTGCAGCGCCTGGCACAGCGCACGGAACGTGGTGGCGTGTCCGTTGCCCCAGGACGAAGTGATCGAAAGCCCGAAGATGACTAGTTTCATAAGCTAGTAGTTAGTAATTAGCAATTAGCCCTTAGCAATTAGCCCTTAGCAATTAGCTTGTAATTCGTGGCTATAAGCAGCAAGCCACTCATAATCTTTTATCTAGCTTCAACTCGCTAACTGCTCTGCCACAGCATTCTTCATGATCGCATCAAATTCTTGCGCGCGCAGGGCGTATGTGTGGTCGCGCAAAGCCCGTTGCCGCATGTTTTCGCCAATTTGCTTTGCTGCTGGTTGAGAGATTGTCCGCAAGTAAGCCACAATTTCTTCAGCGCTACTGGCTACCAGAATTTCTTTCTCCGGCGCGAAGAACATCTCAATGCCGGCCCATTGGTCGGTAATTAAGCACGCACCTGCGCCCGCAGCCTCAAAAACTCGTGTTGGCGGCGAGAAGCCTACGCCCGCCATGGAGTCACGATTAATGTTCAACACCATGCGCACGGAACAGTTCATGCGGTTGTGATCGTCGGTGCCAACGTGGCCAATCCAGCGCACATTCGCGGGTATTCGCTTGCCTTCCCAGCCTTCGCCACCCAGAGCAAATTGCAGATCAGGAGCAAGCTCCGCAGCGCGCAGAAAAAATTCCTGCACGCGGCGCTCACGGTCAGACAGCCGATGGCCAACAAATAAAAGATCACAGTAAAAAGCAGGATCGGGCGGGACAGGAAAATGCGTTTGTGGATCGAGCGCGTTGTAAATTGGATGGCAGTTGGCCGCAGAAAGGCGCTGATAGTGCTCCATCACAGGTGCGCCGCCGCCATAGGTCAGAATGAAATCATATTCCGGGATCAGCTTACGAAATGGATCAGCAGGATTTGTTTCCAGGCGTGCTAGCGTTGCGGGAGCGTCCACGTCCCAGAAGGCGATTCTTGTATTCTCAGACTGGCACTCAAGCACTCTCTCTTCCAACAGTTCATCGAACACGCCGACACCGCTGTGCTTGATCACCAGATCGCATTTAGCTGCGTGGCGAAGCAGTGCAGGAATCTCGTCAGCGGTTTTATAGATCACGCTGTTTACGTAAGAGAAGTCGCCGCTGTCGCGCTTTTGCTGACGGCCATAGGCGTCTGGTTCGGCGAACGTAATTTCATGGCCCAGCGCATGCAGCTGCTTATAGATGCCGCGATAATATGTGGCTGCTCCATTCCAGTAGGATGACGTAATGCTGGAGCCGAAAGCAAAAATCCTCATGCCGCGATCTCCTCGCAAATTGAAATCAACTGTTGCGCGCGATGCGCGCAGGTATGGCGCTCGCGAATGGTCTTCAATCCATTTTCTGCGAGCTGGTGCCGCGCCTTGGGATCGCGCATAAGATGCACTATTTCCGACGCCATGGCGTCGCCGTCTTCAACCACCAGATAATCTTCGCCGGGACGGAACAAGCCTTCTTCGTCGCGCCAAGGGGAGCACACCAAAGGAATGCCGCAGGCCAACGCTTCAAAAACGCGAATCGTAGGGATACCGGCAAGTCCGTTGGCATATTGCCGCCGTGGAATATGCACAGTGAGCACGCTCTCTGCATACGCCTGCGGCGAAAAAAGATTGGGCAGATAGCCGCGATAACCAATGTTGGCCGCTGCAAGTTTGCTGAGCGCAGTGTCTGGATAGCGTACACCATGCACCACCACACGGCAATCACGCAGCACCTCCGCAGGGCCAATCAGAAACTCTTCCAGTTCGGCAGTTCGTTCTTCGTCACCCCAGTTGCCCACCCAGATTACGTCAATTTCCTTTTTGCGCTGTAGAGGATAGAACTGCTCCACATCTGCCGCTTCATGGAAGGTCCAGGCTCTGGAAACACCGAAGCCATCCACATAGATACGGCGGATCGCTTCGCCGAAGGCGAGTACTCCATCCACCAGTTGCAAGTGGAATTTCAGGATCTGGCCGGCGTTAGTGTGAGCGCGATGATGACTGTCATGAAACAGCGCAATAAATCCAAACTTCTTTTTGAGCGCGAGCACCTGGTTTACCACATTTGGGTCATTCCACTCGTGCAGCAAAACCACGTCAGTCTCTTTAAGTTCTTCTTCCAGAAAACTCTTGAACCCATCATCACCGGATTTATAAAAGCGGATATCCAGTTCAGCGTAAGTCAGACGGAAAGCATTGATGGCCTCAATGGCGCGCTCGCCTTCACACTTCATCAGGTTGGTGAGCGACCATGAACTTAACTCTTCATAGCAGCGCACGCGATGTCCCAGGCGGACCAGTTCGCGCATGAGTCCCCGCAGAAAATGAGCATTGCCATGGTTCCAGTCAGAAATCATGGAGTGCGCAAACAGGGCGATATTGAGCTTTTGTTTCATGCGCTGATGGCCCTTGCCGGCACAAGAGTCTGGTAAAGACGCAAATAGCTGGCTACCATCCGCTCAGCAGTGAAGTGCTGTAATGCATGGCGGTAAGACAGATTGCCTTCCATCTGCCGCAAAGCAGAATCACCTTGAAGCCGTTCCACCGCGTGCAGCAAACTCTCAGGATCATTGTTGCGAAAGAAAATAGCAGCCTCACCCCATAACTCGCGGAAGCTTAGAATATCGCTGGCCACAATGGCGCAGCGTGAGAGAGCGGCTTCCACCGGAGCTAGTCCAAACGGTTCATATTGAGAAGTTGCGGCGTAGATACCGGCGCGCGCCAGCGTGTGGACGATCTGGCGCTCATCCTGCTCTGGCTCAAGGTGAACGTTGGCGCTGAGCTCTTCGGCGGCAAACGTCTGGCTTTGCGACTCAGGATGGCGATCTGAGCCAACAATATGTACAGGCATTGGCAGTTGCTGGCGCAAAAGAAGCGAGACATTTTTGCCGCTGTCCCAGAGGCGTCCCACAGTGACAATATTCTCGTTCTTGCTCATGTGGGGATTG
>DASXZE010000056.1:0-4846 GCA_036502105.1 Candidatus Angelobacter sp. | reverse complement strand
AGCGGCTCAGGCTGCTTCTCTTTGCTGGCCGAGCCTACGCCCATCACCGGCGTTATGCCGGCGGCGGAGAGCCCAGGAGCAAACTGCTTGATAGCTTCTTCACTGAATCCGTTGAATACAAACGGAGCGTCAATCGGCTGAAGATACTGCGCGTAGCTTTGAACCGGATTTGCGTCAACGCCGGGCGTGCTGGTCTTAGTGGCGCCGGTTACTCGCGCAACGGTTGTGCCTGTCTGCGGGATACTCGTGTCAAATTCGTTGATCTCCAGCATCTGCTCGATGGGAGTCACACCGGCGATCGGCTCTTTAGAGAATTGCCCGATGCGGTAGGCAATTGCGCCAAGCAATTTGCCGTTAATGTACACAGGGCTGCCGCTCATTCCGGCGACCACTCCGGTGAACTCAGCTTTTTCGCCTGTGAGTTTTACCAGCACCACGTCGCTCTTGGGACCATTCAGGTTCCGCAGAACGCCAAGCACTTCCACGCCCATGGGTTCTGGTTGTGTGCCTTGAAATACGGTGTAGCCAACGCCCTTCATGCCGGGACGCACTTCGTCCACTTTCATAATTTGGGTGGTGGCAGGTGGCAACTGGCTGGTTGGGCTTGATGCAGAGGACTGGGCAAAGCCCACTCCCACTAAGACGAAGAAAACATTCAACAAAATGGCGACTTTTTTCATACTGCAAACCTGGGGTCCTACAAATACAATCATACGAACCTGCCTTGCAGGGCTGGAAAAAGGCTTCTGAAAAGCTGAGTTCGTGCATCTATACTAGAGTAGAAACTCATAAAAAGGCAGCAAATTAATGTCCTTAATTCATACAAAAAAGTCGCGTACTGCTCCTAAGGGAAACCACTGGTTTCTGCCCATACTCTTACTTGCCATTACGGCCATCATCCCGTTTGCGCCAGTAGCCATGGCACAAAACGGACAGGCCCAGCCAAGCCCAACACCAGCCGCCTCTCCCACGCCCGGCAACGCCCCGGCTGAAGCCGGCGGGCCGCAAGGTGACATTGGCCCAATCGCGGTCCCCAAGAAAAAAGACAAGGACGAAGAGCCCAAGCGTGACGAAGCGCCCAAGACGCCCAAAAAAGTTGAGGGCCTGGAGAACTTCTCCATGCGCGTCTCTTCTCAGCTGGTAACGGTGGACGTGGGCGTGCTTTCTAAAGACGGTGCTTTTATACCCAACCTGGCCAAAGAGCATTTTCGCGTGCTGGAAGATGGCGTGCCTCAGACCATTGCTTCTTTCAACCAGATTCAGGCGCCCATTACGGCGGTAATGCTGGTGGAGTTTTCCAATAACCAGTATTTTTACAGCTTCCAGATTGACTCCATTAAGTCGTCGTTTGTCTTTGCCCAGACCCTGCAAAAAGATGACTGGGTCGCCATGATCTCTTACGACCTCAAATCGCATTTGCTGGAAGATTTCACGCAGGACAAGCGCGCCATTCTGGGCGCGGTCGGCCAGTTGCAGCCGGGCATGGCAATGAGCCAGGAAACGAATCTTTTTGACGCACTCTATGACACCATTGACCGGCTGGAGAATGTGGAGGGCCGCAAATTCATCATCCTGATTACCAGCGGACGTGACAGCTTCAGCAAACACACGCTGGACCAGACTTTGAAAAAAGTGCAGGCATCAAAAGACATTGCCATCTATGTGGTCGGGACCGGCAAGTCACTGGTGAATTACGCCGAGTCACACGGACTGATGCGTTTGCTCTGCCCCATTACTGAATTCAACTGCGAGATGACATTTCTACAGGGCGACAACCAGGTAAAGACTTTTGCCAAGATGACCGGCGGCAAATTCTACGAGCCTATCTTCGATGGCCAGTATCGTGAAATTTATTCCGATATCTCGCAGACCATCCGAAACCAATACGCAATCTCATACCATCCCACCAACTCCGCTCAGGATGGCTCCTACCGCAAGATTAAGATTGAACTGGTGGACGACACCGGCCATCCGTTGAAAATGAAAGATGAAAAATCAGGCAAAGAGGTGAAATATCAAATCGTTTCGCGCGAAGGTTATAAGGCGAAGCAGCAAGTGGAGTAGAGCGAATTGGTAATTGAGTAATTTAGTAAGTTGGTAATTGAAAAGCCAGGCTTTTTGTTTTCATGCTGGAGGTTCAGGAAAAATCGTCAAATTACCGAAAGCAATAGCGATCCCTCGCTTCGCTTCGGGATGTGAAAGCTAGTGGAAGTAATGCTGCAACACCACCAGCAGCCCCACGCCCAGGAAGACCACTAAGGCAATCCTGATTCCCGGCTCTTTGTTTACTTCAGGAATTAGATCAGACGCCGCCACATACAGCGTGACTCCCGCGGAGAGCGGCAATCCCGCAGTCAGTGAGCGCGCAAAGATTGTCATGGTAAGTACGCCGGCCACGGTGGCCAATCCCAGGACGCCAGAGGCCGCCCACGCTACCCGCTTACTGCGTCCGCTGGCCAGCATAATGGAGGAAGCCGTAAAGCCTTCCGGCACTTTGTGCAGAATCACGGCGAGAAAAATGATCCAGCCCAGCCATCCGGAGATCAGAAAGCCGGATGCAATGGCAATGCCATCAAAAAAAGTGTGTATGACCAGGCCGAACAACACGGAGTAGCCGCGGCTCTGCGCGGTAAATTCGTGCGTATGCGTCTCTTCACCAAAATGGAAGTGGCCGGTGACGGTGTGCTCAAAAAAGTGGACCAGGAAATATCCCACCAGGATCAGTATCGGCGCTTTAGGGCCGGCCAGAGCAATGCTTTCCGGCAGCATCTCCAGCATGGCCGTGCCCAGCATAAAGCCAGCGCCCAGCGCTACAAAGTAGCGTAAATAGCGCCGGTCCCAGTCTTTTTGCACAATCACTGCGCCGCCCAGGCCATTGGCCAGAGCGGCGGTTATGCCGAGAAGAATGCTTGTGGTAATCGGGTTCATGGAATGGGCCGGGAGCTGCACTATCCGCTATGGCGGATATGCATCACGTCTCCATCCTGCACAATGTATTCCTTGCCTTCCAGCCGTAACTGGCCTTTGCTGCGAGCATTGGCCTCTGAGCCGGCTTCCAGCAGCGTGTCCCAGTGAATGGTCTCCGCGCGGATGAAATGCTTTTCCAGATCAGAGTGGATTGCGCCCGCCGCGTTCTGCGCGCGGGAATTTTTAGGCACGGTCCAGGCGCGGCATTCGTCTTCACCAATGGTGAAGAATGAAATCACGCCCAGCAATTCATAGGTCTTACGGATCAGCCGTGTCAGGCCGCTTTCTTTCAGGCCATAGCTGGAAAGAAATTCCAGCGCTTCTTCGTCACTCATGTCAGTGAGTTCGGCTTCCACTTTGCCGCAGATAGCCGTCGCGCCGGCGTTCTTGCGTGACGAAATTTCTTTCAGCCCGTATTTATCGACGGCATTTTCCAGGTCAGCGCCCAGGTTCGTCGATTCATTCACGTTCAGCACGTAGAGAATCGGCTTCTGGCTCAGGAACATGAAGCCGCGGATGCGCTTTTCGTCGTCAGCGGTAATTTCCATCTCGCGCAGCGGCAGCTCTTTTTCCAGATGGGCCTTGGCCCGCAGGATCAAATCATTCTCCCGCTCCAGCTCCGCGTTCTTCATTTTCTTCAGGTCTTTTTCCAGGCGCTCCAGCCGCTTTTCCACCTGGCCCAGATCGCTCACGATCAGGTCAAAGTCCACGGTCTTGGCGTCGCGCAGGGGATCAATGTCGCCCACGTGCGCAATGGCCGGATCGTCAAAGGCGCGCAGCACGTGCGCCAGCGCGTCCACGGTGCGCAGCGCGGTGAGGAAGGCCGTTTCTTTCAGCGCTTCCTGGCCAATGGCGGCAACGTCAGCGTATTCCACCACGGCATGCGTCAGCTTGGTGGGGTTGTACTGAACGGCGAGCCGGTCCAGACGGTCGTCCGGCACTTTGGCGATGCCGAGATGCGCTTCGCGGGGATTGGAATGCCCGCGGCTGGAAACGTCCACTTTAGTTAAGATTTTGAACAGCGATGTCTTGCCCACCTGTGGCAGGCCGATAATTCCAGTTTTCATTTAATTGTCGCTTCGCTCCAAACCGCTGATGCTGCTTCCTCTTTGTCAACAGCGTATCGCCCTGTTGTTTGCTGCTCGGCGCGTGGTCGGCCTCGCAGCTATCTGTGTTCGTTGTAATTTATGTCGCTTCGCTCCAAACCGCTGATACTGCTTCCTCTTTGTCAACAGCGTATCGCCCTGTTGTTTGCTGCTCGGCGCGTGGTCGGCCTCGCAGCTATCTGTGTTCGTCGTAATTTTTGTCGCTACGCTCCAAACCGCTAAAGCAGTTTCTAATTCCTAATAAAGCAATTTTGCGCTTGTTACAGCGGGCTCAGCGCGTGGTCGGCTTCGCCCTTTGTCGAAAAAAGCTAGTTTGCGGTCCGCCTCGGCTGGGAATTCGTGCCTGTAGAGATTGTATCAAGAGCTCCACTGAATTCTATTTTGATGAATGAAGGCTCAACATTTCTCCATCCACAATGGCTAAACTGCCATCGGACGAAACATCATATTCAAAGCCGGGATGCTTGAGTTTGACCGAGGGCAGTTCGCGCCGCCCGGTTAGGTCATACAACTCTATACGCAGAGGTTGTAAGGATTTTCCAGTATCAAAGAAGTCCACGTTTGAATGCTCCACTGCAGCGGCGAGCATATTTCCTTTGCTGGCTATAGAGTGAAAGACCTCTCGCCGTCCCTTTAATTCCCTTGAATAGACGGATTTGCCATTTAAGTCTCTGATAAAGAGATCCCTATTGCACAAAACCTGAGCGGTCCGATCATTTGCCAGCGCCCTGAGCCAATACAAATGCGGACAATCCTCTCGTGCTTTAAAGGCT
>DASXZE010000055.1:0-13405 GCA_036502105.1 Candidatus Angelobacter sp. | reverse complement strand
GGAGCAAGAAGTACCATGACGGCCGAAGCCACTGCCGCTCCTGAAACTCCTGGACTACTTACGTTGCTATGCGCAATCTTGATCCGCAGATTCCCGTGTGCGTTGGTAATGGCAACGCGCCGCCGCAGATGATGAAAGGTCATCACCTCTGTAATCTACTAGAACGCGGTTGCTCCCCGCCATCGCTTCGTCCTGATTCTACTTTGCGCGTAGATTCGCGTCTTTTCGCGTTGATTAGCGGCCAAATTTTTTATCAGCGCCCATCTGCGTAAATCAGCGGCGTAATTTGGTATATCCTGAGTTGCAATGAAAATCGAAACCCGCGCCGTCCATGCCGGACGCAAGCCTGAAGCCGGTACCCGTGATGTGACCCCCGCCATCCATCTTTCCACCACCTTTGAAAAAGCTGATGATGGCACCCTGCCCGGCGGGTTTCTGTACTCGCGCGCCAACAATCCCAACCGCGCTGCCTTGGAAGAGGCTTTGACCTCGCTGGAAGAAGGCGCTGCAACGCTGGCGTTTGCCTCTGGTAACGCAGCCACGCTTGGCCTGCTGCACGCGTTTGCGCCCGGCGACCACATCATCGCCGGTGAAGATGTCTTTTACGGCACAGCCATTTTGCTCAAGAGTCTGCTGGAAAACTGGGGGCTCAAATATTCGCTGGTCAATATGCAGGACGCGGCGGTCGTGGAGCGCGCCGTCACGCCGCAGACAAAACTCATCTGGGTTGAAACGCCGTCGAACCCTTTGCTCAATGTCACCGACATTCGCGCCATGGTGGCCATCGCCCAAAAGGCCGGCGCGCTGCTGGCCTGTGACAATACATGGGCCACGCCGCTGCTTCAGCTTCCGCTTAAACTCGGCGCAGACGTAGTAATGCACTCGGTTACAAAATATCTTTCCGGCCACAGTGACGTAGTAAGTGGAGCTTTGGTCTTTAAGGAAGCGAATGCGTTCTTCGAAAAAGTCCGCAGCATACAGCGCGACGGCGGCTCCATCCCGTCACCCTTTGAGTGTTGGCTGGCCCTGCGCGGCCTGCAGACATTTCCGTATCGCGTCCGTGCCCAGACACAAAGCGCGCGCCAGATCGCAGAATTCCTGGCCGACCAATCCCAAACCAAATCAAAGATTGAAGCTGTCCACTATCCCGGACTCCCGAGCCATCCCGGACACAAAATCGCTGCCTCACAAATGTCCGGCTTCGGCGGCATGCTCTCCATCCAGGTCAAAGGCGGACAGGCAGAGGCTTTTAAACTCGCCGCCGCCGTAAAGATCTTCACCCACGCCACCAGCCTCGGCGGCCCGCATAGTCTCATCGAGCATCGTGCATCAGTGGAAGGCGTACACACGCATAGCCCGGTAAATCTGCTGCGTCTCTCGATAGGTCTGGAACATCCGGACGACCTGATTGAGGACTTGGAGCAGGCTCTTTCTAACATCCCGAAGCGTTAGCGAGGGAACCCTATAGCCCGAATAATTATCAGGTGCGAATTGAGTTCAAAAAACAAGTTAGCCGCAGATTTTGCGCAGATGAGCGCTGATCAGAAAAAAATCAGCCGCGAATTTCGCGAATGAACACGAATTTAAAATACAACAAAAATTATTACTGGGGATTTTCTCTAGTTTTTTAGAATAGCTTTCCTGGAAAATGCTTTAGTTACAACCACCCGCAGAATAATTCGCGTTCATTCGCGAAATTCGCGGCTAGTTTTTTCCTGATCAGCGGCTATCAGCGCAAATCTGGGGCAAAAAGCTTCAGAAGCTAATCACCCAGCACTGGCTGCGGTTTTGTCTTCTGGTGTGTGCCTCTCCAGCGCCCCACGCGCAGCCGTATACGGTCCATATAGAGATAAACCACTGGAGTGGTAAACAGCGTAAGCGCCTGGCTTACGATCAGTCCACCCACAATCGCAATGCCCAGGGGACGCCGCAGCTCCGCTCCGGTTCCGCCGCCTATGGCCAGTGGCAAGCCGCCCAGCAGCGCGGCCATGGTGGTCATCATGATCGGACGGAAGCGCAGCATGCATGCCTTGAAGATTGCATCTTCGGGCGCCATGCCGTAGCGCCGCGTGGCTACTACCGCAAAGTCGATCATCAGGATGGCATTTTTTTTCACAATGCCGATCAGCAAAATAATACCTATCAGCGCGATCACGTTCAGGTCATTGCCCGTGAGCATGATCGCCAGAATTGCGCCCACGCCGGCCGAGGGCAGGGTAGAGAGAATTGTGATTGGATGAATCACGCTCTCATAGAGCATGCCTAGCACAATATAAACCGTGACTAGCGCCGCCAGAATCAACCACGGCTGGCTCTTGGCTGAATCTTTAAACGCCGCGGCCGTTCCCTGGAAGCTCCCATGGACGCTTGCCGGTACGCCCAGATCGCGCATGGCTTTTTCCACCACGGTTGCTGCATTTCCCAGCGGCACGCCCAGCGCCAGGTTGAAGGAGACGGTTACTGCGGGATAGAAACCCTGATGGTTTACCTGCAGGGCCGTGTTGGAAGGCTGGTAGTGTGCAAATGACGAGAGTGGGACCTCAACTCCCGCCGACGATTTTACGTACGTATCTTTGAGCGCGTCCGTGCCCAGTGACAGCTTGGGATCCGCTTCCATCACCACGTGATACTGATTCAGCGGAAGGTACATGGTGGAAACCTGTGCCTGTCCAAAGGAAGCATACAGCGCGGTATCCACCTGCGCGGGCGAGATCCCCAGGCGCGAAGCGGTATCGCGGTCTACAACAACCTGGGCGGCCAGCCCTTTATCCTGCTGGTCAGTATTCACGTCACGCAGCTCCGGCAAGCTGCGGAGCTTGGCCAGAATTTGCGGCGCCCAGGTATTGAGCTCCTGCAGGTCTTCTGACTGGATGGTGTACTGGAATTGCGCGTTGGAAAACCGTCCGCCAATATTCAGGTCCTGCGTGGCGGTGAGAAACAGCGTTGCGCCCGGAATCACGGCAAGCTTGCCGCGCAGCCGGTTGATGATCTGGTCTGCCGTGGCTTTGCGCTGGCTGGGCGGCTTCAACACAATGAACATGCGTCCGCTGTTGGAACTCCCCTGGCCGCCGGAGAATGCCACTGCATTGTTTACCGCGGGATCTTTCAACACAATCTGCACATACTGCTGCATCTTGTCTCGCATGGCGGGAAATGAGATGTCTTCTGATGCGATCACCGATCCGCCCAGACGCCCTGTATCCTGCTGGGGAAAGAAGCCTTTGGGCGCGATAATGTAAAGGTAGATACTGAGGACCGCCGTGAGAATCGTAATAGCCAGCGTGACGCCCTGATGGCGCAGCACCCAGCCCAGGCCGCCGCGATAGACGCGCAGCATCCAGTCAAACACAGCTTCGCTTGCGCGATACCAGCGCCCATGTTCTTTCGCTTCCGCGCGCAAAAACTTGGCGCACAGCATCGGCGTTAAAGTGAGGGAAATTACCAATGACACGCCGATGGCCGTGCTGAGCACCACGGCAAATTCACGGAAGAGCCGGCCCACCAATCCCTGCATCAGCAAAATGGGAATGAATACGGCTACCAGTGACGTGCTCATGGAGAGTACCGTGAACCCAATTTCTCTTGCGCCGCGAAACGCGGCTTCCACCGGCCCCATGCCTTGTTCCATGAAGCGCGTAATGTCTTCAATCACCACAATCGCATCGTCCACCACAAACCCGGTGGAGATGGCCAGAGCCATGAGCGAGAGATTGTCAATGCTGTAGTCCAGCAGGTACATCACGCCAAAAGTGCCGATCAGAGACAGCGGCACGGCCACGCTGGGAATCAAGGTGGCGCGCGGGCTGCGCAGGAAAACAAAGACCACCAGCACCACCAGAACAATGGAAATGATCAGCGTGATCTGAATATCAGCCACGGAAGCGCGGATGGTGGTGGTGCGGTCCAGTGCCACATCCAGCTTGATTCCCGCCGGAATTGAAGCCTGCAACTGCGGCAGCAGTTCTTTCACATGGTCCACGGCCTCAATAATGTTGGCGCCAGGCTGGCGGAAGACGATCATCAGCACGGCTGGCTTGCCGTTGGCCACGCCGGTATTGCGAATGTCTTCTACTGAATCTTCAACGGTCGCAACATCCTGCAGCCGCACCACGCCAGCGTTGCTTTTGGCAACAATAATATTTTTGTAGTCATCGGCTTTGAATATCTGGTCATTCGCGGTAATCTGCCAGGCATTGATTGCGCTTTCAAACTGGCCTTTGGGGCGATTTGCATTCGCCGCGCCCAGTGCCGTTTGTACCTGCTCCACACCAACGCCCAATTTGTTCAGCAATGTGGGATTGATCTCCGCCCGGACCGCTGGCCGCGCGCCGCCACCCACAAAGACCTGTCCAATTCCCGCCACCTGCGAAAGCTTTTGCGCCAGGATGGAATCAGCCACGTCATACATACGCGGCTTGGGAATACTGTCAGAGGTGAGCGAGAGAATCATGATTGGCGCGTCGGCCGGATTTACCTTGCGCCAGTTAGGACGCGTCGGCAGATTCTGCGGCAACTGGCCCAGCGCGGCATTGATGGACGCTTGCACGTCGCGCGCCGCGGCATCAATGTTGCGTGAGAGATCGAACTGAAGCGTAATATTCGTGGACCCAAGTTGGCTGGTGGAGGTCATCTGGTTGACCCCGGCGATGCGTCCAAACTGGCGCTCCAGCGGCGTGGCCACGGAAGACGCCATGGTCTCCGGGCTTGCGCCCGGCAGCCCGGCGCTCACGCTGATCACCGGATACTCAACCTGCGGAATCGGCGCGACCGGCAGGCGTGTATAAGAGAGAACGCCCGCCATTAGAACGCCCATCGCCAGCAGTGACGTGGCTACAGGCCGCCGGATAAATGGAGCGGAAATATTCATGCTTTAATCCGCACCTACAGTTTCCTCTACCGGAATCTCATTGCCGATCTTGAAGCGGGAGAACTTGCTCGCGACTTTGTCAAACCAGATATAGATCACAGGCGTGGTATAGAGCGTAAATGCCTGGCTCAACAGCAGTCCGCCAATAATGGTGATGCCCAGCGGATGCCGCAGCTCTGATCCGGTGCCGCGTCCAAAAGCCAGTGGCACAGCGCCCAGCAGCGCGGCCATGGTGGTCATCATGATCGGCCGAAACCGCAGCAGGCTGGCCTGATAGATGGCTTCTTCCGGCGGCTTGCCTTCTTTGCGCTCAGCCACCAGCGCAAAATCGATCATCATAATGGCATTCTTTTTTACAATGCCGATCAGCAAAATAATTCCTATCAGCGCGACGACAGTAAGATCGTTGCGCGTGATAATCATGGCCAGAATCGCACCAACGCCGGCTGAGGGCAGCGTGGAAAGAATGGTTATCGGATGAATGTAGCTCTCATACAAAACGCCCAGCACAATGTAAACGGTTACGAGCGCGGCCAGAATCAACCATGGCTCTGACGCCAGAGAATTCTGGAACGCCGCTGCTGTTCCCTGGAAGCTGGCGTGAATGCTCACTGGCATTCCCATATCCTGCTCAACCTGCGCAATTACCTTTGTCGCTTTGCCCAGCGATTCTCCGGGTGCAAGATTGAATGAAAGCGTCACAACAGGGAACTGCCCCTGGTGATTAATCGCCAGCGGCGCCGGCGAAGTCACAAAGTGGCTGAAGGTTGAAAGCGGAACCTGCTGCCCGGTGACCGACTTTACGTAGATATGGCTGAGGTCGCTCGGATCATTCTGGAATTGGCTTCCCACCTCAAGCACCACGTGGTACTGATTCAACTGCGTAAAGATGGTTGAAACCTGGCGCTGGCCAAAGGCGTCATAGAGCGTGTCGTCAATGTTCTGTGGCAGAATGCCGAAGCGCGCAGCGGTGTCGCGGTCAATCACCAGATCAGCCTTCAGGCCGCCATTTTGCTGGTCGCTGGCCACGTCCCGCAGCTCGGGCTGCTTGCGCAACTGGGCCAGAATACGCGATGACCAGTCATTCAGCTCGTTGGCGTCAGCGTCTTCCAGCGAATACTGAAACTGCGTGCGGCTCACGCGATCTTCCACCGTAAGGTCCTGCACCGGCTGCATGTATAAGGTAATGCCTTCCACCTTTGCCAGCTCCGGCTGCAGCCGGCGGATAATATCTGAAGCGTTCGTATCGCGGTCTTCATGCGGCTTCAGGTTGATCTGGATGCGTCCGCTGTTTTGCGTGGTGTTGGTCCCATCAATGCCGATAAACGATGACAGGCTGGCCACATCAGGATCGTTGAGAATCACCTTGGCCAGTTGTTGCTGACGCTGCGCCATTGACGTAAAAGAGACATTCTCCGGGCCTTCAGAAATTCCCAGGATCACGCCCGTATCTTGTACCGGGAAAAATCCTTTGGGCACCAGCACATATAAATAGACGGTCAAAGCCAGCGCGCCCACGGTGGCCAGCAGCGTGGCTGTCTGGTGTTTCAGCACCCATCGCAACGTTACGCCGTAATATTCAATCACGCGCTCGTAAGCCCGCTCTGAAGCCATGTACATGCGGCCGTGCTTAACGTTTTTCGGGTTCTTGAGCAGCCGCGCAGCCATCATGGGCGTAAGTGAAAGCGAGACCAGCGCGGAAATCACAATGGTCACGGCCAGCGTCACGGCAAATTCGCGGAAGAGCCGGCCCACGATGTCGCCCATGAACAGCAGTGGAATCAAAACGGCGATCAGAGAAACCGTAAGCGAGATAATCGTAAAACCAATTTGCCCCGCGCCCAGCAGCGCGGCTTCCATCGGGGGATGCCCCTCTTCCAGATAGCGATCGATATTTTCGATCATCACAATGGCGTCATCCACCACAAAGCCGGTGGAGATGGTAAGCGCCATCAGCGAGAGGTTGTCCAGGCTGTAGCCCAGCAGATACATCACGGCAAATGTGCCGACGATCGAGAGCGGCACGGCCACGCTGGGAATAATAGTTGCTGCCAGATTGCGCAGGAAAAGAAAGATCACCAGTATGACCAGGCCGATGGAGAGCATCATTTCAAACTGCACGTCTTTCACTGAAGCGCGGATCGTCTCCGTGCGGTCTGTGAGCACAGAAACTTTCACTGACGCAGGCATCGCGGCCTGCATCTGCGGCAGAACTTTTTTAATACGGTCCACCACGCCAATAATGTTGGCTCCGGGCTGGCGCTGAATATTTACGATCACCGCGGGCGAGAGATTCATCCATGCGGCTTGTTTTACGTTTTCCGCGCTATCGATAATGTTGGCCACATCGCGCAGCCGCACTGGCGCGCCATTGCGATACGCCAGCACTACATCTTTATAGTCATTGCCAGAGAGCAATTGGTCATTGGTGGAAATCGTGAAAGCCTGCCGCTGATTTTCCAGAACACCCTTGGCCTGATCGACGTTGGCCTGTCCCAGGACCGTGCGCAGGTCTTCAAGGCTCAATCCATAAGAAGCTAGCGCAGTGGGATTGGCCTGAATGCGGACGGCCGGTTTCTGTCCACCACTGATCGACACCATGCCCACGCCAGTGATCTGGGAAATTTTCTGCGCCAGCGTTGTGTCAGCCAGGTCTTCTACTTTCGAAAGCGGCAAACTGTTTGAAGTTAAGGCCAGCGTGAGGATGGGCGCGTCTGCCGGATTTACTTTGTTATAGATCGGCGGATTCGGCAGGTCGCGCGGCAGGAAAGTGGTGGCTGCGTTGATAGCGGCCTGGACTTCCTGTTCGGCGACGTCAATATTTTGTTCCAGCGTAAATTGCAGCGTGATCACTGAGCTGCCGTACGAACTGGTGGAGGTCATCTGGCTCAGTCCGGGGACCTGTCCAAATTGGCGCTCCATGGGCGACGTTACCGAGGAAGCCATTACCTCCGGCCCGGCGCCCGGATAAAAAGTGATTACCTGAATGGTGGGGTAATCCACCTGCGGCAGCGCAGAGACCGGCAATTGCGTATAGGCGACTATGCCAACCAGCAGCAAGCCAATCATCAGCAGGGCCGTGGCCACCGGGCGCAAAATGAATAGCTTTGACGGGCCGCCGCCAAGCGTTATCTCTTTAGTATTTTCCTGATCCTGCATGGCGGCTTATTGACCTGACTCGGAAGACTGATCGGTTTTAGCCGGGCCTCCGGTGCGAATCTCCACGTGCGTGCCGGGTTGAAGTTTGTCCTGGCCGTCTGTTACCACCATGTCTCCGGCGTTGATGCCTTGAGAAATGGCGGCATAATTTCCTTCGCTAAATGCCACAGTGACAGGCTTCATCTCGGCTGTCTTGTCCGGCTTCACGCTGAATACGTAAGTGCCTTGCGGTCCGCGCTGAATCGCGGCCACTGGAACCACCGTATTGTGTTTGCGTACTTCCAGCAGCAGGTGGATATTCACAAACTGGTTGGGCCAGAGCGAGCGGTCTTTGTTGGCAAAAACTGCTTTCAGCTTTCCTGTGCCGGTCGTGGTATCAATCTGGTTATCGATAGTCGTTAGCGAGCCCGTGGTGAGCTTGGTCTGGTCGTCGCGGCTATAAGCATCCACGCTCAGCGTGCCCTTGCGCATATGCTGTGAGATGGATTGCAGACTGTCCTGCGGCAGGCTGAAGATTACAGAGATCGGCTCCAGTTGCGTGATGATCACCAGTCCGTTGGGATCGGCGGCGTGAACAATATTTCCGATGTCCACCTGGCGCAAGCCCACGCGTCCGCTTACCGGCGCGGTAATTTTCGTATAAATCAGATTGAGCTTTACGTTATCAATCTGGGCCTGGTCCGCCCGGACAGCGCCATCCAGCTGGCCTTCCAGCGAACCCTGTGTGTCCAGCTGTTGCTGCGGAATTACACCATCTTTGTAGAGCTGCTTAAAGCGCTCCAGGTTTACGCGCGCGTCTTTCAGTGCAGACTGGTCTTTGAACAGGTTGGCTTCAGCCTGGCTCAATTGCACTTCATAAGGCCGCGGATCAATCACCGCCAGCAACTCGCCCTGCTTTACTTCCTGGCCTTCTTTAAAATTGATCTGCACAATCTGCCCGTCAATGCGGGTCTTTACCGCGACGGTGTTAAAGGCTTCCACTGAGCCCAGGCCGTTCAGCAGAACGGGCAGGTCGCGAATCTCAGCACTGGCCACAGCCACAGGAATGGCGCCCATGGCGCCGCCACGGCCGCCTTTGCCGCTACCTTTTTTGTTGGAAGTGTCGGCGCTGGTCTTGCCACAGCCGGTTAGGATGATTGCCAGGCCAATGCACACAAAAATGCGGCCGGCTGATTTAGTAGACAAAAATTTTGACATCTGTCCTCTCGGGGCAGTCTTTGGAAACCTGAAATCCTATACAGACTTCAATTTTTCAGCAATCGTCGGTCAACGGCGGGGGCCGGTGCCGCTCGGGAATGTGCCGATGTGAGCTTACTGCGCCAACTCTTCTATTTGACGGCAGAATGTCATTTTATAGTACTTGTTTTTGTAAATAATTGTTAATAGAGATTGAGAGCTGAATGCGGACTCTGCCCGGCAGATGAATAGATTCTCTGCAAAGCAGTTTTTAGCGAAACTGCTCCTGGGTTGCATTGATTTTTTCCGCTGTCTTATAAGCGTCTACCATGCCAAAAATCCAGAGAATTGGTGTTGTGAGAAACCCAATGACGGCAAACATCAGGAAGGCTGAAACCAGATAGAGGAGCATAAAGACAATCCCTTTGCCTATCTCTCCATTGTAAATTTGACCAAGTCCCGCCCAGAAAAATGATAAGACTGCCGCAGCACCCGGACTCTTCAGGCTTCTCACCACGATGATCTGTTGTGGTGCCTGCGTAGGGTGGGGCATGGTTTGCTGTGCCGGAGCAACTGCAGTGCCTGCTGTTGAGGCCAGAGTACTCGTTGGGGCTCCGATGCCTGTCTGTCGCCCACATCCAGGGCAAAACTGATCCGTTGCTGACATCGCGCGTCCGCATCCTGAACAAAACATTCCTTATTACTCCTGTCTGTGAATCCTGCCTGCTGCACAATAATGTCAGAAGTCTAAAAACTCAAGCTTTTTTGTTTGTAATCAAGCGCTTCTCTTTAGCAGGAGTTGACGTCTCTTAATTCACTGTATCGCTCCCTGCCCCTTCAACGCTCTCCCGCCCATGGCGCCTGTAACTTTTCCATTTTCAAACGCGACCTGCCCATTCACCAGCACGCACTGCACTCCCTGGGAGAGCTGTGCTGGCTCCGTGTAAGTGGCTTTGTCCAGGATGGAGCCGGGATCAAAGATCGTGATGTCGGCGAAAAAGCCTTCTTTGAGCAGGCCGCGTCCCGCCAGATGCTCCCGCTGTGCCGGCAGGGAAGTAATCTTGCGGATTGCCTGTTCCAGCGGCAACAACTGTAAATCGCGTACATAGTGCCCCAGAAACCGCGGCATGCTGCCAAATGCCCGGGGATGTGTGTGTGGTTCAAACAGGGGACCATCAAGTGAGAGCTCTCCCGCATCAAGTCCAATGCTGGTCCATGGCTGCCGCAGGCCGGTTTGCAGGTCATCTTCACTGGCGATGAAGTAGAGTGCAGCGGTGAGTCCTTTATCGGCCAGCACAAAATCCATGAGCGCATCCAGCGGGTCTTTCTTCTGCTGCGCGGCAATCTCCGCCACAGTCTTGCCGGTATATTGCTTCAACTCCGGATTGACCACGGACGACACCATCACGCCGGTAGCGCCTCCGGCGTCAAGATAGAGGTTTTCCCACGTGCGCTCTCCTGTGGCCGTCATCTCTGTTTTAATTCGCTGGCGCACGGCAGGATCGCGCAGCCGTGCCAGAAGTTTTTCCGTGCCGCCATCAGCTACCCAGGGCGGCAGGCTTGAGGCCAGCGCCGTGCCTCCTGCCACATAGGGATACATATCCGCTGTAACGTCCTGGCCGCTGTCACGCGCCTCCTGAATCATGCGGACAATCTGTATCATGCCGCCCGCGCGAGATTTGCCGCTTACCTTGAGATGAAATATCTCTACCGGCAGCTGGGCCTCCTGCCCAATGCGCAAAGCTTCACGGACCGCCGCTACCTCATTGAGTCCTTCACTGCGCATGTGCGTGGCATAGATGCCGCCGTAGCGGGCCGCCACCCTGGCCAACTCAATCAGCTCTTCTGTCTTTGCATAATGCCCCGGTGGATAGATCAATGCCGTGGAAATGCCCAGCGCACCCTGCTGCATGGCCTGCGCCACCAGCGCCTTCATTCTTTCCAGCTCTTCTACGCTGGGTGCGCGGTCCACATCTCCTAATATGGCTTCACGCACCTGGGCCGCGCCCACATACGTGCCAATGTTGATTGGTGTTCCTTTTTTATCCAGACGCAGCCAATAATCTTCCAGCGTGCGCCAGTCAATCTTCAAATGATATGGATCAAGCCATGGCTGCGCCGCCGCGATGGTCAATTCATTTTGCGGCGCAATCGTTCCACCCTCTCCCGTGATCTCCGTGGTAATGCCCTGCGACAGCTTGCTCAACGACCGGTTATCAATCAGCAGGGAAGTTTCTGATTGGCCCAGCATGTCAATAAATCCGGGAGAGACAACCATGCCTTTTGCGTCGATCACCCGCTTCGCATTTGCGCCGTTCAGCTTGCCCATGGCAACAATTCGGTCGTTGGCAATTGCAATGTCCCCGCTATACCAGGGATTGCCCGTGCCATCCAGAATGCGGCCGCCCCGGATGACAATGTCATAGAAATCATTGGCAGGGATTTCCTGCCTGGCAGGCTGGGCTGAAGCCGCGATATTACTCAGCAGGCAAAATCCCAACAGGCACAACTTCAGCAAATTCATTCCGCGTAGCAAGCGAAGTTTCATGCCGTGCAGGGTAACTCAAGCAAGGGAGAGATGCCAGTAGCAAACCTCCCTGGCTACTTATCCTTTGCTTTGTAATCGTCCATATACCACTGCTCGTTCATCTGCTTAAATTCATCCATTTCTTTTCCTAGCACTCCAAAAATACCGCCCGTGTATTCAGGAAACGGATGTTCACCCGTCATTGTGGAAACATGGTGTGGAAATGTGCGGATGGTGTACATGGGATTTTGCGTACTGTACTCGGCCCCAAGTTCATGAAAATAATCGCCGGGAACCACGAATTTCTTTTCACCATAAGCAGCCAGGATGACTTCTTTATATTCGTGTTCTTTCTGGGACTGCGCAAATTGCAGAAACACGCGAAAGATATCCAGGGAGCTTGATTCTCCAGAAACATCGCTCAGATTGAACACCACCGTCTCTGTATCAAACCATCCGTCATAGTGGGCTTGAGCATGCACATTTTTGTTTCTACTGTCAGCCTCAAGCACTTCATACAGAGGTTTCTGGAGTGTCGCCTGGTTGTGAAACCAGAAGCCCACAACGCCAACTGCGGTTAAAACAAAAACGCTTGCCGCTGCCAAAACTGCTTTCGTCCTGCGTGGCTTTGCAGTTGGCGGGGCTTGTGGCTGCCCAAGCGGCTGTTCGGATAATGCCGTTGCTTGCTGTTCCATATCTCTGCTCCTTGCCCTGCAATTGCAGGACAATCAAATCAATAAGCTGCCATCAGGGAAAGCGATAGCGCATGAAAATGTAAGGGGACTTATTTATCTAACAAGAGGAAAGATTTGGCAAGATTTTTTTGGTGTCCTTGGCAGGTCATGGAGCAGCAGGCGGAAAAGCAAATGCCTCGTAATCCAGAATGAAATTCGCGCCTGGCTTGATTCGCTGGCAATTCTCAGATAAGTCCCGCCTCTTGCAGCGATTGGGTTTTACCTCGGCCGCGACAAGAAAAACACAAAAGAAAGGGCACAGCTCGTGCTGTGCCCCGGAGCGGGTAAAGTGTGCGTTAACTTTTACGAACTGGCTAGAACTGCCGTGGCGTAGGCTGCGGTGTTGACGCAGGCGGCACGGCTACTGGCTGTGAATCACCGTCGGGCGCGGTGCCTTGCGGCGGCTGTGCTGGCGCGGCTCCCGGCAATGCGGCTCCGGCGGGCAGTGTCCAAACTTCAACTTTGCGCCCAGGCTCGCTCACTGCTTTGGTTTGAATCCGGCTGGCATCAATCCCCTTGGATTTAGTCAGGTAAGCCATGGAATTCTGTGCCCGCAGCAAAGCCATGTTGTGCGGCTCGCCCGGATCAGATGATCCGGCCAACACGGCATTCAGGTTGGGATCCTGCTGCATCTTCAGAGCGACATCATCCAGAACCGCCTTGGAGCGATTGTCCACATAGACGCTGGTCGGCTTGAATTCAAGCTCCATCAGCTTCTGTGCTGTAGGCGCGGCGGCTGCCGGTGCTTCAACATTGACCGTGAGTACGGTAGAGGCGCTCATCTGGCGATCGTCAAAAGCCGTGGCGCGGACAGAAATCGGTCCCGGACCGGTATCAGCGGTGTCGAGCGTAGCCTGATTTTTATTCGACGAAAGCTTGCCGCCGTTGGCCACATATGTGATGTTGACCGGGCGATTATCAGCGCTTACGGCATCGCATGTA
>DASXZE010000054.1:0-33227 GCA_036502105.1 Candidatus Angelobacter sp. | reverse complement strand
CGCGGCCTCTGTTTATCAGTTGGCTATGCGTGATGACATGCTGCCACACTTTCCAGCCGCTGACATGCCGCCGAAACCAGAGCCAGCAGGAACGACGCCTGCACCTGCCGCCACTACAGCGCCGGCAGGAAGCAGTCCGGCGCAGCCGGCATCTGGCGGAGCACCGCCGGCTGCTCCGGAGAAATAGTGGGAGCAAAATGCACCTGTTTGCGTGGAGTATGATTTCTCGCGCATTTTTTTCAGAAACTCATGTGTCAACAGCAGTGAAGGAGAACTAAAGATATTATGTGGATGAAGAACGCTCTCGTCATCGCAACAACTGCTCTGGCTACAACCGTAGCCATTGCCCAAGCCACATCGCAGCCGCCGCCGCAACAGGCAAATCCGCCTGCGCGAGCGGAACGTCAAGCATCGCCCGCATCGCAGTTGACGGTGCCAGAGGCGCAACAGCCGCAGCAAGGGCGGGATCGCGCGCGCAATAACGAGCAACAAACACAGGGTGAAGCAAAACGAGCGCCTGCTCCGGAAGAAAAAACTTCTGTCACGCACCACAGCGCCAAAATCGGCGGGCAGGTAATCAACTACACCGCAACTGCCGCCACGTACGTGATCCATGCCGATGACGGATCGCCTAAGGCAACCATGTTTTATGTGGCATATACAAAGGATGGTGTTGACGCAACCAGGCGTCCGCTTTCTTTTGTCTATAACGGCGGGCCTGGTTCAGCTTCACTTTTCACTCACATGGGGATGGGCCCCAAACGCGTGACGCTCACCGCCGATGGCCACGGCATGGCAGCGCCTTACTCTGTGATGGACAACGAAGATTCTTTTCTCGACGCCACTGACCTGGTCTTCATTGACGCTATTTCAACCGGCTACAGCCGTCCGGCGCCGGGCGAGAATCCAACCCAGTTCCATGGCATTGTGCAGGACGCAAACTGGTTTGCCGATTTCATCTATCAGTACATCAATCGCAGTGAGCGCTGGCTTTCACCCAAGTTTTTGATCGGCGAAAGTTACGGCACCACGCGCTCAGCGGAACTGTCCGGCGTGTTGCAGGAGCGCCATCAGATTTATCTGAACGGAATCGTACTGCTCTCTACCGTGGCTTTCTCCAACTGGGGCGGCGATGATCGCATAGAATTTTTCCTACCCACCTTCACCACGACAGCCTGGTATCACCACATGCTGCAGCCTGATCTGCAGAACCTGACGGTTGAGCAGGTGGCGCAGAAAGCCCGTGAATTTGCCCACGGAGAATATGCCGCGGCGCTGGAAAAGGGCGATGCCATGTCTCCGGAAGAGCATAAAAAAATTGTGGAAGACATCGCGCACTTCACGGCGCTCTCACCCAGGTACGTTGACGAAGCAAACCTTCGCGTGAATCCATTTCGCTGGTTTCGCGAACTGCAACGCGATAAACGCCTGACCGTTGGCCGCCTGGATTCACGTTTTACCGGCATGGAAGTAGATGCAGCCGGCGAACGCCCGGACTACGACCCGAGCGAAGCTTCTTATGAAGGCGCTTACGTGGCCACATTCCATGACTATGTTCGCCGTGAGTTGAAGTGGGAAAGCGATATGTTTTATACCGTGAGCGCCAACGTGCGTCCGTGGGACCAGACCGGAAACACAGAAGTTGCGGAAGTGCTGCGCGCGGCCATGACGCAGCAGACTCACTTAAAGGTGCTGGTGGTTTGCGGATACTACGACGTGGCCACCCCCTTCAACGGCATTGAGCAAACTGTTTCGCACATGCATCTGGAGCCATCCGTTCGCAAGAACATAAGCTTTGCTTATTACGAAGGCGGGCACATGATGTATATCGATGAAAAAGAGCACCACAAGCTCCACAAAGATGTGGATGAGTTCATCAACTCAAGTTACAAGCATTAATTCGCAGCGTTAGCAGAAGCGCCGGATATTACGATCCGGCGCTCTGCAGATTTTGTGGCGATGCCACGGGAAGTCCGAAAGAAAAAACTGAACCGTGCCCTAACTGGCTGGTCACTTCAATGCGTCCACCGTGGGCTTCAAGGATTGCCTTGACAATGGCCAGTCCCATTCCTGTCCCTTGCACGCGATATCGCTGGCTCTGGCCGCGATAAAACTTATCAAAGATCATCGACCGTTCCAGGTCATCAATGCCAGCGCCACGGTCGGCAACGCTGGTAATCAGGCGTCCATTCTTGATCTCACTGCTGATGAAAATGGGAGATCCTGCGGGCGAATATTTTGCTGCATTTTCCAGCAGGTGCTGCAGGACTTTTTTGATCCAACCAGCGTCCATCAACACCGGCGGCAGGCTCTCCGGCAAGCGGACTTCAATCGGATGGTTATCCAAGGCATGTTTTGATTCAGCCAGTGCAGCGTCAATCGCTTCGTACATCTGCTGCGGACGCAAATCGAGTCCAACTTCTTTGGCATCCAGTTGCGCCATTTCCACGGCTTCACCAATCAGGCGATTCAGGCGATCGCTCTCTTCTTCAATCACGGCCAGCAAGTCTTCTTCCTGTTCAGCATTTAGTTTTGCTTCAGAGCGCAACGTTGTGACTGAAGCTTTGATGGAAGTAAGCGGTGTGCGGAATTCATGCGTCACGGAATCAAGCAGCGCAGAGCGTAGTCGCTCGCTCTCTCGTCCGGCTTCCGTATGGGCAAGGCGCTCCACAGCGCTGGCCCGTTCAATGGCCGTTGCGATCAGGCTGCCCACAGCTTCCATGGTTTCCCGTGGAGGCATTTCGCCGGCGATGCCGAATGCGCCGACTGTCCTGATGCCCATGCGCAGTGGCGCTATCGCCAACGTATGCTCTGGATCGAAAATGAGTTCACCCCTGGCTGCAGCGTCTCTGAGCTGGTCACTGGAAATTTCCTGCCGGTCAGGATTGGAGCGATAGGCCTGGTCCTTGGCAGAGATATAAACCGCAGCCTGTTTCCCGCCAAAGGTTTCATTCACCAGGTGCGGAATATTTTTCAAAAGCCCAACAACATTTTCCGCCACCAGCAACTGCTGGCTGAATATGTAGAGCCGTTCCATGTCCTGCCGACGCTGTTGTGCTTCCCGCGTTTGCCTTCGTGCTCGTTCAGATAAGTTGCTGGCAATCACTGACGTCACAAAGAAGGCGAGCAGGGCTACCCAGTTCTGCGGCTCAGCAATGCTAAGCGTTCCTACGGGCGGCAGAAAAAAGAAGTTAAAACAAAACGCGGCCGCAATCGACATGGGGATGGCATAGCGAAGTCCCCAGGCCGCGGCAACCATCAGAATCGCCAGCAAAAAGCTTACGGCGACCGTTGTAGGATTGACGTGCAGCAGTTTCACGTATACAAGAACGATCAAGGCCACAAGCGCGGCGCAGGTCATGAATCGTAAAATTGCCAGCCAGGACGGTCTCACGCGCTGATTGTAGCCGATAAAGAAACGTTGTGTGTGCAAGGAGCATTGTGCCCAAGACGCCGGAACAATGGCTGGAGCAGGCAGCCCCGGAAAAGACGGCTGGAATCTTCAAGGTATTTCTTGGCTATGCGCCCGGAGTAGGAAAAACCTATGGCATGCTCAGCGAAGCTATCCGCCGTAGCAAGCGTGGTGAAGATGTGGTGATTGGCGTGGTGGAGACCCACGGCAGAAAAGGTGTGCAGGAACTGGTCGGCCAGCTTCCCGTGGTGCCTCGCCGCCAGCTTGAATATAAGGGTACATTTTTCGATGAGATGGACGTGGACGCCATCCTGGCCCGCAAGCCTCAAGTGGTTTTGCTGGATGAGCTCGCGCATACCAACGTGGAAGGCAGCAAGCACAAGAAACGCTATGAAGACGTGCTGGAAATTCTTGAAGCAAAGATTGACGTTCTCTCTACAATTAACATCCAGCATCTTGAGAGCGTTACGCCCACAGTGCAAAGCATTACCGGCATACAGATCCGTGAGACTGTTCCGGACTGGGTTCTGGAGCGCGCAAATGAAGTGGTGCTGGCAGACCTGACGCCGGAAGCTCTGCAAACGCGCATGCGACGTGGTGATATCTATCCGCTGGAGCGGGCAGAAAAAGCGCTGACGAATTTCTTTCGCGCAGGCAATTTGCTGGCATTGCGCGAACTGGCTCTGCGCCACGTAACGCACACGGTGGATCGCAGCCTGGAATCGTATCTCCAGCGCAAACATATTGACCAGAATTGGGGAGTAAGTGAGCGCGTGGCTGTTTGCATTAGCTCCAATCCAGCGTCGCAGCAGTTGATTGCACGTGGTGCACGCATGGCGTATGGCCTGGATGCTGCGTTCTACGTGGTCCACGTGGAGACTGGCAAAGCGCGGACAGGAGATAGAGCTCGTTCGTTGTCCGCGAACATCCGCTTTGCGGAAAATCTTGGCGCTCAATCCATCCAGCTCGAGGGAAAAATTGTCGCCACCACGGTTGCGAATTTTGTGCGGGAACACAAAATTACCCAGGTCATCTTTGGCCGTGCTGCTGTGGGCGGCTGGCGCAAGTATTTGTATCTCGCCGCTATGAATCGCTTTCTGGCAAATGCTCCCGGCGTGGACGTTCACATTGTGACGCAGGAAATGAGCTGACATGGCGGAGAGAAGCCGGATTCTCGTGGTGGACGACGAAACGCAGATCGCGCGCGTGCTGAAGACTGCGCTGAATTCACAAGGCTATGAAATCAAGACCGCCGCTGATGGCGAGAGTGCCTTGAACCTGGCCATGGATTGGATTCCTGATCTCATTGTGACTGACCTCTCCATGCCGGGAATGAGTGGCATTGAATTATGCCGCGCCGTGCGCGAGCGCTCGCAGGTGCCGATTATTGTGCTCTCCGTGCGTGGCGAGGAGAAGACCAAGATAGAAGCGCTGGACGCGGGCGCAGATGATTACGTGACTAAGCCTTTCAGCGTAAATGAACTGCTGGCGCGCGTGCGTTCCAATTTGCGTCGCGTTGCGGCGACGAATGATGCCCCAAGTGATGCGGTGGAAGACGGCGACTTTTATATCAATCCGGAATCGCGCGTGGTGCGCGTGCGCTCTAAAGAAGTCCATCTCACGCCCAAAGAATTTGATCTGCTCACGTTTATGGCGCGCCATCCTAATAAAGTCTTGACCCACCGCGTGCTCCTGAATGCCGTGTGGGGCGGAGAGAGTGTGCAGCAGCCGGAATATCTGCGGGTTTTCATTAACCAGCTGCGCAAAAAAGTTGAACCCGGAGAAACGCCGCAGTATATCGTTACCGATCCATGGGTTGGCTACCGTTTTCAGCCGACCGGCGCACCGCCCTTATAAAACATTTACAAACTCCTTAGCCTCTCCTTACGCCTAATGCCGTTTACTGGGTGAGGTGCGGTGCACAGGAGGTTCATTTGTGACGTTCTTCATGGTTTGTGGAATGGTTGCTTTTGCAACAACGATTTTTCTCATGTGGTGCCTGCGAGGGTTTACCCGCACCCTCAAGCACGCCCTCAAAGAAGACGGAACAGTCGGGGTGTTGGTTCAGCCTGTCCCAGATCGAAGGGTGGTGCTGAAACACAACGTGCACAGGATTATTCACATGTCATTGCAAGCCCGGCGCGAGTGGCGCCGTGACTCTCCGAATGCAAGCCCAGCGCCTCTGGGTAACATACAAAGTCGGCTCTCAATGAAAGCGAAATGTACCGCTGCGGTTTGCATCGCGCTTATGGCGGGAATGGTTGGCATCCGGGCCAACGCGCAGACCACAATGCAAAGTCAACGATTGGATTCTGATTCTGCTGCCGGTTCAACTGGGAATCCAAACACCAGCGTTACCGCAACCGGAACCTCCAATGCCGAGGTCCTGAAGGAATTGCAGCAAATGCGTGCGCGGATTGCGGAACTGGAGGCACAACTTAAGCCACAACAAGCGGGCACACCCGCTCTGGTAAATGCCACTGTAGCAAACATGCAACCAGTCACGGCCAGTGTGAGCAGTTCAGCCGCAACACAACCATTGATAACGCAGTTTGGCGGGGCGCAGCCTGCACAGCAGGGAGAAACGGAGCCCACCGCGCCTTTCGCTTTCGCCGACTGGACGTGGCTCAATGGCGCTCCGCGCAATAAGGACGCAATATGGGACTCGAAGTTTTTCACGCCGGAATTTCGCTTCGATGCGAATTACATCAGCAGCTTCAATCATCCCCAGGATGACAGCCTCGGGGGGTCGACTGAGACTTTTCGTTCCAACGAGTTCCAGATCGAGCAAATCAGCTTCGGCGGGGATCTCCACTGGCAGGATGTCCGCGCAAGAATCCTGACAATGGGAGGGCTCTTTGGCGTGACCACGCCACGCAATGATGCCAGCGCCGGGCGCGGGCAGTGGGACCTCCGCGGCGCGTACAAGTATTTTTCTGAAGCCAACGCCGGTTACCACTTCAACGTGAATCACGGACTCAACTTTGACGCCGGAATTTTCGTTTCCTATATCGGTCTTTTCAGCTACTACAACTTTGACAACTGGGCCTACCAGCCGTCGTATGTTTCATCCAACACTCCCTGGTTCTTCAACGGTGTCCGGATACAATGGTTTCCCACTGACAAGTTGAAAATTGAGCCATGGATCATCAATGGGTGGCAGTCCTACGGCAGACTGGGCAGCAAACCAGGTCTGGGCGGACAGATTTTATGGCGTCCAACGGGCTGGCTCTCCGTGGTCTCCAACAATTACGGCATGGGTGAAGATACGCTGGGCAACGGCAACGGCCAGTTTGGCCGCTCCCGCATCCACACTGACAACAGTGTTGAAATTAAATACTACGATCACCCTGAGAAATTCCTCGACAAGATGGCCTTCTCGCTTACCGGAGACCTGGGATGCGAATACGGCGGCAAGGGCACAGCCGTTGGCGCGCAGGGACAGACCGTCATCCTGAACACGAATTGCTTTCACGATACCCCAACCAGCCGCAAGCAGACCTTTGCCGGCTGGATGGCGTACAACCGTTTCTGGTTCAAGAAAGACTTGTATGCCGTAACAGTGGGCGGCGGCGCAATGGATAATCCCGGACGCTACCTCGCCTTGTTGCCACCCATCAATGGGGCGGATGCCATTACCGGCTCGCCGTATTTCACCCAGAATCCCGGTGATCCATTCAAGGCCTGGGACACCTCGCTTACCTTTGACTGGATGCCGCGGCAGTACATCACGTTCCGCAGTGAGTACGGCTATCGCCATGCGAATGTCCCGTACTTTTCGGGCCGCGGTGGAATAACCCCAGGCGATAACACTCTCCCAAGCGTAGTGCCCAATCCGAATGGCGGCTTAATCGTACCAGGCACGTTGTTCGTACCAGGTCCAGCCCTCTCAGCGACGCCGGGTTTTACCTGTGTGGCGGGATCAGGTTTCTGCCCTGACCTGAGGAACAATGAGGCGGCGCTGAGATTTGCCGTGATGGTGAAGTTTTAGGCCCCGAGGAAAGGATACATAGGTGCTGCATCGCGGGATGGGCGTGAGGAAACTGGCGCCGACGCCTAACAGCCGTCCTGAATTGGATTTGTCGAGGACCTAACATGGATATTTTGATGACTCTTTTCACGCTGCTGTTTTTTGCGGTTGCAATTGCGTACACAACCGCGTGCGAGAAGTTGAAGTGAGGGTGGCATGAGTGTGGAAAACATTTTGATGATTGGCATCTGCTGCCTGCTTATGGTTTATCTGGTGTATGCGCTGCTGCGGCCGGAGAAATTCTGATGACTCTGAATGGCTGGTTTCAGATTCTGCTGTTCTTTTCCGCCGTGCTGGCGATTACCAAGCCGGCGGGAATCTTTATGGCAAAAGTTTTTGCACGGGAGCGCACATGGCTTGATCCCATTTTGCGTCCTGTGGAGAAGTTGATTTACAAAATCTGCTGTGTGGATGAAGGCCGCGAGATGCGCTGGACGGAATATTCCATCGCCATGCTGCTGTTCAGCATTGTCTCCATGCTGATGCTCTACCTGTTGCAGCGCACCCAGCAGTGGCTGCCGCTGAATCCGCAAAAGTTTGCGGCTATTCCACCGGATTTGGCGTTTAACACGGCCGCTTCTTTCACCACCAACACCAACTGGCAGTTTTATAGCGGCGAGCAGGTGATGAGCTATCTCACGCAGATGGCTGGGCTGGCGTATCACAATTTTGCTTCGGCCGCGGTGGGGATGGCGCTGGCTATTGCGTTTATCCGCGGCATTGCGCGCCGCGAGAAAAATACACTGGGAAACTTCTGGGTGGATACCACGCGGGCTGCGCTGTGGGTTTTGCTCCCCGGCTGCGTAGTGTATGCGATGTTGCTGGTTTCACAAGGCGTAGTGCAAAATATGAAGCCCTATGACAACGTGAAACTGGTTGAAGCGCAGCAAGTACAAAAACTTGCCGCTGATGGCAAGCTGGCTGTCGCGCCCGACGGCAAACCGGTAACGGAAAAGCTGAGTGAGCAGACGATTGCGCAAGGCCCGGCAGCTTCGCAGGAAGCCATCAAGATGCTGGGCACTAATGGCGGCGGATTTTTCAATGCCAACAGTGCGCATCCATTTGAGAATCCCACGCCGTTTACAAACTTCCTGGAGATGTTTTCCATTTTCATTATTCCCGCAGGTTTCACATACACGCTAGGGCGCATGACAGGTTCGCAGCGTCATGGGTGGGCAGTCTTTGCGGCAATGGCATTTCTCTTTTTTGTTGGAGTCACGGCTGCTTACTGGGCGGAGTCGAAGGGCAACCCGCTGCTGGCAGGAACAGACCAACGCGCTTCAGTTGCGCAGCCCGGTGGCAACATGGAAGGAAAAGAAGTTCGCTTCGGCATCGCCAACTCTGCACTGTTCGCCACAGTCACAACTGACGCGAGTTGCGGCGCTGTGAATAGCGTGCATGATTCATTCACGCCGCTGGGCGGCATGGTGCCATTAATCAATATCATGCTGGGCGAGGTTGTGTTTGGCGGCGTAGGCGCAGGCATGTATGGAATTTTGATCTTTGTGGTGATCGCCGTTTTTATTGCCGGCCTGATGGTAGGACGTACGCCAGAATATCTGGGTAAAAAAATTGAGGCATATGACGTAAAGATGGCCATGCTGTATGCACTTATTTTTCCGCTCTCCATTCTGGTTTTCAGCGCGATTTCCTCACTTTCGAGTTCCTTCGGGCTTTCCACGCTGACCAACAGCGGTCCTCATGGACTTACTGAAGTTCTTTATGCATTCACTTCTGCCACCGGCAACAATGGCTCCGCATTCGCCGGACTGGGAGCCAACCGGTATTACAACGTGGCTATGGGTTTTGCGATGCTGGTTGGCCGCTTTCTGATGATTGTGCCCATGCTGGCGGTGGCCGGTAATCTTGCGCAGAAGAAAACAGTTCCGCCTTCGCCGGGAACTTTTCCTGTGACCACGCCGCTTTTTGCCGTGCTGCTGGTGAGCGTGATTATTGTTGTGGGCGCGCTTACGTTTTTCCCCGCGTTGAGTCTCGGCCCAATTCTGGAACACTTGCAAATGCACGCAGGAAAAACTTTTTGAGGATTGAGTGAATGTCTGAGACAAAATCATCACGCAAGCGGAAACTCTGGGACACAAAGATTGTGCGCGGTGCGCTGCTCGATTCGCTGATCAAGCTGAATCCCGGGACCATGATGCGCAATCCGGTAATGTTCGTGGTAGAAGTTGGAAGCGTTGTCACTACTTTTCTATTGGTGCGCGACGCCATTGCCGAAAAGCCAGGGTTTGGTTTTGATCTGCAGATCACGCTCTGGCTTTGGTTCACGGTGCTCTTCGCAAACTTTGCTGAAGCCATGGCGGAATGCCGCGGCAAGGCGCAGGCAGAAGCCTTGCGCAGGGCCAAGTCTGAAACCACGGCGCGCCGCATGAACGCGGATGGCACGCTTGAAGAGATTGCCGGATCGAAGCTGCGGGCCGGTGACGTGGTGATGGTTTCTGCCGGTGAAACGATTCCCGGCGACGGTGAGGTCATTGAAGGCGTTGCCTCTGTAGATGAATCCGCTATTACTGGCGAATCCGCGCCGGTAATTCGCGAATCGGGCGGCGATCGTTCGGCAGTTACAGGCGGTACGCGCGTGTTGTCTGACCTGATCAAAGTTAAGATCACCTCGAATCCAGGTGAAACTTTTCTTGACCGCATGATTGCCCTGGTGGAAGGCGCAGAGCGGCAGAAGACGCCGAATGAAATCGCACTGAATATTCTCCTGGCCGGTCTCACCGTAATTTTCCTGCTGGCAGTGGTCTCGCTCCAACCGTTCGCACAGTACTCCGGCGCGCCACAATCCATCTTTGTTCTGGTCTCGCTGATTGTCTGCCTAATTCCCACAACCATTGGCGCTCTGCTGTCTGCTATTGGAATCGCCGGCATGGATCGCCTGGTGCAGCACAATGTTTTGGCTATGTCCGGCCGCGCGGTGGAAGCTGCTGGAGATGTCAACACTCTTCTGCTCGACAAGACTGGAACCATCACGCTGGGAAACCGGCAGGCTTCTGATTTTGTGGCCGCACCCGGAGTAAGCAATGATCAACTGGCTGACGCCGCTCAGCTTTCATCACTGCCAGACGAAACGCCGGAGGGCCGGTCGATAGTAGTGTTGGCCAAAGAGCGGTTTAATTTGCGTGGCCGCGAACTGTCAACATTGCAGGCGCAGTTTGTTCCGTTCAGCGCGCAGACGCGCATGTCCGGCGTGGACCTTGATGGCCGAGTGGTACGCAAAGGCGCGGCTGATTCGATTGAAAAATATCTAATTGCCAACGGCGGGTTTCTGCCAAAAGAAGTTCGTACTACGGTAGAAATGGTCGCGCGCTCCGGAGGCACGCCGCTGGTGGTGGCGGAAAACAATCGAGCGCTGGGCGTGATTCACCTGAAAGATATTGTGAAGGGCGGCATGTGCGTGCGCTTTGCCCAGTTGCGCGCCATGGGCATACGCACCATCATGATTACCGGAGACAATCCGCTCACAGCTGCTGCCATTGCGCGTGAAGCCGGCGTTGACGATTTTCTGGCGCAGGCCACGCCGAAAGACAAAATGGATTTGATCCGTCGCGAACAGAGCGAAGGCAAACTTGTGGCGATGACCGGCGACGGCACCAATGACGCGCCAGCGCTGGCCCAGGCGGATGTTGGCGTGGCCATGAATACCGGGACGCAGGCAGCCAAAGAAGCCGGCAACATGGTGGACCTTGATTCAAACCCAACCAAGCTGATTGAGATTGTGGAGATTGGCAAGCAACTGCTCATGACGCGCGGCTCACTCACTACCTTTTCAATCGCCAATGACGTTGCAAAATATTTCGCCATCATCCCCGCAATGTTTGCCGGAACATTTCCTGTGCTGAATGCGCTGAACATCATGCACCTGGCGACGCCGCAGTCGGCGATTCTTTCAGCGGTGATTTTCAACGCGCTGATTATCATCGCGCTCATTCCTCTGGCGCTGCGCGGCGTGCAGTATAAGGCCAAAGGGGCGGAAGCCATGTTGCGTCGCAATTTGCTTATCTATGGCGCTGGCGGCGTGGTTGTACCGTTTATCGGAATCAAATTGATTGACATGCTTATCCGCGCGATGGGACTGGCCTAAAGGCAAATTGATTATGAAAAAGAATCTTATTACTGCTGTTCTTTATACGATTGCCACTACGCTGTTGCTGGGAGTGGTTTATCCGCTGGTGATTACCGGCCTGGCACAATTGTTCTTTAAAGACAAAGCCAACGGTCAGTTGATACAGAAGAGGGGCGAAGGCGCGACTCCACAAACAATCATAGGGTCGCGCTTAATTGCGCAGCCATTTACCGGAGCACAATATTTCCATCCTCGACCTTCAGCAGCAGGAACCAATGGTTATGACGCGAGTAATTCTTCCGGCTCAAACCTGGGCCCAATCAACCAGAAGCTTGTGGATCGGGTGAAAACAGATGTGGCCGCCTTACAAGCTGAGAACCATAGTGGTCCCATACCGATTGATCTGGTGACCACATCCGGCTCAGGGCTTGATCCACACATCACGCCGGCGGCTGCGCAGTTTCAGATTGCGCGCGTCGCTACGGTAAGAAATATGGATGTGAAGACATTGGCTGCGTTAGTGGCCGAGCATACAGAGCAAAGGCTGTTCGGGATTCTGGGCGAGCCAAGAGTGAATGTTCTGGAACTCAATCTCGCGGTGGATGAAAAATATCCGATTAAAAAGTAAGCGGACCGAATTGGAAACCCCCTTATATCGTTAGTCCCAAAGTGGGAACCAGTAGGGCTTCTTACTTACCATTTTCTGAAACTGGAAACTATAACGACTACCTGTAGTAGTAGGCGTTCCCGTGATGCACGATACGACAAGTCTTAGTTGGGCACGATGCGCTTTCTAACAGCAGAAACCGCTTGTTATTTTTTGCATAGATCCGGCAGCAGGTGTTTTGTGTTGATCCAAGGTTAGCCTGATTGTTAAGGTTTGCCCGTTGCCGCCACCCCCATAAACAGATTGTCGCTTTCATAAAGACCATCTCTAACTTCTTCCGGACATTTGAAATCAATCCAAGAAAATAGAGGAAAATTCCATGCCCCAGAAAGTTGGCTTTACCAAAGTCATTCTTACTGCCGCCCTGGTGATTGGCTCCGCATTATTACTGCCAGCACAGAATTCAGGATCAGGCCGCCGGATCACCCAAAAAGTTGATGAATCCCGCACAGTAGTGCTTGCGGGCAATAAACGCTCTGAAGCAAATTCCAAAAATGATCGCGGCCCGGTAACTGACAGCCTCCAGATGGACCACATGCTGCTGCAAATCCAGCGCTCTCCTCAGCAGGAACAGGACTTGCAGGCTCTCATTACTAATCTGCAATCTTCCAACTCGCCTAGTTTTCATGAGTGGCTCACGCCACAACAGTTTGCCGCACGGTTCAGCCCCGCGCCTGAAGATGTGAAAGTGGTAACGGATTGGCTCCAGGGCCACGGCTTCATCGTCAACGTGGTGTATCCATCGGGAATTGATTTCTCGGGGACCGCGGGCCAGGTTCGTGAGGCGTTCCGCACGGAGATCCACAACCTTGATGTGCGTGGTGAAAAGCACATTGCCAACATGAGTGATCCGCAGATCCCGGCAGCGTTGGCTGGCGTGGTAGGCGGCGTGGTTTCGCTCCACGATTTCCGCCCGGTTCCCATGAACAAGGGAATTACTCCAGCCCACATTGATCCGGCAACCGGACATCATGTGAATATCCCCGGCGCAGTTTCGCCGCAATTCACATTCACTTCCGGCACCAGCACTTTCCACGCTGTTGTGCCGGCTGACCTTGAAACCATCTATAACCTGAACCCGCTGTTCGCCGCTGGCATTTCAGGGCAAGGTCAAACCATTGTGCTGATTGAAGACAGCAACGTTTTCAGCACAGCCGATTACACAACATTCCGCAGCTCGTTCGGGCTGGGCAGTTTTGCCGGAACTTTAACGCAGGTGCATCCTGCTCCACGCACCGGCGCAAACAACTGCACCAACCCGGGCGCGGTTACCGGCAATGACGGCGAAGCAACACTCGATGTTGAGTGGGCCAGCGCTGCTGCTCCCAGCGCTACGGTTGAGTTGGCATCATGCCGCGATTCCCGGACAACATTCGGTGGATTGATTGCACTGCAGAACCTGATCAACGGTGCGACCACGCCTCCGGCAATCATGAGCATCAGTTTTGGCTTGTGCGAATCTGAAAACGGCGCAACGGCCAACGCGACTTACAACTCCGCATATGCCCAGGCCGTGACGGAAGGCGTTTCAGTTTTCGTTTCCTCAGGTGATGAAGGCGCGGCGAGCTGCGATGCTGACCTGGCCAAAGCGACGCATGGCATCAACGTAAGCGGCTTCGCTTCCACGCCCAACAACGTGGCCGTGGGCGGAACGGACTTCGGCGACACATTTGCCGGAACCACCGCTACCTACTGGAATGCCACCAACACTGCAACGTTTGGCTCCGCCAAATCGTACATCAATGAAATTCCCTGGAACGATTCCTGCGCAAGCGTTCTGCTGGCAACAATCGAAACGGGCTCAAGCACAACATTTGGCACCACCGGTTTTTGCAACACAACTACCGGTGAACAATTCCTTAGCACTGCGTCCGGCAGCGGCGGTCCTAGCGGCTGCGCAACCGGAACGGCATCGACCACTGGCGTTGTAAGCGGAACCTGCAAAGGTTACGCGAAGCCAACCTGGCAAACCGGCGTTGTCGGCATTCCCGCTGATAGCGTTCGCGATATTCCAGACGTTTCACTGTTTGCTGCCAATGGTCTGTGGGGACACTACTATGTGTTCTGCTACACCAATGCGGCGGGCGGCGGTGCTCCTTGCACAGGATCACCGAGCGGCTGGGCCGGCGCGGGCGGAACATCGTTTGCTTCGCCGATCATGGCTGCCATCCAGTCGCTGGTAAACCAGAAGACAGCTTCAAAATGGGGCAATCCGAATCCCACATATTACAAGCTGGCGGCTGCTGAATACGGCGCCACTGGAAGCACAGCATGCAATTCAACCAAGGGAAATGCGGTTGCCACCACCTGCACGTTCTATGACGTTACGCAGGGCGATATGGATGTGAACTGCACCGGCACTCACAACTGCTTCCGCCCTTCAGGCGTGAACGGTGTGCTTTCAACCTCAACCACCGCTTACCAGCCAGCGTATGGCACCACTACCGGATGGGATTTCGCCACCGGAATCGGCACCATCAACGCGAACAACCTGGTAAACAACTGGAACACAGTCACACATTGATCGTTATTTAAGCGATCTTTGGAGTGAGTTTGTGTTTGCATTGAAATGGCAAGGGAGTTCTGCTCTCTTGCCGTTTTTATTTGCGACTTGCGATCATCTGCTGAATTCGCGCGGCCGTCGTGAGCGGGTCTGATGAAGCGATACAATGAAGCGCAAAGCACTTATGCGCAGCCCAGACACAGCGGACAATCGAACGCAATGGATTCGGCTTCCGGAATATATTCACGCGGTTGTTGCTGAACGACCGGGGAGTGTATTGCTAGAGACCTCGCGCTTTGATCCAGACAATCGATACAGTTATCTTTTCCTGAACCCTGTTCGCATCATCACCGCAAATCGTCTCGATGAGGTTTCGCAACTCTTTTCTCAGATTGAAACTGCAATGGCTGAAGGTTTGCACATTGCTGGTTATGTGTCTTACGAGTGCGGCTATGCTTTTGAGCCATCCTTTGACCGCGAAACGCTAAAGCTCGATGAGCTTCCGCTTGCGTGGTTAGGGATTTACTCAAGCCCGCTTGTCTTCGACCACGCGCGGGGATGTTTCAACGGCCCTGCTCCTTTGCCCGCAACATCGCAAAAACCAGAAGAGGCATGCGGTGCGATTGCAGGGCCGGTAACTCTTGAGATCGCGAAAGATCAATACTGCGCGAAGATTCTGGAGATCAAGGAGCGGATTGCCGCTGGTGATACGTATCAAGTCAACTTCACTGACAAAATTTCCTTTGCGCCGCCAGCTTCCCTGGCAGCCACTTTCACGGCTTTGACCAAACAGCAGCCGGTGGCCTACAGCGCTTTTATCAATGCAGCGGACCATCACATTCTGTCTTTTTCTCCAGAACTTTTCTTCCTCGTGGATGGGCGCAAGATCGTGACCCGTCCGATGAAAGGCACCATGTCTCGCGGGCTGGATGCGGTGGAAGATGCGCAAGCAGCCCAGAGGCTTCAGCGTGATGAAAAAAACCGCAGCGAGCATGTGATGATTGTAGATTTACTGCGCAACGATCTGGGGCGCATCTGCAATACGGGCAGCATTCAAGTGAACGGTCTCTTTTCCGTGGAGAGATATGAAACGTTGCTGCAGATGACCTCGACTGTCTCAGGAACGCTGCGCGAGGGAATTGGCTCTCGCGATATTTTCCAGAGCCTGTTTCCCAGCGGGTCTGTAACAGGCGCTCCAAAAATTCATACCATGGGGATCATACGCGAACTGGAGCGAGCACCGCGCGGGGTTTACACCGGGGCAATTGGATATGTCTCGCCCCTCGGCGCGGCAGCTTTTAACGTGGCAATAAGAACTCTGGTGATGAAAGACGGCAAAGCCCAGATGGGTGTGGGCGGGGGAATTGTTGCTGATTCCGATCCGTTAGACGAATATCACGAATGCATGCTCAAGGCGGCTTTTCTCACGCGAACCTACTATGACTTCCAACTGATAGAAACCATGTTGTGGGAGAAAGTTTTTTTTCTTCTTTCCCTGCATCTAGATCGTCTGGAATTATCGGCTTCTTATTTCAATTTCGTTTTTGATCGCCAGGCGGTTCTAGCTCGGTTGCAAGAGCTTTCGAATTCGTTTGCAGACAGCAAGTCGTATCGGGTTCGCCTGCTGTTGAGTTTGGATGGCAATCTCACGGTAGAAAGCGTCGAGCTTCATGCGGAGCCATATGCCGGATCTATTTGTCTTTCGCAGGAGCGTACTTCTTCCACTGACGTATTCACGCGCCACAAAACCACGCGGCGAGAAATCTATGATCACGGATTCGCGGAAGCACGCGCCGCTGGATTCGATGAAGTGATCTTTCAAAATGAAAAAGGAGAGATTACCGAAGGGGCGATCAGCAACATATTTATTAAGAAATCCGGCAAGCTACTTACCCCGCCGCTTGCCTGCGGCGTTCTGGCGGGAGTTTATCGGCGCCATTTGCTGGAAACGAATGCCACCGCAGAAGAGAGAGTTTTAACCGTGGAAGATTTAAAAACTGCCGATGCTGTGTTTCTTTGTAACTCCGTGCGCGGCCTTCGAGAGGTGAAGTCGATCTCTTTTGGTCCACTGCCTGCCGCTCTCTCGAAGGCACACACGTAAGCTCTTGCTTTGCGTTACTTGGCTTTTTGCTCCGCGATCCATTTATCCGTGCGGGCATCGAGCATGTCTAATGGTAGCGTTCCTCCGTTCAGCATTTCATCGTGGAAGGTGCGGATATCAAACTTGGGGCCCAGCGCTTTCTGCGCGCGGTCGCGCAGCTCACGAAATTTGAGCTGGCCAAGCTTGTAACTGAGCGCCTGGGCCGGCCACGCAATGTAACGGTCGGTCTCAGACTGGATAGTCGGTTCATCCACTGCGCCAGATTTGCGGAAGAAATCTACGACCTGGTCGCGCGTCCAGCCTTTGGAGTGGATGCCGGTATCAACCACTAGCCGCACGGCGCGGAAGAGCTCAGATGAAAGGCGGCCATAGTCAGAAACCGGGTCCTGATAAAAGCCGACTTCTTTGCCCAGCTGCTCTGCGTAGAGCGCCCAGCCTTCTGTGTAAGCGTTGAAGCCAAGACCATGCAGTCGGAACTTTGGCAAGCCGGTGAGTTGTTGCTGGACGGAGAGCTGCATGTGATGTCCGGGAACACCTTCATGGTAGGCAATGGCTTCGTCGTCAATTAGCGAACGCTCCGCAAAGTTGGAAGTTGCCACCACCACGCGGCCGGGGCGTTTTCCATCGGGCGTGCCGGTTACGTAATGCGTGGCAGTTGCTGATTGAAACGCCGGAATAGCCTCAACGGTGACAGGTGATTTAGGAAGCAGAGTGAATAGCCCGGGCAGCTTCGGTTCCATTTCAGCGATGTAATGGCGGAAATCGTCGAGAATCTGCTCGGCGGATTTTGGAACGTATTTGGTATTGGTCTTAAGCGAAGCGCGGAAAGCAGTGAGATCGGCGAAGCCTTCTTTCTTGGCAATCACTGTCATCTCGCCTTGTATGCGATCAATTTCTTTGAGGCCGAGTTGGTGTATCTCGTCGGCAGTCATGTGCGTGGTGGTGCGGCCATAGATGTCATTCTGGTAGCGCTTTTCGCCGTCGGGCAAAGAGGTAACAGCCAGAGCGGTTCGGCCCTGGGGCGCGTATTCCTTGCTCACAAAAGCAGCGAAGGCTTTGTAAGCCGGGATCACATCATTATTAATGGCGTCAGTAATCTGCTGCGTCAGACGCTTCTGGTCATCGGCAGAGATGCTGGCTGGGTATTTCTTCGTGGGCAGAAGAAACGGGTCGGCATCAATAATGCCCTGGCACTGGACCGGAATCTTTTCCAGGAGAAATTTTACAGGCATGAGCTTGTCTTTCATGCCGGCGCGCATGGATTCTGTGGTCTGGGTCAGGACACGCGGAATCTGATGAAGACGCGCAATGTAATCCTCATAGTGCTTAACGGAATCAAAGGGGACCGAGAGCGGCAGATCGGCAAGACCCGTGTGGATGCCGTTCATCTGGTTCACTGGCATCTCGTACTCTTTGAGGTCAAAGTCGGCAATGCGCTGCCCCAGGACGCGGAGCATCAGGTCATGGGAGAGCTGGTCCTGGTCAGAGAAGCCGGCGGTCGGAATGGCTTTAAGCCGCTTCATGAAATCGACGTCAGTCTTGTGGCGCGTAGCGATGGCGGCAAGCGAGTGGTCAGAAAGTTTGTCATTATAGCGGTAGTCGCCAAAGGCAGTGGCGCGTTCGGGCGAGTTGTGGAGATCGGACTCATACTGCTCGTCAAAGAGAGCGTTCTGGGCCGCTAGACGGTCAGCAACTGGTTTGGAGTTTTGGGCGAAGACAGAAACGGTAGCGACGATTAGAAAGATCAAACTTTTGTGAAGGCGCATAGGCGTATGTAGGGTATCAGAGAGTGGCATTGAATGCGAAGCTTGAAGGAACCCGATATGGAGCGGATGATTGCTGGAATATGTTTTCTGAACCCGCAAACCAGGAGGTAACGATATATGTAAATATGCCAATACCTAATCTATTCACTGTTCACTCTTGCTCGCCTACATTCTTAGGACAAGTACAATCTCAATCACGGTGTCTTATTGATCGGCATTGATCGGAAATAAGGTGCGCATACTATGCATGGGCAATTATTTTTGTGATGCGGGCGCCCAGTAGATTTGTTCCACGTTCCAGAGCAGGTGATGCCTCAGTGCAGCCGGCCGGATTCCCTTAAGAGAATTCTTGGCGCCCACAAGGACATCGGGGCTTATCAGAAAAATTACCGGCAGATGTTCCGCAAGAATCTCCTGCACCCGATCGTAAATTTGTTTTCGTTTTTTGTAATCAAGAACTGATGTTTGCTGCTGCATGAGCCGGTCAATCTCAGCCTGCCATGGCGCTAACGGCTTTGTTTCCACGGGCGCCCAATAGTGACTGGAGCCGGTGGAAATCCAGGTGTTGATCTCAGGATTAGGATCTGCATCGCCGCTGAGCAGGCCGAGCATGCAGGCTTCGTAGTCTAGTGAGTCTCCGAGCCGTGTCATGAGCGAGCCAGACTCAAGCGGGACGATATGCACCTGCATTCCCAGCCGATTTAAATCTTCCTGAACCATGGTTGCCATCCTGGTGCGCTGCTGGTTGCCCGGGTTTACGGCGATGGAGAATTCCACGGGCGCGCCGTGAGAGTCCACAAGCTTCCCATCAGCATCGCGGGAAAAGCCGGCAGAGCGCAACAGCGCCTGCGCTTTTTCCAGGGATTGCACAGGACGCGGAAGAGCGGAATCAAGCCAGAGCTTGTTGGCCGGTGTAACCTCGCTGGCAAGAGCCGCGGCGTGCCCGCGATAGACGAGACGAACCAGCGCGTTGCGATCAATGGCGGCCGAGACTGCCTGGCGAAATGCATCATTGCGGAACCACTGCTGCTTCCGGCTGATTTCAGGAAGCTGTTTAGAGCTGAGATCGTTGAGGTTGAAGAAGAGGAATTCGTAGACCATCCCCGCTCCAAGATCCTGAATGCGAAATTGTTTTGCCGCCTGCTCTTTCTCCAGGACGGAAAAATTTTCTGCATTGATGTTGTCGATCACATCAAGATCGCCAGCCTGAAAGCGGATCACTTCAGCGTCTTCTGATGCAGCAGGCACAATCACCAACTCGTCGAGATAGGGAAGCCGGTTTTTTGCCGCGTCAGTCTTCCAGTAATACGGATTGCGTTCGAGCACCAGCTTTTGCCCGGCAATGTACTGCTTCAGGCGAAACGGTCCCAGACCGGCAACCCCACTGGGATCAGCCGTAAGGTTCCACGCCTTGCCCAGTTCACCTTTTACGTAAGCCTGTTCCAGCAGATGACGGGGAAGAATGCTGACATTATCAAAGAGGCGCTCGGCAGCGGCATATGGTTCTGGCAGATCAACGGCGATGGTAAACGGTCCCAGCTTGCGGACCTGAATTGGCTTGCCGTTTACTTCCAGAAGGTCGCGTTGCGGCGATTGCAGTTTTTCGTCCAGATAGACTTTGAAGGAAAACATGACATCGTCAGCATCAAAAGGATGGCCGTCAGAAAAGAAAATGCCGCGGCGAAGTTCCAGCGTGTAGGTCCGGCCGTCAGCGGAAACTTTCCAGGATTTGGCCAATGCCGGCTCTGTTTTCTGCGTGAAGACGTTGATGTGGATCAGGTCAGCGAATAAGAGCGGGATTACTTCCTTCGAAGAAGCATCCAGAGCGGTGATGGGATTCAGCGTTCTTGGTTCTGGGCGCAGGTCCACAGTCAGCCGGCCACCACGCACGCCGATTTCTCCCGGCAGTGTGAGCGTTTCGTCCGTTGGCCTGGCAGCCCGCGGCAGTGCCAGCGTCCTGATGCTGGTCGGCAATAAAAGCGCGAAGACAAGAACTTTCCACAACGATTGCTGCTGCATGAATCTCCTGATCCTGGAGTGCATTCCATAGTTTTTGGCCCGGAGGTCCGGCGCCTGGCTTAGCGCGCCGGATTGTCTCCTTTTTCGAAACATCTTTAGATACTCCGATTAACAGCTATGGCTGGCTGAGCACCATGCCGCAACGGCATGACTGATATCTAAACGTCCGTGGCCCAGTGCCGGAGAAATAGATACGGCGTTGGAAACGGCTTGCGCAGCAGAGGTCTGGTTCAAGCTGGTGTTTACACTGCGCAGAAGCGCGACCGTACCGGATACAAAGGGCGCGCTAAATGAAGTGCCCCAGCCTGCCGCGTACGTGCCATAAGGATACGTGGACACGATGCCTTCACCGGGAGCGCCCAGCCAGACTGGAGGCTGACCGTAGTTTGAAAAACTTGAAAGCGTATCACCGTTGGTGGTGGAGGCCACGTCAATCACATTGCTCAATCCGCCTGGATAAACCACGATTGCCTGCCCGTCATTACCCGCGGAGGCAACACAAATCAAGCCGTGGCTGGTGGCATCATTTATGGCGCGGGTGATTTCCTGCGAAGATGCCAAGAAATCAAAACTCATGTTAATAACGTTGGCGTTATGCTGGCGCGCGTAATAAATTGCTTTCAGCACATCAGAGAGATTTCCGGTACCGTCCGCATGGAAGGCCTTGAGCGGCATAATTTGCGCGGTGGGCGCTACAAGGTGAATGATTCCTGAAGTCATGGTTCCGTGCCCGAAGGCGGCAAACTGCGATTGAGAAAACGTGGAACTTCCTGTGCTATTCACTACGGCCATGGTTGACTGGTTCACCAGCACAGGTGATGCGCCATTCACCACGGCCATGGTGGATTGATTCACGTCAGTTAATTCGGAGCCGCCATTCTGGTTGCGCGTGAAGTCACGCCCCGATAGAAGCACACCCTGCAGCACGGGTTGAGTAGGATCCACGCCTGTATCAATTACCGCGACGATGCCGGCGCCGGAGATTCCATAAGTAGATTGAGCTGACGCAAGATTAATCATTTGTGCAGCCGGCTGGGAAACATATCCATCCCAAACCGATATTCCGTAATAAGTTACCGGAGTCGTATCGTAAAGGCTGGCTGGCGCCACGGATTGCATTACCTTAAGCGACTGATCGGGCTCGGCATTCACAACTCCCAGCGCACCCAATAAGTCTGTGAGCAGGGCTTGCACGGAAATCTCATTTTGCGGAGTGATGGTGAAGAGTTGGCCAATCGTGCCATCTAACCCTTCATTGACGGTGCAGTGCAGAAGCGCACAGGTAAGGCCCAGAGCTTGTTGTCCCAACGTATCGCGTACTATGATTTTTGTTTGAGCTTTTGCTGAAGTGCTTGAAATTGCAAGAAACAATAAAAAGACAAATAACTTCTGGTATTTCATTTCAGCTTCTCCCATTTCGCATGGCTGGTGGGGATTGAACGCGACCATTTCCACCTTTTTGTTGAAGCTTAAGTGCCTGCGTCCAACTCCGAGATTGAGTTTTTTTACCGGTCCATATTTTCAAAAGGCATATAGATCCAGGATCCTTCAGATAATCGAATTTGCAAACCTGCATGTTCCACAAAGTCGAATTCCAGCCCGAACTCTCCAAATTGGCTCGTTGTGGTCTGAGCCAGAGTCCTGTGTTGAGTGCTAAGGATCACCGGAAGCTCGTGGACCGCGCGCATGCTGAGATCTAGTACCTGGCCCGCCAGCGACAATCGAGAAATCTCTTCCTTAGGGTGGATGAGAAGATTCACGGTGGTGCTCTTATGCTGGTAGGCGAGTTGCCTGGCAGACCTTAAGGAGCCGCGTACTCCTGCGACTACAGGAGAACTAAGGCTGTCAAATAGTAACCGCGCACTGTGCATGCCCGGCGGAACGAACTTTGGCGGCTGCTGGGCGGCAAACATCTCCTCCAGTTTTTCCCAAAGCTGCAATAGTGGTTGCTCCTGCGATATATTCGGCAAATTAAAATAGCCAGGATTTAAATGCTCCTGCACCTCTGCCGGGTTGTCGCCAGTCAACAGCAGGATCCGCTCCACCAGTGTGGCGCGAACCTCGCGGGTGGCCTGGATCATCTTTTCCAGCGACGATTGAGAACCAGCCAGGTCAAACAGGATGACGTCAAAAGTTTCTTGCTCCATCCTGATAAAAGCTTCTCTGCTGGTGGTTGCTATGCATACACAGCCCATCGAATGTAAAAAATTGCATAGAGCTTTGCCTTCAGATGGTCTATCCAGGATGAACAGAATTTTGCGCTGGTTAATAATAATGTCTCCGGTATGTTTCCGTTCGAGCATTTTTTCTCTGTACGGATCAACTAGTCCTAGTATCCGGGTTAGATACCGTTTCCGCTTACACCCACTATAAGCCAGCTGGGGCAGTGCGAAGATTTTTAATGATTAAACTTCTAAGCGGAAACGGGAATTTCGTTTTTAAAATTAGATTCTTCTCATAGAGCAGAGCGCTAGCCAGGTACTCCACCTATCAGCACAAATGGCGCCCAATAATATGGATGGGCATAACGCTCTTTCATGAGTTGCATAGAATCCTGCAATGCCAGGGCAAGGTCTGGATGACTTCTGAGGTTTGTATAGAAACTCTTCATGAACTCTGCCGTGCTGTTGTCATTTACATCCCAAAGGGAAAGCAGCAGGGTCCGTGCGCCGGCAAACAGAAAGCCCCGGGTGAGCCCCATGATTTCGTCTCCGGATGCGATGGCGCTCAAGCCAGTAGAACATCCGCTGAGCGTCACATGACTGGCGGACAACTTAAGGCTATAAAGGTCATACAACGTAAGAAAGGTGTCTCCCAGCCGGATGCCGGAGAACATGGGCTGGTCCTGCCGGAAAAAACCATGGGCTGCGATATGAATCAATGCACTGTTGGGCCCGTCTTCCCTGAAGGTGACTCCGGTTGCGTCTGGTCCGCTAAGCAGCTTAGCGTTGGGCAGAACGGCCGCAACGGATTGCAATTCCTCTTCGACACTCGGCAGCTGTTCAGTGGGAACACCCAGAACCAGAGAGAGACCGTTTTTAGGCACCGGCTTTTTAGAGCATTGCACATAAATGCTGGCACTGGGAGCATAAGAAATGGTGAATGAATCGATGAGATAACTTTTACCGTCAAAAAGCGCATGGAACGGCACGGTATGAAGAGACTCATGCGGAACAACAACAAGGTGCCGCCCCTTCAGGCTTTCGCGGATGGGAGCCACAAGCTCCGTGTATAGCCCATACAAACTTGCCTGCGTTGCTGCCATGAGCGGTTGAACGAATTGATGAATATGCTCCGGGCTCAGGTGAAACTGTGAGAATTGCTGCTGTAACATGCCCAGAATTTCCGTAACTCGCGAAGTAGTGGTAACGGAGACGATTGCCAGATTGTCCTGGGTGATGACGGTAGCCAGAATCTGATCACGCACGCGGAAATACTCGATCAGCGTGGCATTCGGTCCTAATGCATTGCGCACACACTCAAGCGACGCTGGCTTTACTTGTTCCAGTCCGGCTTGTTCAGCTTCATGAGAAGGAATCTCACGGAGCAGCCGGAGAAATTCTTTCTCGTGTTGTTCCGTCAATCGCAAGAGTTCCAATAGGCGGTTGCCTGGCAGAGGCACGTTGGCCGTCTGCTCAATTTCGATGCGGTGATAGTACCAGTTCAATTCATCGCGAAGCTTTAAAATGCGGGCGCCCAATCCGCTCTTGCCGGATTTATTTTGAGCAAGCGAATGTTTTCCCTTAACGATTGCCTCCAGCAAATTGTGTGATTTGGCCTGCTCCATATAAGCCCATGCCTGTGCACGGCCCTGAACGGTTGAGCTCTGCGCCAGAGCCACCCCCACCAGGTTTTCATAGACCTCAAGCTTGTTTTCCAGAAAGGAAATCTTCAACTCCTCGCCGCGGATTCCGCTGCGAAGATTCTCAAGAATTTCCATGGCGGCGCGATAGTGTTTCTCTCCTTCCGGGAGATTATGTTTCGCCTCTTCAATCTGTCCCATGACCAGAGCGGCTTGATAAGCCAGGATAGGAGTTTCGCGCCCGGTAAATTTCTCCATGGCACTGAGGCATTCACGGTGTGCGGCATCTATGTCACCGGCTTTGAGTGAGAGCTTGGCCAACAGCAGATGGCAGAGAACGGCGCGGCCGGGAGAAAGTGAATCTTCAAAAAAAGCCAGTGCTGCCGCGCAATAGCGACGGGACTCCACAAAGCGGCCATCGTTAAAATGGGCGAACGCCTCATACAAATCTATTAACGAAGGCCATACCAGGTTTTTTTCCGCGACGAACATGGCCCGGGCCTGCGCAAAAAGCATGAGAGCACTAAAATTTTTGCGCTGTTGGCTCAAAGCGATAGCCCGCTGGCACAGGGCTTTTGCCGCCTCATAGCCCATGCCAAGCTGCTCAAACCGGTTGTAAGCTTCCTGCCCCAGTTCAGCTGAATCCTGATTGAGATTGAGTTGCAGATAGATTTCCGAGAGATCCAGGTGGCAAAGAGCGGCGTGGTAAACATCACCAACGCGAACGGCCACATCATAAGCCGCGGTCAACATTTCAATGGCGCGTCCGTATTCGCCTTTTAGAAAATATAAATAGGCAACGTTATATTCAGCCTGGGCCACGGCCAGAGGCATGTCATGTTCGAGGCAGAATTTGTGGACCTGTTCGTAAGTTGCCTGGGCTTTCGCAGTCTCATTCAACGCAATCAGGCACACTGCCATGTTATGAAGCGCGGCAACAATTCCTTCAGCGTCTTGATCCGGCGCCAGTTGGGAATAGGCGCGCTGATAGTGGGTGAGCGCTTCACTGAACCTATCCTGCCGATGGAAAATATTTCCAATATTAATATCCAGCCGGGCCAGGCGGAGAGTTTCGCCGGCAGCTGAAAAAATCATTTGCGCTCGCGCTGCCGCAGTCTGCGCTCGATCATATTCACCCAAAAGGATTAAAGGCTGGATTGAGGTGCTTAAAGTGCGTGCCTCTTCAAGCGAACTTCCCATCTCGCGGAAGAGCTGGATCGCCTGCGTGTTCAGCGAGGTAGCCTTGCCATGCTGGCCCAGAAACCACAAAGCATTTGCCTTGGCGCGGAGCGCGAAGGCCCGGGACTCTGCGTCGCCAAGCTTTTCTGCAATTGCCAGAGCGGCGTCTGCGAGCGCGTCAGCTTTCTTCAGGTCAGTGCGCAGCAGGTTGCGTACAGCTTCATCCAGTTCCCGGACAGTGGCCGGCACCAGCAGGTGAAGGCGGGAAACAAATTTAATTTGGCTTGCTGCGTGTGGGAATGTTGCCAGCCGGTCAAAAAGCTTTTTTTGAAAAGCTTGCATGGGGTCTACGAAAAGCATGGGATCCAGGAAACCTGTTCTGTGAGCCACGAGTCCGAGTAACTTCATGTACTGTAACAAAATATCTGAAGCAAAGACCGTGAGCGCGGCAGTGGTTCCAAATGCCGAAAGCACGAACAGATTGAAAGCACGTTGCTCAAAATGCGCTTCATCCCAGAAGGTTGATGCTTGCCTGGATTGAGATGGCGAGCAGAGATATCCCGGCAAAGAAGATCGACAGCCTGGAAAAAATCATGAAAATCCGGCTAGTCACCGCCACAGCAGGAATATAAACGTTTTCTAACAAACACCTCAAAACTTAGAGAGTGGAACTTAGCGATTCGACAAATGATTTTGCAGTTTGGGAGATGGAACAGTTCCATGATTCGGCCACATGGCCAATGTCCTAAGGTGATTAGGGTCTTTTCCAGCTTTTTGAAATTCTTGGTAAGCTGTTGGACAGTCAGGAAGTTGGGGCCAAAATCGACGCGCAGCGACTGTCCACCAAAAATTTGATGAGAATTGCACAAAGTTTCAGCAATCCCTCCCTCTATACGAATTAGAATTTTCCATGCGTCGCAAATGGACAGAATGCAACAAGTAGAAATCCCAATCCGGGAGTTGCTGAGTCTTTGCTTAGGCTCAGACGATCAGACGCATTGGCACGAATTTGTGCGCCGGACACAGCCACTGATTGCCAGCGTGATTATCAACACAATTAGGCGCTGGCAAGAGCCCGCCCCCAGCCTGGTGGATGACCTGATCCAGGATACTTTTGTGAAGCTTTTTGCCAATGAGCGCAAAGCCCTGCGCGGTATTAAGAATGAGTATGAGAACACAATCTTTGGATATCTAAAGGTAGTGGCTTCCAACGTGGTGCGCGATCACTTCCGGCATCCGGAAAATAAGGTGGAAGAGGTTGAGTTGACCGAGCCTGTGCTGCCGGCGGTTTTGGATGGCATGGACCGGATCGAATTTTCGCGCATGAAAGAGCAGATCCAGACGCGGCTGAAAACTCTCTCGTCCTCACCAACCTACGAACGAGATGTGGCGATTTTCTGGCTTTATTATGAGCAGGGGTATACGGCGAAAGAGATTTCTTTACTTCCCACCGTACAACTGACGGTAAAAGGAGTGGAGAGCACATTGCTGCGCCTGACGCGCTTTATCCGCGATCAGGGCGGAGCAGCAGGGGCGGCGGCGAAGCCGGAGGGTTGAGAAGCCTACTATAGTCATGAGGTTAGGGACGAAAAGGTTTTGCGTTGGATTTTACGTCTTTGGGATTGAAGAGGCAGTAGATGAATCGGGCAGGATGCAACTCAGGGAAGTTCGGCACGCAATGGCACCAATCAGTTGCCGAGGAACAATCTTGTCCGAATTCAGTTTACTGGAAGGTCATTGAATGAACACCCCCCAAAGCCAAATTTGTCCGGATGACGAGGTATTGCAAGAGCTGGCTGCCGGCATTGGATCGCCGGAGTTGGCCCAGCAGACCATGCAGCACGTGGCGCAATGCAGTGAATGCAGCGCTGCGTTGCGCAGATATATAAAAGAGTTTTCTGACGAACACACGCCTGAAAATATTGCGCTGATCAATCAACTGCAGAGTTCCAAACCGCAATGGCAAAAACGCCTGGTGCGCGAACTGGCAGGTGGCCGGCGATTTCCCTGGTTAAAACTTGTGCCGGCTCTGGCGGCGCTGGCGATAGTGATTTTTGCTGTGATTCAAGGGCCTGCTCTGCTGGTTGATTACAAAGTGAAGCGCGCACAAAGCGATATTGCCGCAACTTTTTCGGTCCGTCGTACAACCGAAGGGCGGATGCCAGGCGAGAGCTATTCGAAATATAATCCGCGTCCCACAGTATTAGGCGCGGAAAATGGGCCGGGCCTGGATGAAATACCAGCGTCACTGCATGACGCCACCAGCGCCGCCAACCAAAATCTTCTGGCTGCTAAAGCTGATCCGCGCTGGTTACAGATCCAGGGACTTGCCTTGCTTTGGGAGGCAACACCCAGCAGCCTGGAAAAAGCAGAAAAAGATTTTGAAAACGCACGTTCAAAAGGGCTGGTTACGCCGGGCTTGGAAATTGATATGGCAGCCAGCTACTATGAGCGCGACAGCCGGGCGGAACATCCCAATCTGCAGCGCACACTCAATTTGTTGAGTGAAGTGCTGAGCAAGCCGGCGCTTAGCAAAGAGGACGAGGCAAGCGCTCTTTTTGACCTGGCCCTGGCATACGAGAAGACACAAGCATGGGACCTGGCCGTCTCAACGTGGGAGAAATATCTTCAGGTTGACAGCACCAGCGACTGGATAAGGGAAGCCCAGCAGCATTTGAAAGATGCGAAGGCAAAGATTTCGGCCAGACCGCAGCAAAGTTATTCTGATCCCTCTTTTTTTTTGCAACAAAAAGCCCGGGGCAATCTAAGGCCTGAGGACCCTGAACAATACCAGCAAAAAGCGTTGAGCCAGTGGCTGCCAGCGGCGATGGCAGACAAGGAAAGCGATGCCTATCGGGCGGTGAGCGGACTGGCGGATGTATTCGCAGAACACCAGGATTATTGGTGGAGGGATTTTCTTAAAGAAATCAAGCCTGGTGATGCGGATGCGGTGCGGGAGTTAAGTAAGGCAGTAGAGGCGAATGATGAAGGCCACTACAGCATTGCAAAGGTCCATGCACAGCGGGCGATTGCTCTATTTTCACTGCTGCACAACGATCCTGGGGCGTTGCAAGCGAGTTTTGAAGATGTGTATGTGCTCCGGCGTAATCTTAATGGCGCAGACTGCATTGCGCGGGCAGACCCTCTGGCAAAAAAACTTTCTTCCACCAGTTACAAATGGTTGTCAGCCAGCATTCAGTTGGCTCAATCTGAATGCCGGAACATTTCCGGCAAGTTTGATGAATCTAATGAAAACCTGAAATCAAGCCGTGAGACGGCGAATGAGTTTCATTTTCCCGTGCTCATGCTTAAAGATGTCAGCGCCTCCGCCGGAATGCAGCATCTCAGGGGAAATTGTGACGAGAGCTGGAGAGAGGCGGTAGGCGGGCTTGGACTTTACTGGCAAACCTTGCACACGCGTGGAGAAAGGCTGTTTGACTTCTATGCTGTCATGCTGCAATGCTCGCTTGAGATCGGCGCTCTAGATGCAGCGGCAGCTTTTATTCGTCATGCGATTGCGCTGCGCGAAGATCCCTCCGCAGGCATCCAAGATGATCCGACAATCGATGGGCTTCTGCATTTGCATTTGGCGAATATTCTGTTTGTCCGGAAAAATAAGGATTTGGCGGCAAGGGAGCGCGCACTTGCCCTGAGAATGCTCAACCGCCTGGATGAGCCTTCGGCCACCAAATATAGGCTAGTCAGCGAACTGGAGCTTGCTGAATTTCTGTTACAGCAAGGCGATGCCGAGCAGTCGCTTGCTACTCTTGATCCTCTCATAGCCTTACTCCCTGAAAGCCAGGACAAATTTTTTTCGCTGCGGTGCAGAAAGTTGCGGGGAGACATTTACTTCAAATTGAATCAATATGATCAGGCCAGCGCGGAATATCAAATCGCCATTGATCTGGCCGAGGCTTCACTCGGCAGCATTACCAATGGCATTGAGCGGCTGCGGTGGCTGCGGGCAACAGATGAAAGCTATCGCGGGCTTGTTCGCGTGCTTCTGGCAAACAAGAAAGACCGCGAGGCGCTGGATTTGTGGGAGTGGTATCAGGGTCGGCCTATGTTGCAAGTGGCGGCCGCAAATGCGGCGAGCCAACCAGCTACAACGCAGACCGCCCAGCTTAAAAAAGACGCTGCGGCGTATTCGGCCAGAAGTGCAAAAGGTGTTCGAGTGATATATGCCGAATTTAAGGATGGTTTGCAAATCTGGGTCTTAAAAGATAACAACGTGAAGAGCCATTGGATTGCGATGGATCAGCAGGATTTTGAAGAACGAGTCCATGATTTTATAAAAAAATGCGCGACAGAGACATCAAGTCTGAAAGACCTTCAGCAGCAAGGGCAGGCGCTTTATTTGTTTCTAGTCCTGCCCATCTTGAATGTTATTTCTACTGACAGCGTGATTACCGTTGAACTCGACAGACGGTTTTACAATCTGCCTGTAGAAGCTCTGCGCAGCCCTAAGGGATGGTACTTAGGAGAAAAATATGGAGTTGTTTATTCTTCCGGAATAGAGATCGACAGTTCCTTGCATGCACTCAGGCCGATTACGCTGCAGGAACCTCTCTTGCTTCTGGATGCGACGCACTCTCCGCAGGCAGGATTCTTGCCTGGCATGGACGAAGAAAACAAAGCAGTGCTGGAGACATTTCCGCATGCCATTTCCATTGATGCTAAAAGCGCGCGCTGGCCAAATGTAAGGCAATCCCTGGCACGGAGTGAAGTTGTTCACTATATGGGACACGGCTTACCAGATGGAACAGGGACTCGGCTTTTGTTCAACGAATCACACAGCCTGCGGGCACAGGATTTTACTCCGGATTTATTCAAGCGATCGCAACTGGTTGTGCTTGCAGCCTGCTCCAGCGGCAAGGGGCAAAATGGATTACTAGATACAGACAATCTTGTTCATGCTTTGCTGGTTGCGGGCGTTCCGCAAGTGATCGCGAGCCAGTGGAATGTGGATTCTGAAAGCACGTCACAATTTATGCAGGATTTCTACCGTGGCTTGGCGAAGGACAAGACAGTTGCGCAATCCATGCTGAATGCCCGCCGGGAAATGGTGAAGCGAGAGCCACATCCTTATTATTGGGCTGGTTTCAGTCTGGCTGGTGCAAATAACTGACACCTGCAAGGCAAGAATTATCAGGATTTGCTAACCTTGTGCAGAAAAATATGGCCATTCTGTAAAAGATTTGAGGAGACAGGTTATGGATAGACGGAGTTTGTTGAAAGCACTTGCAGCGATACCCTTGTTGAATGTGATGAGCGCCTGCAACTCAGATGATAAGGGTAGATATCAAGACAAGGGAGACGGTGGAAAAAACCCGGACAAGCCGACCGCACACCGGCTACAAATTCTTCTGGATGGGGCCTTTGCCGTTGTTGTTCAAAAAGACAAAGGAGATTCGATCCTGGCATTTTCTCCACGTGACAAGGATGAGCCACACCAATTTTATTTCAATGATCCTTTTAATGCCCAGTCACCCAAACAGAATTACACTTTTGAGCTTTCACCAGAAGGCCTTAAAAGAATCGAACGCCTTGAGCCAACGGCAGTAGCGGCAGGGTTTGCCGACTTCACCGCCGATGTAAAACACTGGAAGCTTACGGAAAACTTGATTACCCTGAAATTACCGGCGCCCAAAACCATATCGTTTGGCGGACATAGGGAGCGCGTGGTTTTTGCTTCAGGAAAGACCGGATGGATGCCGACCAACCATATTTTGGAATATGAAGTGGAAGACCCGAAGCAGATCAAGATAGTGTGCAAGGAAATTGAGAAAGAATGCACGGCCTCTCCGGATTCGCCGGAAGGATTAACGCGTTTCTTTTTTGAAGTTGGGCCGCCTAAGGGAACTCCGCATGTTCATGCAATCAACTTTTTTAACTACATGCTAAAAACTTCCTTTCCTGAACTCGTAACAGATTTCAGTCTGGTAGAGATCCTTGATAACCCAAATAACGACGGACGTTACAAGAGGGCGCAGCTTGTAGCGCCTGTTTTAACTGAAAGCACCATGCCAGCACACCTGCAAAATGCTTCTTACACGCTGGATTGCAAAGTAGGCGGAATTCTGGTGAAAGCTCCTACCGGACCGCTACAAGGCTGACGATAGCCCACACGCTCTTACTTACCAGCCTGTTTATCGCTGATTTAGGTCATGCGGTGACGGGCTGGCGGTCTTTTGCAAGCAAATTGCGGCATTTTATCCTGCAAAAAACTTTTTGCAAATCCCAAAGGGAAATTCTGACCCCGCCCGTCTTAGGTAACAAGCGACGGTAAGCAATCATTTCAATGAGGTTCCGGGCAGGCGATGGGAGGAGAAACCCGTGGTCTGGAGGGAGAATGCCAATCGCTGGTCAGCGCTAATCGAGCGAAGAAGCGCGCTGTAAGGAGCAGTCGATGGGTACCGCACAATGTCTGGATTTTCACCAATTTACTGAAAACTATCTGCACGGACTCAGGGCGCAAGACGGCACCACTGAAGCCCATTTTGTGGCGTATTTCAGCAGGATATTACAGAACAAATTACGCCGTCGGTTGGCGTGTCCTGAGCATATTAAGGATGTGCAGCAGGAAACTTTATTGCGGGCGTGGGCGGCGGTCCGGGCGGAAGGCGGCATTCGCCAGCCGGAGCGGTTTGGCGCCTTTGTGAGTTCCGTGTGCAATAACATTTTGCGGGAATCGTATCGCACGAGTGCGCGTACCAAGCCACTGGACGATTTACAGGCTGATCCGACTGACCAATCTCCGTCACCGGACGGAATGCTTTTGGCGGCTGAGACCAGGAAACAGGTACAGCTGGTCATGGCAAAGTTATCTGCCAAAGACCGCAAGCTGCTCAGCGCTGTCTTTTATGAACAACGAGACAAAGATGAAGTGTGTTTTGAAATGGGTGTAAGCAGGGAATATCTGCGGGTGCTGCTGCATCGGGCGAAGCAGCAGTTTGTGGCGGAGTACAAACAATTTGATGCGACACCCAGGCGGAAGCGAGTTACATGCATTCGGCATAGCAGGACCACGCCAACGCAAAGTTTGCGGCCAGCGGTGACTGCGGCATTGCCGCAGTGCGGCTGACTTCATTTGATGAGCGCCAGGGATGAGCCCATCCGCAACACAAAGCCGGTAGTTTGATGCCGGCTTTGTGCTTTTTTTTACCACAAAGGACACGAAGGACCACGAAGTCTGTTTTTCTTGTAAAAGTTCCCTGGCATACCTTATCTTTTGTGTTCCTAGGTGGCTCAGTCTTTATCGTCAATCCGTCTGCTCGTACCCAATTTGCTCGACGCCATTCGCGCTCAGGCCGTCTAAAAATTAGAGCCCTGGAAAATTAACACCATAGAAAATTAATACACCAGAAAGTTCAAGCCCTGAAAATCAAGAGCCGGCATAAAGTTGCAGCGAGGCCCAATAGTAAGGGCGGGCATTGAGACCGCCGGTGTGCAACATTTTAATTTTGGCGTCGCGCAAGGCGTCCGCAGCGCTTTTGCCATTCTTCAGTCCGGTATAGAAGTCGTCCATGAGTTTGGGCGTGACCGCGTCCTCGGTCTCCCATAACGCAGCTACTACATGATGAGCTCCTGCCCGCATGAAAGCCCAGGCCAGACCAACAAGTCCTTCGCCGGAGTAGGTGCGATCACCAGCTCCATAACAGGCG
>DASXZE010000053.1:0-4952 GCA_036502105.1 Candidatus Angelobacter sp. | reverse complement strand
TCCACAGAAAGGAAACGTGTACGAACTGGCGCGCGGCGAAGATGGTCGATTCGAGGTATACCTGACTTTTTATCTTCCACGCTCACTCCCCACCAAATATGCGGAGCAGCGGCGGCTCTCGGAAATTGACAAAGCAAATTGGCAAGACGCTCTGCCCTTTTGGTGAGCACTTGATAAACGTGCCAAGATGCATCGAGCATGACATCAATAACTTGTTTTATATAGGAATCAGGAACCTCTTCATGAAAAAGGTCGCTCATCGAGTTCACGAAAATCTTTTTAGGTTGCTGCCAACGGAAGGGCTCAGCAAGTTTCTCTGGTACTAATCGTAGATCAAACCCGCGTTCGTATGGGTGGCCCACAACATCACGGAACCGTTCGGCAAATGTCTCAGCATAGCAGTGTTTGCATCCTTGGCTGATCTTCGTACAGCCCCTGACAGGATTCCACGTTGCATCCGTCCACTCAATTGGAGAAAATTCGCTCATTTGAAAGTTAAGTGTTTTGCACTTCTTATTGTGCAACTCGACAGGGCGAAGCGCAAGCAAAGTTTTGAGGATAAGAATAATATGTCTCAAAGTCGCAAACAGTTATTTTCTGATAACTATCTGCAAGCACGTCGGTATCGCATCCACTTACCCGATTCACCCAGCGCCTACTCGGTGCCTGCACTCACCGAAACAGCGCCAGCCGCGTAAGCGCCAGCGCGACAAATCCCACGGCGATGATAATCGCTGTCTGCAAGGTCAGCTTGCGTCCCACGGACGCATCCGGCACTTTGCGAAACACTATGGGAAGATTCACCAGAACGCTGGCCACAGAGGCCAGCGTGGCTGACAAGGCCGTGATGTTGGAAGTGGCCTGTCCTTTGGCAAACGCTGACGCTGCGGCTGCCGTGGTGCTGGCGCTGCTGACCAGCCCGCCGATAAATCCTACGATTGCGTAGCCGGTCTGGTCAAGAAAACGGCTGGCCAGTGTTCCCGCGGCTTCAATGGCCAGAAAGATCAGGCCAAAAAGCAGCACGGACTTGAGTGACACGGGCGAGGGCAGCGGAAATTCCTGCCGGGGCATTTCGTCGCGCGGGCGCGAGAGAAAGACGATCAGTGCGCACGCTGCGGCCATGGCCAGCAACGGAACAGCCGTAAGCATGGCCGCGCCGGGCGCGAACAGCGCAACAATGACCAGGTTCCGCAGAAACATGGCGAGGTTGGCCACCAGGATGAGCGAAGCCTGCGGCACCAATCCTGTTTCGCCGGAAGCTGAAATTTGCGTGAGCTGTGTGACCGTGGCGGTGCTGTTGACGGCTCCGCCAAGAATTGCCGTTAAGTACAGGCCTCGCGAACCATAAAGCCGGAGCAGGAGATAGTTTCCAAATCCGATCAGCGCCAGCACCACCACAATGGCCCAGGCCGAACTTGGATTGAGCAGCTGCCAGCGATCAATGTATCGGTTGGGCAGCAGGGGATAGATTACAAATCCGATCAGCCCCAGCAGCACGGCGCTGCGGATTTCATTGCGCAGCAGCACTCCGCTAAAGGTTGTGAGTTCCGGCTTGAGCGAGAGCAGGAGCGTCATCACAATGGCCAGCGCCACCGGCGTAAAAAGATGGCCATAGCCCACCAGAACGCCGAGAAAGAAATTCAGCATCAGCGCCACGGAGGTTGTGATTTCAGCGGTGCGGTCTGCGAGCAGCATTCTTACATTGGTAAATGCCACCAGCAGCAGCACGCCGGCAAAGGCAGCCATCACGAAGCCCGGAGCCAGCAGCGAAGTGGTCATGCCCAGAAGACAGACGATGGCAAAAGTGCGGACCCCGGTTTCCTTGTGCGCCCATTCTCTTTCCAGTCCGGCCAGCAACCCGATGGTGAGGGCAATGGCGATCTTGAGGCCGATCAATTCAGGCGGGAACCGCGTCTCGATAAGTGGCACATGCTGCATTAACAGAATGTTAAAAGGAAAATCCCTCTGGGAACAACTCAGGCCTTTGCTGGCCAAAGTACCCGCAGCACGCGGAAAAGAAAATTCTGGGCCGGAAAATCAGCCAGAAAATGTCGATGGGGTAGTTTCCTTTGTGGCCTGCAACCTCGCGGTCTCCTGGGCACTCTTAGTAGTTATGGCCCACATCATGGTCATTGCGGAATCTGAGTTCACCGCCAACGCCATTGAGCAGGCGCTGACCCAGCGTGGCCATCTCGTCACCACGGCCACTGACTTCAACCACATTGAATCTTCCTGTGCCGGGCTCGTGTTTGATTTAGTGGTGCTCGGGCTCAATATTCCCTCAAAAGTAAAACAGGCCATTCTTCTGCAGGTAAGAGAATATTGCGATGGCACACCGGTCCTGGATATGTGCCTGCCCGGCGCTTGCGTCACTGGCGCAGATTTCAGCCTGGCGAGCGATTCCTTTGAGGCGCTGGCATCGGCTGTAACGGCCATGCTGCAAAAACAAAAGCGCAAAATTAGCTGAGAAACCCGCATCGCTTCCGTTACTCTGTATGTGTCCGTCAGCCAGCAACTCCCCCGCAGCAACTGAAACGGAGCACTGAAACGGGAGCACTCAAATGCGCATGGTCTTGGCGATCTTCTTCATCGGCGCGGGAATCATGCATTTCGTCGCCCCCAATGCCTACATCCGCATCGTGCCTCCGCTCTTGCCCATGCCGCATCTACTCGTCATCGTAAGCGGCATCGCAGAAGTTCTCGGCGGCATTGGCTTGCTGCTTCCGCTCACACAACGCGCAGCCGCATGGGGACTGGTAGTGCTGCTAGTCGCCGTCTTTCCTGCAAATATCTATATGGCTGTGGCGCATCTGCCCGCACCAGGGATACTCGGCCAGAGCTGGGTGCAATGGCTGCGCTTGCCGCTGCAAATCCCGCTGATCTTCTGGGCCTGGCGATACACCCGGCCGGCAAGCTAGCCGGAATCTAAGCCGAATTTTCACGCCATTTTTTCCCAGGACCAGTCCGGAATGATCAATGTCTGTGAGAGCAATTCACGCGTAGTTGGCGCGCTGGCGCGGCCAAATTAAAAACCACAATGCGCAGCTAGCTGTTTTTTTGGATAAGCAGCGCTGCCGCCTGCGTCACCAGGCTACGTTCAGATTGCTGCATCAACCGCGCCGCCACGTCATTCAAATCGTCAGAAGATTTGTTCTTGGCGGACTTGCGAACATTACTTTTCAATACAGCGGTCTTCCCAGCCGTTTTACGTGCCTTGGTTTTGGTCTTCTTTGTAGCCATGATGCCGCATCATGACACAATCCACCGCGCAATTCCAGCGCTACCCGCTGATAACTACAATCTTTAGTGTCATGAGTAGGGTGTCCATATGCAACTTATTTGAATCCGCTGGGGGCAGAAAATTTTATTTTTTACTGAAACGATTCGTTCACTTTCAGCACCGGGCTTATCGGATCCAGCCTGCTTTCCCGCTGGCCAGATTCCAGATCGCCGTGGCCAGCGCGGCGTCTCCCTCTTCCTTGGGGATACACTCCACGCCAAAGTGCTTGCACAATTCTTTCTCGATTGCGCCTGATCCGCTCCACACCAGGATCTGGCATTTCTCGATTGCGGGGGTTGATTTGTAAAAACGCAGCACTTCAAATCCGCTGTCGTTACCCAGGTTTAGATCAAGCAGAATCAGGTCAGGACAATCCCGCGTACCTGCGGCAATCTCTTCCAGATAAAGCATGGCTTCTGGAATGCGCGCAAAGGTTGTTACCTCGCTTATGCCAATCGATCTGAGAACGCGCGTGGCAATCCATTGATCATTAGGACTGTCCTCAATTACCACAACGTGCAGGGCCCGGGGCATGGTTGAACACCTCTTACAAGTATGAGTTCTTCCACCCGGATTGGTGACTAAGGTCGATCTTACCTTCAGCTTAGTTCACTTAAAAGCCCCAATTTGGAACCAGCTCTGAATTCATCCAGCAACTACAACAACTTACCTAGCATGGAAACTAAAATATTTCTAATCTTTACTAGACCATCTTCCCCAGCGCCTGTTCCACATCTGCCGTCAGGTCCTCAATCGATTCCAGCCCTGTATAAAGCCGCACCAGCCTGCTGCCATAAGCCGGCCGCTTGGGCGATTGCATATCGTAAGTCATGGCCAGGCTGTTCACTCCGCCCCAGCTATAACCGATCTGAAATAACTTGAGCGCATCCACAAATGCCAGTACCTGCGCTTTGCTGAACCGCTCTTTGAATACCATGGAAAATAGTCCCGTCGCTCCAGTGAAATCACGCTTCCAGAATTCATGCCCCGGGCAAGACGGCAACGCCGGATGCAGCACCAGTTCAACTTCCTCGCGTGCACTGAGCCATTGCGCCAGAGCCAGCGCAGTCTGTTCCACAGCTTTCAGCCGCACCGCCAAAGTCTTCATACCGCGCAGCGCCAGGCTGCAATCATCCGGAGACGCAGCGCAACCCAGCACCTGGTGCGTCTCTCCCAGCTTCTCAAACAATTGCGGATCGCGCACCGTAATCGAGCCCAACAGCAGATCGCTGTGTCCGCCAATATATTTCGTCAGCGCCTGCATCGTTACGTCCACGCCCAGTGCAAATGCGTCCAGATAAATTCCCGCAGCCCACGTGTTGTCCAGCACTACCAGCGCGCCATGCTGGTGCGCAGCTTTGGCAATCCCCGGAATGTCCTGCACCTCCATCGTGATAGACCCCGGACTCTCACACCACACCAACCGCGTATTCGGCCGCAATTCATTGGCAATCGCCGCTCCTGCGCCCGGCGGATAGTAACTTACCTCCACTCCAAAGCGCCGCAACACGCTGTTAGAAAACATCCGATTCGGACCATAGATGCTTTCCGGCATCAGCACATGATCGCCGTTTTTGAGCAGCGCCAAATGAATCAACGAAATGGCCGCCTGTCCTCCCGGAACAATCATGGTGCGAAAGCCTTTTTCCAGCTCACATACTTTCGCGGCCAG
>DASXZE010000052.1:0-14231 GCA_036502105.1 Candidatus Angelobacter sp. | reverse complement strand
TCCCCTTTTCCACGAGCCTATTGAGGCGTGGATTCATGGGCCAGTTGTTGCTGAGCTATATCGGTCATTCAAACAGCATGGCTCGGAGCCTTTACCGCCTGCAAACGTAGACCACAATAAATTTATGGCGGAAGAAATTGAATTGCTGGACGAAATGTGGGAAATGTTTGGCCAATTCTCTGCTACCAAACTGCGGAACATGACACATAGCGAACTGCCGTGGAAGAAAACCCCGACTGGAGCGGTGATTCCGCGGGATTTAATGAAAGAATATTTTAGAACTCAGCTTGTCAAAACAGAAGCCTAGAAATCCGTTAGATCGGGCAAATAAAGCAAGCAAGCTCCCCCAATCTGCTGGAGTAGTAGCGGATTGGCGCAGGCGGAACCCCCTCTTTTCACTTCAATACACAGTCCCTGGATTTTGCGTATCCAATTGCGATCAAGAGCAAAAGGCTGCGTTTGCAAGCACGCTCCTACAGCTCGGGAAGAGGACATGGTTAGAGGTGATGTTCGCGGATAAACACGGCTCTGGTTCTGAAAAAATTCCGCGCAATCAACTGAAGTTGGCAGTCCCTTCCTATGTAACTGAGGATGTAGAATTTTTTACAGTTGTTCGTTTTCATGGCAAATGCCCCATGATTGGATACATCCATGAGGGCATTTATTACATTCTTTGGCTTGACCGTAACCATGTAGCGTATTGATAACAAAGCCGTGTCTCTGCTAAAAATAATTTATTTCAAACTGCACCACTACCAATGATTGCTAAAGATTGATAAAAAGTTTATAATGTTTTCTGTCTGTTGCTCCCCGCAGAATGTCCCACCAAGGTGTTTCATGAATGCTCAGTTAAACTTTCAAATTGGTGACAAAGTAGTTTATCCAAACCACGGCGTCGGGATCATTGAACAGATCAGCAGTCGCACGATCGGCCCTAACGTTCACAAATTCTATCTTCTCAAGATCAAAGCCAGCAGTTTAAAAGTGGAAGTACCTTTCAATAACGTTGGCATGGTCGGACTGCGCCCGGTGGTAAAAAACGGTGAAGTCAATAAAATCATCACCTTTTTGACTGACGGCGAGTGCGACAACAATACCGACTGGAAATTCCGCTTCAAAGAAAACTCTGACAAAATGCGTACCGGCTCTCTACTGGAAGTGGCCGTGGTGCTAAAAAGCCTGCTGCTGCTGGCCAAAGACAAGCCACTCTCTTTCCGCGAAAAGAAAATGCTGGATCGAGCACGCTATCTCCTGGTTACCGAGCTGGCCATGTCAAAAAATACTGACGAAGTGGAAATCGAAGACCTGCTCAACAAAGCGCTGTCCAAGAGCAAGCTGAAATTCCCAGAAGTAACGGCAGACGCTTAAGCCCTCCCTCAAAATTTCAAAGACCCGAGTTTTTAAAGACCCAAGATTTAAAGAACCAGAGAATGACGCCGCTAAGGCGTCATTTTTCTGTTAGACCAAATTTTCAGCCAATCCAAAACATCTTCCAGCGATACGTCTGACTTGCGCGCGGGATCGCTTGCGTTAAGCGCAGATAGATCTTAAAAAGAAAAGAAGATCTATAAGCGGTTTGAAGCGCAGCGACATAATTAATGCTCTGTCTTCCCCTCCAGCAACTCCAGCGCATGCGGCAAAATCTCAATCACTGCCTGCAATGACTCCACGGCTGCTGTCGGGCTTCCCGGCAGATTCAGCAACAGCGTCTTTCCCCGAGTACCGCAGACTCCACGGCTCAACGCGGCAAAAGGCGTCTTCTTTGTGCCGTCCAGGCGCATCTTCTCTTCCACGCCCACAATGCGACGCTCAATCACGGCTAGTGTGGCTTCCGGAGTAACGTCTCTGGCAGCAATGCCTGTTCCGCCGGTTGTTATTACCAGCCGCGTTCGTTCACTGCATTCAATCAGCCGAGCGGCGATGGCGTCTTGTTCATCCGGCAGCACAGAAGCGTGAATCACTTTAAAGTTTGCAGCTTCCAGCTCACGCACAATCTCCGGCCCGGAAATGTCTTCCCGCTTTCCCAGATAAGAAGAGTCGCTGATAGTCAGCACAGCGGCGGTTTTTGCAGAGGGATCGCTCACCGGGTTCTCTTACGCTTCCAGCACATTTTCTTCGGTGTCGCGATTGGATTCATCCATCATGCGCAAGCCTTCCAGCAACAAGCCCTGTGAGGACTGCGTAATGGTTTGCTCGCTGCTGCTGCCGGCAAAATCAATCTCAAAACTTCCAGCGGTCCAGGTGATTACCTTGTAAACCGCCGGGTCACCTTTTAAGTCACCGTAAATCGCGTGGTTGATCTGGCCGTCAGTAAAGTACATCTTGCATTGTTCGCCGTTGTTGGTCAGCGTGAGAGCGCAGGTTTTGCGGCCCATATCCAGCGATTGCAACAGGTCCAGCACGTTCATCTGTGCCAGGCTGCCGCGCAGCACAGATTCGCCCGGCGCCTCGCGCGCCATCTTCTCCAGCGATATCTTGTCCACAACTTTCTTGATCTTGGCTACCGCTTCCTTCAGGAAAAAAGGCTTCTCAATAAAATCTTCCACCGTGTCCTGCACGGCCTTGAGCTTTTCATTGATGTCCGTTTTGCTGGCCATCAGTATCACAGGAATCCCCGCGCTGGCATTGCGGCTTTTGATCTTTTGCAGCAACTGGCGTCCGTCCATGCCGGCCATGGCGTAGTCGGTAATAATCAGGTCTGGTTTGTCTTCAATCGCTTTCAGCAACGCATCCGCCGCGTCAGACAGTGTCTGGACGGTCGAAAAATGCGCAAGGGCCTGCCGCAACATTTCCAGAATCATTGGATTGTCGTCGACCAGCAGCACCTTGATATTGCTTGGCATGAGACCTTATTTCTTCGCCCGTGTGGTGGAGCGCTTGCGCCTGAACTCTCCTCTCTTTCCGCCCGACTTACGCTCTAAAACTATTTCTCTGATGGCAATGCCTTTGTCCAGGGCCTTGCACATGTCATAAATCGTTAATGCGGCGACGGTGGCTGCCATAAGCGCCTCCATCTCCACGCCGGTCTGGGCAGTTGTAGCGGCTTTGGAGTTGACCTGAACGCCATTTTCGCACACCTCAGTAGTCACATCAATAAATGAGAGCGGCAGCGGATGGCACATTGGTATCAGGTCGCTCGTCCGCTTGGCCGCGGAAATCCCTGCAAATCGGGCCACTTCCAGCGGATTCCCCTTGGGATTCTTCGGCAGCGCCCGCAAAACTTCAGCAGACATTTCTACGAAAGCCGAAGCCTCGGCCTCGCGCCGGCTCGTAGCCTTGCCCGAGACATCCACCATCGTCGCGCGACCAGCAGCATCATAGTGCGAGAGCTTGCCAGACATTAGATCGTCAGCTTTCGGCGTGGTGCCGTTTTGCGATTGCCGGGTTGAGGTTTTTTTATTCATTTCGAATTCAGACGTTTTTTAGCTTTCTTTATGCTTCCGATATTTATAAGTTACATTCATCATCCCGAATCCCGTTAAGCGAGGGCGCGCTTTCATAAGCGCCCGCAGTAGGGGTGAGGGACCTTGTGCTCGCTTTAGAGCTGATTAATCCCTACTTACCGCATCACCACCGTCACCATATCTCCAGCCGCTAACTTCTCCCGGTCCGGAGGCACCACAAGATAGCAGTTTGCCCGCGCTGCCGCCAGCATATCGCCCGATCCCTGCCACGGCACAATCTCAACCGCTGCATCATACAGTCCGCCATCCAGTTGTGCGGGTAAAAATCGCGTCAATCCCATCTTCGTTTTAAGTTCCTTTTTCATCCGCGCCTGCGCCGACCTCAATCGCGCAGGCTCCATCCCACTCAACGCTTCCAATACCGGCCGCGCAAAAAGTTCAAACGTCACCATCACAGAAACCGGATTCCCCGGATGCCCAAAGAACGGCACGCCCACCTGCATTCCTTGTTGAGTGTCGATTGGCAGGGCACGTTCTGGCCCGATTTCAGTTCCTATCAGGGCACGCTCTGATCCGGTTTCAGTTCGTACAGATCCGATTTCGGTTCGTATCAGGGCACAGGCTTTAGCCGTGCCGTCAATGTCTTGATTTGTTCCGGGCTTTAGCCCCTGCGAGTGAAAATCGATCTGCCCAAACACAATCGGCTTACCCGGCTGAATCATCGCGCCAGTAAAGAAGAACTGCGCGCCCAGATTCTTGAGAGCCTGCTCCACCAGGTCAAACTTCCCCATCGACACGCCGCCAGAAAGCAGCAGCATGTCAGCCTTCAGCCCTTCCTGAATTAACTCCGACAGCTTGCCCTCTTCGTCCGGAGCAATCGGCAGTTGCACCGGCTCGCCGCCATAAGCCGCCACCAGCGCCGCCAGTGAATAGCTGTTGCTGTTCCGGATCTGGCTTGCCCCCGGCTTCTCCACTACATCCACCAGTTCGTCGCCCGTGGAAAGAATCGCGACACGCGGCCTGCGACAAACCTTGATTCTCCCTTTGCCCGCAGCCGCAGCCATGGCAATCTGCGCCGGGCCCATCCGCGTTCCGCGCGGCAACAACTCCTGTCCAGCCGCAGCCTCAGCTCCAGCCGGAACAATATTTTCTCCCACATCTACAGCCCGAAGGATCTCCACCAGCTCTTCTGTTCGCGGTTCAATCTTTTCCCGCTTGGCTCCCATGATATCCAGAATAGAGTCATCATCGGATAGCTCTGTACTGCCTTCCCTTTGTGTTCCTTCGTGTCCTTTGTGGTTAATTTCTGAAATCTTACGTTCCGTGTACTCCACCATCACCACAGAGTCAGCGCCTGCCGGAACCGCTGCGCCCGTCATAATCTCCACAGCTTCTCCCGGCCCGACTGGCAGATCGTAACTATCTCCAGCCCTGATCTGGCCCACCACGCGCAGAGTCAGGCTTTTATTCTCTAAAGCCTCGTTTCGCAAATCTTCTGACCGGAGAGCAAACCCATCACGCGTGGCCCGCGGAAACGGAGGAAAATCCCGATCCGCCAGCACCGGCTCCGCCAGCACCCGGCCCAGACTTTGCAGCAATAAAACGTCTTCGCCACCCGCCAGCCCTGTCTGCAAAATCCGCACAGAGTACTCCCGCACAATTTCATAAGCTTCTTCAAAGCCCAAAACCCCCGCAGTTTGTGCAGCCGTATTCATAAGTTTGATTTTACTTCTATCGCAGCCCGTGGCCTTCTGATTTCTGTTCCCCGATCACCCGGTGTCCCGATTACCAGATCACCCAAATTTAGGCGCGCTAGCGCCCTCGCCGGTGGGGTTTGGTTTTCAATTCCAGCGATTACCAATTTTGGCAATGCTGGCAATTTAGCCCCCTACCCCTCTCTTGATCCCCATTTCTAAAGACTTACGCTGTTCCTCCCCAGGCATCCCCAATCGGTGCTGCTGCAAACAAAAGGATTTTCTCATTCATCCCCATCTGATCCCCATTGGGCGGGAGTTATTATGGTTCCCTGATTGAAATCCATGGAACTTCTGATCACGGCACTGAAGAGATCCCAAGTCAGCAGAGGGTCACAATCCCCAAATGGCAAGACGCAACGGGGAATCCGTTGCGTCTTGATTGCATACTAGCTCGATTCTGGCTCGCAGTCACTTGCGAACTAGTTCACCATCACGGGCCATGTCTTTTGCGACCCTCAGCCTGAACGCCGGACATGTCCAACCAGCCATCCAAGCTGCTCAGTAGCAAGCGCTTTTAAGAATTTCCATTTTTGATCTGCGGCTACTGCGCAAACCTGTCCCGGCATGCCCCGGCATGCCGTGGGGCATGCCGGGGATCTTCGGCAAAAACTTCCTAAGCAATCCGCTCTGCCGCCTCCTCCGCATAAGCGCTCGCCTGATTCAGCCGTTCGATGTCCGCCTTACTCAACTCCAGTTGCGTCGCTTTGGCCAGATCATTCAACTGCTCCACGCTCGTTGCGCTGGCAATCGGAGCGGTAATACTGGGCCGCGCCATCAGCCACGCCAGCGCCACCTGCGCCGGAGTAGCTTTGTGCTCAGCCGCAACCGTATCCAGCCCTTGCAGAATTCTAAAGCCCCGCTCATTCAGGAACTTCTTCACGCCCTGCCCCCGCGGACTCTTCGCAAGGTCAGCCTCTGACCGGTATTTACCCGTAAGAAATCCTGCCGCCAGTGAGTAGTAGGAAATCACTCCCAGCTTCTCCTTCAGTGCCAGCGGCTCCAGGGTACTTTCAAACGTTGCGCGCTCGTACAGGTTGTAATTTGGCTGCAGGCTCTCATACCGTGGCCAGTTATGTTTACCGCTCGCCGCCAAAGATTCCTTCGTCCGCTCTGCCGTAAAATTCGAACAGCCAATCACCCGCACCTTGCCCTGCTGGATGAGTTGCGCATACCCCTCCAGCGTCTCTTCCACCGGCGTATTCGCGTCATCGCGATGCGACTGATAGAGATCAATATGGTCTGTCTGCAGCCGCTTGAGTGAATCTTCCGCCTGTCGCATGATCCACGCCTTGGAAAGTCCTTTGCCCTGGCCGGGAATCTCTGATCCCACCTTGGTCGCTATCACCACCTTATCCCGATTGCCGCTGCGTTTGATCCAATTCCCGATAATCGCCTCGCTCTCGCCGCCCTTGTGCCCCGGCACCCACGTGGAGTAAGTGTCCGCCGTGTCAATAAAATTCAGCCCCGCCGCAACAAACGCATCCAGAACTTTGAATGACGTTGCCTCGTCAATCGTCCAGCCAAACACATTCCCGCCCAGCATCAGCGGAGCCACCTCAATCGCGGACTTACCCAGTTGGCGCTTTTTCATCACAAGAATCTCCTGCTTTCTATTTTACTGTTTCACGCCAAGTTCAGAGCAGTGCGACTCATCACAGAATTCAATCTTCTGTTTTTCTCCGTGCCTCCATGTCTCAGTGGTAGGTTTTAGCTGTTAAACTTTCCTGAGCACCAGCGAGGTTCGAACACTTTGAGACAACTTCCCGTACTCGTGGTCCATGGCGGCGCCTGGGCCATTCCTGACGACATGGTGGAATCCCACACTCTCGGCGTGCAAAAAGCGCTGGCCAAAGGTTGGCAGGTTCTAGCCGCCGGCGGTCCTGCGCTTGACGCCGTGGAAGCCGCCATCGTCTGCATGGAGGACGACGAAACTTTTGACGCCGGCCGCGGCAGCTTTCTCACCCGTGACGGTCGCGTCCAACTCGACGCCCTGATGATGGACGGCGCAACGCTTCGTGCCGGCGGCGTGGGCTGCGTTGAACGTATTCGCAATCCCATCAAAGCGTCACGGCTGGTTCTGGAGCAGAGTCCGCACGTTTATTTTGTGGGCGAAGGTGCTGAGCGTTTTGCTCAGTCCAAGGGCATGCAGTTGTGCCGCAATGAAGAGCTGGTGATTGAGCGCGAAATCATTCGTCTGAAAGAGGCCCAGGAAAAAGAAGCCGCCGGACAGCCCGATCTTACCTTTGCCGGCCCGCTCAACAGCCATGACACTGTCGGCTGCGTCGCGCTGGATGCCGAAGGCAACATTGCCGCAGGCACTTCTACTGGCGGCACGCTCAATAAAGATCCGGGCCGCGTAGGCGATTCTTCACTGATCGGCTGCGGCTGCTATGCCGACAATCTCACGGCTGCCAGCTCCTGCACCGGATGGGGTGAACCTATTATGAAACTTGTCCTGGCCAAGTGGGCTGCGGACAAAGTGCGCGTGGGCGGCGCGCCAGATGCTGTCGCGCTGGAAGCCATGCAATATCTGAAACGGCGGCTCAACGGACACGGTGGCATGATCGTGCTCGATCAGCGTGGACGTTTCGGCATCGCGCACAATACACCGCGCATGGCCTGGGCTTATAAAAATACTGAGCGGGAAAAAGTTGGCATTCACTGTAATAGCCCGGCGTTTTAATGCCGCGCTATTTAAGCTCAGTGATATTTCTATCTGCCGCGGCGTCCGCCTACGTCCATATTTCCGCCGCCACCATCCGAAGTAACAAACACCGGAAATTCCCATTCACTCGCAACCGGCGTGGTGCCGCACTTGGCCGGCGTAAAGCGCCACTTCTTCACTGTTTCCAGAACTGTCTGTTGCACTTCAGCATCGCTGGTCACCATTTTTACATTCTCCAGCGTTCCATCCTTGGTGACGATCCCATAGGCATTAATGATCGGCGAGCCGGCGTTTCTGCGTATCACCGCGTTGGAAAAATCCGGCGCGACCGTGCGCAGCGGCGTGGCCGGAATTACCTTTTCACAGGTATCAAATTCCATGGCCCTGGCTGGAACCGAGAACACTGTCTCCGCAAATTGCGCCTTGCGTACCTTGATGTTCTCAATTACCAGCACTGGTTTTTCCAGTTTTTCCAGTTCCAGCAGCACTGTAATTTTGCCGGGTACCCACAGCCCTTCAATCTGGCCGTAATTGGTAAACTCAACGGCGCGGCGCTGGTCAAGTTTCTCCAGTAAGAATTTGCGTTCTGGATCAAAACATAGCCGGTGGTGCTGTTCGTCTTTTACCTCAAAACAATTGGCCGGCTGGCCCTGCGCCTTCTTCTTCCCCACACCGCCAAGTTTGGTATCGCCATCGTCAGCCAGTTTGTCCCAGAAGTGATCGGCTTCCGCCAGTTTGCCCAGCTGTGGAATGGGCATCGGCGTTGATCGCGCAATATAAAGCTTGTTGTCCCGCGTGAGCTTTATTTCCTGGTAGGTTTCCACCAGCAACTCAGACCGCCATCTCTCATGGTCGTGGTAAATCGTGATCGTGCCCTTCTTTTCATTCTCCGTCCCCGGATTAATCACCACGGTCCCGGTGAACTCATAAGAGACAAGCGTAGAAAGACCTGAAGCCCCATGGGCCTCCAGCAGAAGCTGTTTCGCTTCCAGATGAGGCTCATCCGCGCAAAACATTTCAGCGTTCAAGGCAAGCACAAAAAGACAACACAGGAACGGCAGATATTTTTTGATGGGCATAGACAGAAGAAAAGTTCGGAGTTCCCACGCTCCACAGCGCGGTGGAAAGTGTAAATGCGAAGGCAGGAATGAAGCCAGAGGTTTTTCGAGAAAATTCAAAAAGGGCTGCCGTTCTCAATTTCATTTGGAAACAGCAACCCTTCAAAGAATTGTGGACCGATTTTAATCCGCTCTACTTGTCATAATGCAACAGTGAGAAGATTTCCGTGCCTTCAAACTTCTTTGCGCCATTCAGAAAATCCAGCTCCACCACAAATGCCAGCGCTTCCACTTTCCCGCCCAGTGACTGCGTTAGCTGCATGCAGGCGTTCGCGGTACCGCCGGTGGCCAGCAGATCGTCCACGATCACCACACGTTGTCCGGGCTGGATCGCGTCTTTGTGTATCTCCAGCGTGTCGGTGCCGTATTCCAGATCGTAAGTCCACTTCACGGTTTCGGCCGGGAGCTTGCGCGGCTTGCGGATCGGTACAAAACCGGCGTTCAGCCGATAGGCGAGCGCTGGTCCAAAGATGAACCCACGCGCTTCAATGCCCAGCACCAGGTCAATGTCGCGATCAAGAAAGTGTTCTGAGAGCGCATCGATCAGCGTGGCAAAGCCGACTTTATCTTTGAGCAAAGTTGTAATGTCATAAAACAAAATCCCTTTTTTGGGAAAGTCCGGCACTTCGCGGACCAGCTTCTTCAAATGCTCACAGCTCAATGCGGCTTTCGGATTCATTTACCATGCTCCTTCAATGCGAAAAGTGGTTAGGTCTTCTATTGGTGCAGCCGGCAACTCCGTTACTTCGTCCACGCGCGCGGCTCGCGGACCTTGGCGCAGTTTGGCGCTGAATGCGGCGTGCTGTTCGTCAGTGCCCATGGCCAGAGATTCTACCGTGCCGTCAATGTTATTGCGGACCCAGCCTGCCAGCGCAAGCACGCGCGCTTCATGCTCAACAAACCAGCGGAAGCCCACGCCCTGCACCCGTCCGCGAACAATGTAACGCTTGGCAATCATCATCGTTTATGCCCGTGGTTTTAAGCCCGTGTGGTTTAAGCTCGTGGTGGTCTAAGCTCTTGAAAGATACGCGCCTTCCGCAGTGTCCACGCGGATTTTTTCGCCTTCATTGATGAAGGGCGGCACCTGCACCACCAGCCCGGTTTCAGTCTTGGCCGGTTTGGTCACGCTCGATGCCGTCGCTGACTTTAGCCCTGGCTCGGTTTCCACCACGGTAAGTTCCACCGTCTGCGGCAGCTCAATGCCCACGGCTTTGCCATCATAAAATTCCACTTTTATGTGCAGGTTCGGCGTCAGGTAGTCCACGGAGTCACCCAGCGTGTCTTTGCCCAGGTGGGTCTGCTCGTAATTTTCCGTATTCATAAAGCAGTATGTGTCGCCGTCCTGATACAGAAATTCCATGGCAACTTCATCCACCGTGATTTTTTCAATGGGATCGCTGGAGCGGAAGCGGTGCTCAAACATGGCGTTGGTGCGGATATTTCGCAGCTTTGCCTGAATAAAAGCGCGCAGGTTGCCGGGCGTGCGATGTTCCACGGTAAAGACCAGGTGCAGGTCATTGTTGTGCTTAATAATCATCCCCGGACGCATCTGGGTTGCTGGAATCGACATGTGTTGAACTCTCTCCTTGAAACGCTTACCTAGCCCTAGCTTGCTTAATTTAGATTGGTGGGTCTTTGTCTGGTTCCCATGGGAACTGCAAAACAGACGGCCGGACTTCTGCTTTTCTGAAGCCGATGGCAGACGAACTAAAAATTTTACCTCAAATATGTGCCACCTTGTAGCTTTGCCGCATAAAAGCCCGTGATTCCTGCCAAATTTCTCTCACAGAGGACAACACGCTTGCCACCGCGGTTTTCTAACTAGGCAGGGAACATGCCAATCTTCGCCCGGAACTGATTGGCCAAACCGCAAAAGGAGAAAAGCGATGAGGGATTACACAGAGATAGAGTATGAAGAGCAATATTGGCGTCCGGAAAGAAACTCTGGCAGCAATCTTGCCAGCGGAATTAAGTGGCTGCTGATTGGCGCAGGCATTGGCGCGGGAGTTGGATTGTTGCTGGCGCCAGTTTCCGGCAGCGATCTTCGTAGCGCCATTGCTCATGGCTGTCGCCGCGCAATCACCAGCATTAGCGGCGGCCTCAGCCGAGGCACGCAGGAACTTCGCACACATGGCTCCAACCTGCTCAACTTCAACCGCCACCATGCGGGCTGAATTACTCTTTCAAACAAAAAGCTCTACAAAATGTTGATAGAGATCCGCACTCCCGGATGCGCCGGGCTCAGCAGGTAATAATTGTCATCCACGTAGTCAACATAGGTTTCGTCTGTGTAGCGCCAGCCGCGAGGTAGCGGCTGCGCAAAGCCAAACCAGTATCCGTCATATTGAAAGCGCGGATGCCCCGCCACAAACACCGGCCGGTTAATGCGGAACCAGTGGTCCTGGCCAAAGTGCGCCCGGAAATGCTCGTCTGGAATGCGCCTGTGGTGATGGTCTTCATGCACCACGTAGCGCTCATAATGCCCGCCATGCTCGCGGCGATGGTCGCCGTGGTTCCAGTCTTCATGGTCATGCCCGTGCTGCGCCACAGCCGGCACAGCCGCAAATACGGCAGCTGCCACAAAGGCTGCTAGACCTGCTCGAATCATCTTCATGGTTATTCTCCGTTTAACAGTTTCCGCTGCAAGTGTTTTAACTTGAGGGATATTGCCGCTAACGCGTGCTGGGGCAGGCACACGGCATTGTGATGACTACTGTAAATGGATGGTTTGCCTGCAGCCAACTTTCAACAGCCCCCTTTGCGTCTAAATGAGCTGAGGTTGAATGCAAATGTTTGGGATTTTCTTCATTCTGCTCATCATGTGGGGACTGGGAATGATCAGCAGTTACACCTTTGGCGGAGCCATTCATCTGCTGCTGGTGTTTGCGCTCATCGTTCTCGTAATACGTCTGGCACAAGACAGAAGCATAGCTTAACTGGCGGCAAGAATATCTGTTAATTCTTGCTGTAGCGGTTCTTCTTTTTCTCCGCCGCGCGCTCCATGGCCAACTGAATCAGCCGGTCAATCAGGTCTGGATACTCCAGCCCCGAAGCCGCCCACAACTTGGGATACATGCTGATTGAGGTAAAGCCGGGCATAGTATTAATTTCATTCAAATAGAGCTTGCCGTTCTTTGGGTCCATCAGAAAGTCCACCCGCGCCAGCCCTGAACAATCCACTGATTGGAACGCACGCACCGCCATTCCTTGCACTTCTTTCAATTGTTTTTTGCTGATCCTGGCCGGAATCACCGGCACGGAGCCTTCATCGATATATTTCGCGTTGTAATCGTAGAACTCTGCTGCCGGAATAATTTCTCCCACCGTGGAAGCCTTAGGCTCGTCATTGCCCAGGATCGCCACTTCAAGCTCACGCGCTTTTTGCTTCTTGCCGCCTACGCCTTGCTCGATCACGATTTTGCGATCATATCCGGCAGCCATCTCAATGGCCGGGCCAAGCTCCTTGCGATCATGCGCCTTGGAGATTCCCACGGACGATCCCAGGTTCGCCGGCTTCACAAACACCGGATACTTCAGTTTGCTTTCCACCAGCTTGATGGCTTTCTTTTTGTCTTTCTCCCATTGGCTGCGCAGCATCGTTACGTGCTTCACAATCGTCAGCCCAGCGCTGGCAAAAAGCTGCTTCATAACATCTTTGTCCATACCTGCCGCGGAGCCAAGTACGCCAGCGCCCACGTAAGGAATATCCGCTAGTTCAAAGAGCCCTTGGATGGTTCCATCTTCACCAAACGTGCCATGGAGCACCGGGAAGATCACATCCACGTCAATTCCTTTTTGCCCGGAAGATGCAGCGCTCTCAAACGGCATGAGCCCACGCGCCTGCGGCACCGGCGGAACAATCACCGCTTCGCCCTTCGCCAACACCACTGCTCCCGGCGTGGCCTGCGGATCACCTGCGCGCAAGTGGCTGCCACTCTCTGCCGGCGTCTTATTGCCAGCGAGCAACTGCTCAGCGTGGCTGTCCGTGAGCCAGCGGCCGTCCTTGGTAATGCCAATCGGCACCACGTCATATTTTTGTTTGTTGATGGCTTTAAGAACCGATGCGGCTGAGAGCAATGAAATCTCATGCTCGCCACTGCGTCCGCCAAAGAGAATGCCGACCTTGAGCTTGTTCATCAGAACTACTTTAAAGTCGGCAATTGGCAAATAGCAATTAGCACATAGCTTTTTGTCTGGAATCCCGAAGCCTAGCGAGGGATCGCTATAAGCTTAAGGATATTTAAAAGTTTGGAATTTTGCTGCCCGCAGCACTCAGTGCCAGCCGTCAGCAAGACTGCTATAGATTCCGCCCAAATGTTGCCTTAACACGCTCGGATCGCTTGAAATAGAGGAACCAGGCAACGGAATAAATGACACTGCGAAAAACTAGAATGGAATCGTGGGCAGTTGCGCCTTCTTCGTTGGTCGCAAGATTGAACACTGCCAAAGCGACCATCAGCGCTGTCATGCCAAAGTAAATCCACAGCAAGAGAAAGGCGCGAGGGTGGACATTCCAAAGCATTGCCCCAACCAGTACACCGTAAGCCGCCCAGGCAATGTTAAAGACGATTTCAATTCCAAAATCGCCAGACCACGCCATGGCCATTACGGCAATAGGAACAACAAGAATCAGGAGTATGCAAAAGAACATGAGCCAGCCGCCAACTTCCTTTGGCTTGCGCGGGAGCTCGATTGCTGGCGTTAAGTTTGGGGACATTGTGCTGATCTGTTCCAGCGCGGGAATGGCAGCTTGCGGTGATGGAGGGCACAGGTTAGCCTCGCGTCCGCATAGAGGACAGATTTCAGAGTCATCTGAGATTTTTTGTCCGCAGCGTGCGCAGAACATGGTTTACAGGTTTGCTCCGTAGGTGTTTCGCACTCTCTCTGATTTGCGGAAATACGCGAGCCATAAAATCGCGTAAGCCGCGGACATGAGTGAGGAGGTAAACTGCGGCATCATGAAAATTGTCTGATGAGTTTGTAATGCTACGGAAGCAAGCCGCAAGACAGCCAGCAGTAGAATGGCCCCGATCATGACAAAATATATTTTGAGTAGGTAAAGAGAGACGGGTTTGCTCATCCAGAGAAAAACACCGACTACGCCGCCATAGAGCACACGTACGGCTTCCAGTAAATAACTCGCGTCTGGCGTACCTAAGTTTCGCAGGCTCATCCACCTGGCAATCAATCCCAATACGATTAATGGGCCCAGAACCGTTATGTATAGGCAGTAAAGCAGAAGCCATCCGCCGATGCCTCTTGGTCCGAGGTTTGACGGTATGGTAAC
>DASXZE010000051.1:0-3667 GCA_036502105.1 Candidatus Angelobacter sp. | reverse complement strand
CGCTGACATCTCAATCACCGCATCCAGCGGCTTTTTCAGTGGTATATCCGCTCCGTGGGCTGCCAGCGCCTGCACGGCAATCTCCGTAGGAATATTGCCGACCATCTCATCCTGCGCAAACGGACAGCCGCCCAGCCCGCCGATGGCTGAATCAAAGCGTCGACAGCCAGCGTCATACGCAGCAACAATCTTATCTGCGGCGCCAGACTTCGTGCTGTGCAGATGCGCGCCAATCTCCAGATGATCGTAAGCGTCAATCACCGCAGAGATCAGCTCTTTCACCTGCGCCGGAGTTGAAAGCCCAACCGTATCGGCCAGCGAAATTTGCGTGATGTTGGTGTCAGCCAGAATGCCCACGGCCTCAATCGCTTCTTCCACGCTCCACAAATCGCCGTACGGATTGCCAAACGCCATGGAGATATATGCCACCACGCCCAGCCCAGCAGCGTCTGCCTTCAACTTGATCTGCTCTAGTTCATCAATGGCGGCTTCCAGTGTCTGTCCCTGATTGCGCTCCAGAAACGTGGGCGAGATGGAATATGGAAATCCCAGCGTGTGTACCGCCTCGGTGGCAATGGCGCGGTCCGCGCCTTTCTGGTTCACCACAATCCCAATAATCTCCACATCATCCGGCGGATCAAGTTCTTTGAGCACGGCTTCAGAGTCAGCCATCTGCGGAATCGCCTTGGGCGAGACAAACGACACAGCGTCAATATGCTTGAACCCCGCCCCAATCAGCGCGCGCAGATACTGCGCCTTGACGGCCGTGGGAATCTGGCCCTTGAGCCCCTGCCAGGCATCGCGCGGGCATTCGATGATTTTGATTTCGTTACTCATGAAAAAAACCTACCACGGAGACACGGAGACACGGAGAAATGCAATTCATAAAACTTTCCGGAAAATCCCATTGCGTAAAACTGGAACATTGAAATTAATAATGAAACCTACAGGCTTTGAAAGTAACTTCATGTAAGTCAGGAGTTGGGCTTCATGAATTGGAAGCACACGTTCAATACTTTTCAATTCCAAAATAACTGTATCTGCAACAATTAGATCAAGGCGATACCCACAGTCGAGTGTTACACCTTTATAAATAACAGGACAAGCAATTGGCGTTCAAATGGAAGATTCCGGAGCTTCAGTTCATGACACAAGCATTCTTCATAAACACCTTCCAGCAACCCTGGACCCAGAGCTTTATGCACTTCAATGGCTGCCCCAAGAATCTGCTCTGTCAGGTCCTCGTGTTTTAACTTGCTTGCTGTGCCAAAGCCGCTATTCCCATTCATTGATTCACGCTCGCAAAAATACTTCCGCTCACCACAAACCAAATTTATTTAGGTTTCTCCGTGCCTCCGTGTCTCCGTGGTAGGTTTTAAGTTTGTAAAACTCCCACTTTAAACTCCCTCACCTCAGCATTCAGGCTAGCCGCTTCCAGCGCCGTGATCAGCGTCTGCCTTGTCTCTACCGGATCAATAATTTTGTCGATCCACAATCTTGCCGCGCCATAGCGCGGATCGGTCTGGTGGTCGTAAGTCGCTTTCGTTGTGTCGAAGAGTTCTTTTCTCTCGGCGTCGCTCAGCTTCTTGCCGCCGCGTTCCAGCTGTTTGATCTTGATTTCCACCAGCGTTCCTGCGGCTGCTGCGCCGCTCATCACTGCGTATCGCGCTGAGGGCCACGCAAAAACAAAGCGCGGATCATACGCCTTGCCGCACATGGCATAATGTCCCGCGCCAAATGATCCGCCGATGATGACCGTAATCTTCGGCACCACGGAGTTCGCCACGGCATTCACCATTTTTGCGCCGGCTTTGATAATGCCGCTCCACTCGGCGTAGCGGCCAACCATAAAGCCGTTTACGTCATGCAGAAAAACCAGCGGGATCAAATTCTGGTTGCAGTCCATGATGAAGCGCGCGGCCTTCTCGGCGCTTTCGGTATAGATCACGCGGCCAAACTCCACGCGCTTTGCGCCGCTAGTAGGATCAGTCTGCTGCGCGGCCGTCGCCTGATTGGCCACAATGCCCACGGCAAATCCACCGATACGCGCCAGCCCGCAGACTATCGTCTTGCCGTATTCGGCTTTGTATTCGTCAAACTTTCCGCCATCCACCACGCGGGCAATAATCTCTTTCACGTCATACGGCTTCATGCCGTCAGCTTCAAAGATTCCGTAAATTTCTTCCGCCGAATACGCAGGCGGCTCAGCCTTGATGCGGCTAAACGGCGCTGTCGGCTTGTGGCCCAGCTTGCTCACCACGGAGCGAAGGCGTTCAAGGCAAATCTGGTCATTGGCTTCGCGATAGTCAATGGTCCCGGCAATCTCGGCATGCATCTGCGCGCCGCCCAGCTCTTCCGCGGAATACTTGGCCCCGATCGCGGCCTGCACCAGCGCCGGACCGGCCAGAAAAAGCCCGCTGCCTTCGGTCATTAATATGGTGTCGCACATCACCGGCAGGTAAGCGCCGCCGGCCACGCACATGCCCATGATCGCCGTAATCTGCGGAATGCCCATGGCGGACATCACCGCGTTATTGCGGAACACCCGGCCAAAATCGTCAGTGTCAGGAAACACATCTTCCTGCAGCGGCAAAAACACTCCGGCAGAATCCACGAGATAAACCGTGGGGATATGGTTCTCAATCGCAATATTCTGCGCCCGGATCACCTTCTTGGCCGTCATGGGAAAGAACGCGCCCGCTTTGACCGTAGCGTCATTCACAATCAGCATGTAGAGACGCCCGTGTATGCGTCCCAGGCCAGTAACCACGCCCGCTGACGGCGCTCCGCCCCACTCTTCATACATCTCATACGCCGCGTAAAGACCGAGCTCAAAGAATTCCGTATCGCGGTCGATCAGCAGGTTGACCCGCTCGCGCGCGGTCAGGCGCTTTTTGTTGTGCTGCGATTCAATCGCCTTCTCGCCGCCGCCCAGGCGTATCTGCGTTTCTTCATTGCGTACAGCAGCCACCAGTTCCGCCATGGCGCGCATGTTCTTTTCAAAGCGGGTGGAGGTTGCGTCGATTTTGCTGGGAAGCTTGGAGATTAGATCAGCCATAAGAGTAGGGCAAACTCTCTAGGGTAAATGAGGGGGAGAAAAGGGCGCAAACCGAAAGGAGAGGCAGTGGGTAATTTAAGTTTTGTAATCTCCCACTTAATTCATTATCCCACGCGTTATCATAGCAAGCTTCAGGATCGACAAGAGCTAGCTTGAGCAGACTATAAAAGGGAGATCCTAATGGATGAATCCACGGCTCCATACCCCAAATACCTCGATTGGCTGCGCTATCTTTCCGCATTCCTGCTTTTTCTCTATGGATCGGCCAAGGTGGTGACCGGGCAGTTCCACGTGCCCCCAAAGATGGCTTTGCGACCTGTTGGATCGCTCAGCGGTTATGAGCTTGCTTGGTTCTACTACGCTCATTCCCATATCTATGAGGTCATTCTTGGATTGATCGAACTTGCCGGGGCCACGTTGTTGTTGTTCCGCAAGACCGCGTTGCTGGGAGCGGCTCTAATGCTGCCAGTCATGACGAACATTTTCATGATCAACGTTTTTTATTCTATCGGCGTGGGCGCGCAGTGCACGTCAACATTTATCTTGGCTTCCATGTTGGCTGTCGTTTGGCATCATCGTCGCGCTCTTATTGGTGTTTTCTGGACAGAT
>DASXZE010000050.1:0-1921 GCA_036502105.1 Candidatus Angelobacter sp. | reverse complement strand
GTGGGATCAATGGCTTCTTTAATGATTGCCTTGGGATCTTTGGCCGCGACCTCTTCAATCTCCATGCCGCCCGCAGCTGACGCCATAAATACCGGCCGCGCCGTCGCGCGATCCACCACAATGCCAAGATAAAGTTCGCGTTCGATGGGCAGTGTTTCTTCAATCAGCAGCCGCTGGACGATCTTTCCTTCCGGCCCGGTCTGGTGCGTCACCAGCCGCATGCCCAGAATCTTGTCCGCCCAGTGCTTGGCTTCTTCCAGGTTCTTGGCCACTTTCACGCCGCCGCCTTTGCCGCGACCTCCAGCATGGATCTGCGCTTTCACCACCACGCCCTTCGCGCCTTCTTCAAACAGACGGTGCGCGGCCTTCTCCGCCTCGGTGCGGGTCAGCGCCATCTCGCCGCGAGGCACAGCCACGCCATACTTCGCAAGGATTGTTTTTGCCTGGTACTCGTGAATTTTCATGTCTGGGGTTTCTAAAATCGAAGTGTTCTACACAGCAGGTGCAGCGTGCTGAAGGGAACCTGTGATTTTATAAGACGACTGACCGAATGGGCAAACCGAGAGGACGAAATAATCGCTGGATCTCCTTCCACGCTCACGACGGAAACGGTCGCAGTTCTTCACTTGAGATCGCTTTTCCAAGAAGGATCTTTTTTTTATTCACCAGTCAGGTGCGCCCAATCGGGATTTTCGGTCAAAATCAGCTTCAGCTTCTTCTCGCGCCTGCAGGCCCTGATTTCCTTTTCTCTTAGCGATGGCGTTCATACCCGTGAATATTCCGGCGAGCCAGGCCGGCTGCCGCCTGAGAATTACTTAAAGACGCACCCATTACTAACCCATTACTTAAGATTCTTGACTATGCCTGTAAATCCGGGCTATAGTGCCATTTCATGCAGGTTCGCCAGAACATCATCGCGGTAGCCATGTGTTTGACAACAACAGGCACATGCACATCCATGCGAAACTCAGGCGAGCCGTCAGCGTAACGAAGCAGCAATAATAAGTTCCTGACCCACTCGCCGAAAACGAGTGGGTTTTTGCTTTTAGGCGGCACGATAGGTCCATGAATCGATCAAATTCACAAAACGTGGGGCATGGCTGGCGCGTGGTGGTGCCCGCCACTTCCGCCAACCTGGGCTGCGCCTTTGATTGCGGCGGCATAGCGCTAAGAATTTATCTAAGAGCGCTCTTCGTCCCTTCCGTCACCGCGGAACTCAGCCTGGAATATCGGGGAAAGACGCCTGAACGCTTTCCCATGAAAGGCTCAAACCTGATCCTGCATGCGCTGCGATTTGCCGCCGAGCGCCTTGACGCTCCTCCTCCGGTGGGGCACGTGGCCGTAGAAAGCGAGATTCCCATCAGCGTAGGACTTGGCAGCAGCGCGGCTGCCGTAATCGCAGGTCTGCTGCTCGGAGTTCAACATAGCGGAAAGGAAGTCGCGCCGGAAGCGCTTTTGCGCTGGGCGGAAGAGATTGAAGGCCATATTGATAATGCCGCAGCTGCGTACTATGGCGGTCTTGTGCTGGCGCTTTCCAACAACGTGGAGCGAGTAGTAGTGGCGAAGACCAACTTTCCCGAAAGCATACGCATGGTAATTGTTATTCCGTCAATTACGGTGCCAACGCATCAAGCGCGAGAGGTCCTGCCCAAAAAGTATGACCGCGCCGATGTGTTGCATACGTTGCAGCGCACTTCTCTTTTAGCCGCCACCTGCTTCTCGGGAAATTTTGAGCTTTTCCCAGAGTTGTTTCATGACAAGCTGCATCAGCCGTACCGCCAGCAACTGGTTCCCGGGATAGAGCAATGCCTTGGGTTGCGGCTTCCGGGCTTGCTGGGCGTAGCAATCAGCGGGTCAGGTTCATCGGTAATTGCGTTTACCACCAGCGACGAGATGCGGGTGGCGGAAGAATTACAGAGAC
>DASXZE010000049.1:0-14687 GCA_036502105.1 Candidatus Angelobacter sp. | reverse complement strand
GCCTCCGGCCAGCACCGTGTTGGCTTCGCCTAGCTGGATCATCTGCGCAGCGTTCACAAGCGACTGCATGCCTGAACCGCAGAGACGATTCACGGTCAGGGCTGGCGCTTCAATCGGCAAGCCGGCTTTCAGCGCAACGTGTCGCGCGCCAAAAAGCGCGTCTCCGGATGTCTGCTGCGCGTTGCCAAAAACGGCGTGATCAAATTCCCTGGGATCAACACCCGCGCGCTTGATGGCTTCCTGGCTAGCCACGGCAGCCAGGTCCATGGCGGTAAAGTCGCGCAATTTGCCGCAATAGCGGCCCATGGGCGTGCGCGCGCCACTTACGATTGCAATTTCAGTAGTTTGTGCCATATATGAGAAAACCTACGTAAGAAGAGTCTGTTCGAGCAGGGCAAACTCATTAGTATATCAGCGGAAATCCGGGAGCGGCAATCGCGCCGGAGTGACGGACGCGGCTGGCGAATGCCAGCCAGAGCACATTTGTTTTACGGACTTTATTTAAGAGCTTTAGCGGTTAGTTACTCATTGCGCAAGGCTTCCAACGGATCAATATTTGTGGCGCGGCGCGCAGGGAGATAGCAAGCCAGCAAGGCAATCACAACTGTCACCACAGATACTCCGGTAAACGTGAGCAGATCATTGGGCCTGACACCAAAAAGCAAGCTGACCAGAAGGTGAGTGAGTCCCAGCGCTGCGCCAAGTCCAAGAGCCAAGCCAATAACGGCTAGCACCAATCCTTTTCTGAACACCATCCATAAAACGTGGTGGGACTGCGCACCCAGCGCCAGACGAATGCCAAAATCGTGGGTGGCGCGTTCAGTGCTATACGACATCAGTCCAAAAACGCCTGCGGCCGCCAATACCACCGCTACCAGCGCAAAGACGATGAGCAGCTTGGCCAGAAATCTTTCCTGGCTAAACGTGCTCGCTACATATTCATTCATTGTTCTAGCGCGGAAGACTGGCAATGCTGAATTTACGCTGGCAACAGCCTTCCGAATAGCATTGACCATTTCTTCTGATGGTCCTGGGCCGCGGGCAATCATCGTGGTATCGGGCTGCCAGGGAAACATCTGATACCCCTGGGCCAGGGGGAAATAAGCGGCTGGCCCAACGGGATGGCGCAAGTCATAACTTGCCGTGTTGCCCACAATCCCCACAATCTCAAAGGTCTGGTCATGAATGCCAACTTTTTCAATATGCTTGCCCAGCGCGCTCTCATGGGGCCAGTATTTTTGCGCCATAACTACATTCACCACCGCAACTCCGGGCGCGCTGGCACTGTCAGATAGCCTGAAATCACGGCCTTTTAAAAGTGGCATGTCCAGGGTTGCAAAGTATCCAGGGCTAACGCGAGAGATCCCGATTCCCTTATCGTTTCCATTGCTGGAATCATAGCCTTCCAGCGTTACGGTGCTCCACGCATCTCCGTTTAATGGGGGTGGCCCCAAGGCTGCTGATTCCACTCCCGGCTGCGCGCGCAAAGAATCCAGTAGAGGTTCCAGAAGATTGGCCGCGGCATTTTTCTCATAGCCTTGCCGGATTAAATCGGTGGAAGCCATCACCGTACGGGCCGGCGCAAATCCCAGATGTACCTCTGAGGCGTGCCATAAGGTTCGCGTCAACAGACCTGCGGCTATCAGCAGAAGAACAGAAGACGCAACCTGCATTACGACGAGCACAGCCTGGCCACTCACGCGACGGCCCATGGCGCTGGACCGCGCTGAGTCAATCTTGGTTCCATTCACCAGATCCGCACGAGAATATTTCAGCGCGGGAGCCAAGGCACTGACCAGCGCAGAGGCAAGTGCAACGAACCCTGTAAAAGCCAGCACCCGGAAATCGAGAATCGAATCTGCGCGATCCAGAGGCAAATCCAGATTCGGCGGCGCTGTGCTCACAATCAAATGAATTCCCCAGCCGGCGAGCACGCAGCCCAAAACAGCTCCTAATCCTGAAATCCAAAGAGCTTCAGCCAGGTGCAGCATCATGATGCGGCTGCGCGGGCCGCCCAGGGCAAGGCGCACAGCAATTTCTTTGTGCCGCGTCTCAGAGCGTGCCAGCATAAGTCCGGCCACATCGGCACAGGCGATCAGCAAAACCAAGGCAACAATTCCGAGCAGCAGAAATGAAAACTGTGCATTGCTTTGCCGCGCCGCTTCTGTCACTGGAACAAGCACCGGCCAGCTGCGCTTGTAATTTGTGCCTTCAGCGGGATATGGTTTTCCCGCACCGCGTATGGCCCCGAGCGTATCCAATTGCGCCTGGGCCTGTCCCATGGAAACACCAGCTTTAAGCCTGCCTACCACGCCAAACGCGGCAAATGTTTCACTCTTCTGCCGAATTTCATTCTTGAGAAGAGGATCAATCTGCGCCGCATCATTCAGCGGCAGCCAGACCTGCGGCAGGTTTTCAAACGAGACGCCCCCAAAACCCGATGGGGTGATGCCAACGACCGTAAACCACTGGCCATTCACCAATACTTGAGAACCGAGTACGCCGGGATCGGAAGCGAAGCGCTTTTTCCAGAATGCATCTCCCAGCATCACCACCGGAGCCGCTCCTGCACGATCATCTTCAGCTACCAGCGTTCTTCCTAATCCCGCCCGTGCCCCAAGAACTTGAAAATAATTTGCTGTCACAAAACCTGCATCGATTCTCTCGGTGCCGAATTTGCCAGCGGAGACGTTGGCGGGAAAGCGATCCGCGTATGCCGCCATGCCGGAGAAAGCATTGCTATGGTCGCGATATTCCTCATATTCAGGCAGAGAAATAAATCCCCATTTGGCATCGCCTCTTGTATCACCGTTGAAGAAGCGCACCAGCTCACCTGGCTTAGAAACAGGCAGCGGGCGGAACAGCAACACGTCAACAATGCTGAAAATCGCAGTATTTGCGCCGATGCCCAAAGCTAACGTAAGCACGGCAATAAAAGTGAATCCGGGATTTTTGCGAGCGTGCGCGCGCCATAGCGCAGGTCTTGAAAGATGTTTTCCAGCATGCTTTCCCTCTGGAGTCTCGCGTTGAATTCTTTACATGAACGCAAGAGTGAAAGGATCATGCAGGATTTTATTTTGAAATCCAAGTTTGAAGTCTATGTTCTGAAAACTAAAGGCCAATAAAAAAACCGCCCCTTGTTTGAGGGGCGGCATTGTTTTCTAAAACGATTCGGCTTATTTGAAGAAGCTATCCGCTTGACCAAGACGCTTATTGACCCCGTCCCAATTCACCACATTCCACCAGGCTTTCAAGTAATCCGGACGGCGGTTCTGATATTTCAGGTAATAGGCGTGCTCCCAAACGTCATTGCCTAAAACTGGAAATTCGCCATTGGAGATTGGGCTGTCCTGGTTGGGCGTTGATGTGATCTTGAATTCGCCGGTCTTGGTTTTAACCAGCCATGCCCAGCCGCTGCCAAACTGATTCACTCCAGCGGCCTCAAACTTTTCTTTGAAAGCGTCAAAACTGCCAAAGGTTTTGGTGATGGCGTCGCCGACGGCGCCAGTTGGATTGCCGCCTTTGCCTGGGCCCATCAATTCCCAGAACATGGTGTGATTTACGTGTCCGCCACCGTTGTTGCGGATGACTCCGCGGACATCTTCCGGCAGCGCGCTCAGGTTGCGCAGCAGTTCTTCCGCGCTCTTGCTTCCCAGTTCAGGATGTTTCTCAATTGCACCGTTCAGCTTGGTTACGTAAGCCGCATGGTGCTTGTCATGGTGCAGGTGCATGGTTTGCTCGTCAATGTGCGGCTCCAGCGCGTTATACGCATAGGGCAGCGCCGGTACTTCATGTGCCGTTGCAGTTCCTTGTGCCATTTCAACCACCTTTCATTTATTAGTACTGGTCTTAAATTTTGCTGACCCAATTTTTGCTGACCCAAATTTGAATGACCCCAAATTTGAATAATCCCACTTTTTTGGATGACCCAGCCGTGCCTTGCGATGCCGCTTTATTTCGGCCCTTGAACATTTAACCGCTTAGCTTTGTTTAAATGCCGTGAATGCCAACTCCAACAGTGTCTTCTGCTCCATCTCGTGTGCCGTATGTGAACCGGTGGACGGACTGGATGAAGCCGAACGCTTTACCGATCGGAATGGCTTGCCGTGGGCCAGCCGCTCCAACTGTAACGCCAGGAAATTCAGCGCGCCCATGTTGGCCGGCTCTTCCTGTACCCAGATAAGTTCGCGTGCGGAAGCATGTTGCGCAAAAGCTGCTTCCAGCTCGGCTTCCGGCAACGGGAACATTTGGTCCAGCGAGATGATAGCCGTTTGGCTGTCGCCGCGGCGTTTGCGTTCACGGCGCAGTTCGTGGCCAATCTTTCCCGTACACAGGATAATGCGCTCCGCGCTGGTGATCTCGCGGTCCGGAATTACGTTCTGGAATTTTCCATCTGTGAGTTCGCTCAACGGACTGGCTGCGTCGGGATGGCGCAACATGCCCTTGGGCGTGAACACAATCAACGGCTTGCGCCATTTGCGCAGCGCCTGCCGGCGCAGAAGATGGAAATATTGCGCTGCCGTGGAGGGCTGCGCCACCTGAATATTATCTTTGGCGGCAAGCTGCAGATAGCGTTCAATGCGAGCACTGGAATGCTCCGGCCCCTGGCCTTCATTGCCATGTGGCAGCAACATCACCAGGCCTGAAAGCAGTCCCCACTTATCTTCACCGGCAACAATGAACTGATCGATGATGACCTGCGCGCCGTTGGCAAAGTCACCAAACTGTGCCTCCCACAAGGTGAGACCACCAGGATAATCGCGGCTGAAACCATATTCAAAGCCCAGCACAGCAGCTTCAGAAAGTATCGAGTTGTAGGCCTCAAACCATGCCTGGTCTGGTGAAAGATTGCTGAGCGGAACATACTCCTGCTCATTTTCCGTGTCGATCAGGCAGGAATGGCGATGGTTAAATGTACCGCGCCGAGAGTCCTGCCCGGAAAGACGAATGGGAATGCCTTCCGTCAGCAACGAACCGAACGCCATGGCCTCAGCCATGCCGTAATCAATAGGCGCCTTGCCGGTGCCCATCTTTTCCCGCTGCTCCAGTAGCTTTTTGATCTTGGGATGAATCGCGAAACCTTCCGGATATGTCGTAAGTTTGCCGGTGATCTGATGCACCTTGTCTTCTGCGACGGCCGTGGGCACTTCATATTCAGACTTGTAACGACCGCCGTAATATTTGTCCCAATACCCTGGAAGCTTGCGCAGAACCGGCGATTTCTGCATTTGTGCCGCGCGATTGTAAGCTTCATCCACTTTGGCGCGGAAGCGCTGTTCCATCTCCGCAGTGTCAATCTTGGCCTTCTCCGCATAAATCTTAAACAGCGGACGGTGCGCGTTGATTTTTTTATAGAGCAGCGGCTGCGTGATGGTTGGGTCATCCACCTCGCTGTGACCGTGCCGGCGATAGCCGATCAGATCAATCACCACATCACTGCCAAACTGGTAACGATACTCGGCTGCCATGCGCGCAACGCGCAACACCGCTTCAGGATCTTCTGCGTTCACGTGGAAGATGGGAATCGATTGCCGCTTGGCGATATCGGATGAGAATCGAGCTGTATGGAGCTCGCGCGGATTCGTTGTAAAACCGATCAGATTATTCACGATGACATGAATCGCGCCGCCTACGGAATAGCCTTTTAAGCCGGCAAAATTCAGGGTCTCCGCCAGAATGCCTTGCCCGGCAAAGGCCGCGTCACCATGCATAATGATGGGCAGAATTTCTTTTATGCCGTTTTTGCCAACATGTTTTTGCTTGGCCATGGTGCGGCCCAGGGCCACGGGATCAACCGCTTCAAGATGGCTGGGATTGGAAACCAGGTGCGTTCGCACAACTTTGCCTTTGCGCGTGCGGAACTCGCCGGTAGCGCCCTGGTGATATTTCACGTCGCCGCCGCCCAGCACTGAGCGCGGATCCACGTCTTCAAATCCGGCAAAGACGTTTTCTGCCGGAATGCCGACGTTCAAATTCATTACCGTGAGCCTGCCACGATGGCTCATGGCTATTACGGTTGTGGTTGCGCCCAGCTCAGCACTCGTTTCCAGGAGTTCATCCAGTAAAGGAATCTGCGCCGTTGCGCCCTCGCCGGAAAAACGTTTCGTGCCCAGATAGCGGGTCTGCATGATCTGCTCAAACAGATCGGCCTGCATGAGCCGCTCAGCCAGCCAGCGCCGGTCTTCTGCCTGCAACCCCAGCTGCTGGGGCTTGGCATTCTCCATTTTTTGCTGGATCCATTCGCGGCGGTCTCGCTGCGGCAGGTGCATGAACTCAGCGCCAATGGTGCCGCAATAAATCCTGCGCGCTTCGTCAGCGCCCTCGCCTCCGTCGGGAAGGTCGTTGTACCCGCCGCCGATCTTTCCGCCCAGCGGATTCAGGTTGGCGTCTAAATAACCCCAGTGGCGGAAGGCGTCAAAAACCTGTTCACGCTCTTTGCCTTCAATTTCGTTCGATAACTCTGCGCTTTTGCTGCTCATCTTTTATTTGATCTCAAACTTGTGTGTGTGATTCAGACTGATTTTGGAACCGCTTTCAGCAGCAGTTCCGGAGGATCCCTAACATTTGAGGATAACACTTTGAACAGATGAATTTTAAGTGCCGCGCCGTTTTGCCAGCCGGAGAAATGCTGCTGATAAAAAGATTTTCTAGCGCGGATCTGATGAAGAGTTTCTTAGTTTCCGAACGCCAATTTTGAGAAAGCCCGTGAGCACAATTACCAGGCCTGCGAAGAAGCAAGCCAACCCTGTGAGAGCAAGAACGAAAGGACCTTCATGCTGAGGACCACAAGGGCCAAACCCTCCACTAGCAGCTATGCCAACCACCACGGCAGCAAGTCCGCCGCCCGCCCACCATAATCCGATTCGCAAAGTTCTAGTCACGGCCCCATGATGGCGGGAAACAGAATCTCTGGCAACCGAAAAACTGCTGATTCCTTACCTCCGCCTCAATGTTAAGTTTTGTGAAGCCAAACGGTCAAACCCTAGCACGGTTTAAGCATCCAATTACCTATCAGCAGGCAAATCGCACACGGGACGAGGAGGAACAAACGGCATGCGCCGATTTACAGCAGTGTTAGTTTCAACGTTGGCATTGGGGACGATTATGGCCAGCACCGGCTGCGCAGAGCACCGGTACAGGACTTACGATCCATATCGCAACGACTACCATACGTGGAACTCGGGTGAAGACGGTTACTACCGGCAATGGATTGGGGAACGCCACTACGATTACGTGGACTACAAGCACCAGAACAAAGATCGCCAGAAAGAATATTGGAAATGGCGTCACGACCACGATGACCACGACAAGCACTAAAAAGTGGCGAAGCGGCTGAATGGGTTACTTTTCTGGAATTCGCTTCCGAATCGCGAATTTTGCTGCAAAATACAAGCGTCCTGCGACGAATCGCAGGACGCCCGGCAGCCCTCCCCCAGAACTGCCTTACCACCGAGGATGAGTCTAGAGCCACCCTGTCCCTTCGTCCACGTCACTTTGGTAACAATTTCCGTGTACCTATATCTCTTTTCCAAACAATCATTTACCTAGCTTCGCAACTTAAATCGCGCTGCAACATCTAATCCGTTTGCTAGGATGGTAGGTTAATAAAGACCGGCTTCCGGCAGGACAAATCAAACCAAGGTAGGGACTTTCATGCAGAGCGCGGGAATACTTGAAATAACTGATGGCAATTTTGACCAGGAAGTACTGAAAAGCGACCAGCCAGTAATGATCGACTTTTGGGCAGCCTGGTGTGGACCCTGTAAGATGCTTGCTCCCGTTGTGGATGAGGTCGCAGCAGCCTACCAGGGCAAAATCAAAGTTGGAAAAATGGACGTGGACAACTGCCCTGGAACTCCGCAGCGCTATGGCGTACGCGGCATTCCAACGCTGCTGATCTTTAAAGGCGGCCAGGTACAGGAACAGATTGTGGGCTTCGTGAGCCGCGAAGTGATTGAGAAAGCGCTCAACAAGCACGTGGACAAAACAGCAACAGCTTAAGTTTGCAGATGACATTATTTTGCAAAAGCAAAGCCCGGTCGCGGCCGGGCTTTTGTTATTGCTGATTTCTGCTGTGCGGACTCTCGTTAGTATTTCCGCAGGACGCCAACCACCCTGCCCTGCAACGCCACTGATTTTGCCGCAACGATAATCGGCTTCATCGCGGCGTTCGATGGCTGCAGCCGGATGTTCACGCCTTCACGGTAAAACCGTTTCAGTGTGGCATCCGTGCCATCCACCAGCGCAACCACAATTTCGCCATCGCGCGCCGTGTTGGTTTTCTCTACCAGAACATAATCGCCGTCCACAATGTGCTCATCCTTCATGCTCTCGCCTTTGACCTGAAGAACAAAAACATCTTTTGAACGGGTGATATCGCCAAGGGAAATTGTTTCTGGATTTTCCACGGCCTCAATTGGCTGGCCTGCGGCAATGCGGCCCAGCAGAGGCAGCGCAAGCTCCTTCGGAGGGACCCGCTTGAATATGCCACGGACTGGCAATACGTCAATGGAGCGGCTGCGGTTATAGTCCCGCTTGAGCAGCCCTTTTTTTTCCAGGTTGGAGATGTGCTTATGCACGGTTGCCAGCGAGCTTAATCCCAGCCCGTCACCAATTTCCTCAAAAGAAGGTGAGTAGCCGTTGCGCTGGATAAAGTCGTGGAGAAAGTCGTAAACCTGCCGTTGCCGTTTAGTTATCGCCATACAAGCGAAATATTAACGAACCAAAGGCGAACCGTCAACTAAAATGGTGCAATTTTTGAAAAAAGGAACCAAATTCCTCACCTCTGGCCTATCTGGGGGCGCCCGCAGGCATGGTGGCCAGGATTTCGTCCACCGTCTTGAGCGCCTGATCAATCTCTTCCATGGTGTTGTAAAAATGCGGTGAAAAGCGCACGCCAGCCTTGGGACGGTAATCCACTACAACATCCCGCCGCAGCAATTCCTTGCAGACTTCCTTGGCATTCGGCATATCAATCGCCACAGTCCCGCCGCGCAGCTCGGGATCGCGCGGAGCATTCACCTGCCATCCGCGCTGGTCTGCCAGTTCAATCAATCGGGCGGTCAGCTTTTTTGATTTCTCCCGGATACGCGCAATCCCAGCTTCGCGAATAATCTTAAGCCCGGGCATGGCCGTATAAAAGCCGGGCACGTTGGTTGTCCCCTGCATGAAGCGGAAAGGCGCGTCTGCATGCTTGCTGGGGCCAATCTCAAATTCAAACGGATGCTCATGCGCGAACCATCCGGTAAAGTTTGGCTCAAGTTTTTTCGCCAGGTCCGGACGCACATATAAATACGAAGTGCCTGCGCCGCCGCACAACCACTTGAGCACGCCGCCCACGACAAAATCAACGTTCAACGCCTGCACATCTACCGGCACATTGCCCAGCGACTGAAAACAATCCAGCACCACGTGCGCTCCCACGCTGTGTGCTTTTTCAATAATGGCTTTCACGTCCTTGATATAAGAACTGCGGAATACAACGTGCGAAATTGGAACGAGCAGCGTCTCTTCATCAATTGCGTCAATGATCCGCTGCGTAGGAACGTGGACTCCGTCGTCGGTCGGGACCATGTGAACGCGAGCGCCGCGCGACCGCTGGCCTTCCCAGAAATACATGACTGAGGGGAAATTCATGTCGCTGTAAACCACTTTGTTGCGCTTGCCGCTGAAATCAAAGCAACTGGCTATGACCGCCTGGCAGCTGGTTACATTCAAATGCGTGCTCACCGTACCGGGCCGGGCATTCATCAGAACGCCGATGGCGTCACCCACTTCCAGCGCCATCATCCACCATTTTTCTTCCCAGGCACGCACGCCGCGCGTGGCCCAGATATCGCAGTATGAATGTACTGAGTCATACACGCCGCGTGGCATGGCGCCCAGCGAATTGCTGATCATATAAATAGTGCGTTCAAGGATGGGAAACTCCGCGCGAAAGCGGAGCAGTTCGTCAGTTGTGGAAATCGTGGCAGTCATGGCGAAATAATTCTGCCTGAACATCTCAAGTTTGCACAACATTAAGCCGATCTTATGAACAAGGCGGACTGGACCAAGAATGAAGGAATCATCTGTTAACGCGCTTTTATTTTGCAATGATGCACAACTGCTATGCAGCGTAGATCGCGTATTCAATGACTTTGGAGTCCTCACCGACGTTTGCCTGAGCCTGGACGGAGTGAAGGAAGCGTTGCAGGGCGATACTTTTGACTTGCTCGCGATTGACCTGGATGAACCCGAGGCCGCAGCCGTAATTAAGCTTTGGGGCAACCGGGAGGCAAAGTCATCGAAAGTGGTGATTGCCTTTGCCAGCAAGGTGGAAACGATGCGGCAAGTGCGCGGACGGGTCCACTTCATGGTGCAAAAACCGCTGAGCACATCATTGCTGGGGCGGACACTCAAAGCCGCCAAGGGAACGCTTATTCAGAAGAGACGTGCAGCGCCGCGGCACGCAGTGCAAATGCCGGCCAAGATCAGTATGGTGCTGTCAAACGGCAGCAAGCAGCCACTGTTTCGAGAGATGCTTCTAGACTTAAGCCAAGGCGGCTTCTGCATGAAAACTGAGCCGCCCGTTCCTATGGGGACAACCGTTGAGATTGAATTTGTGATTCCCGGCACCAGCAATATTGTCCACGGAAAAGGCACTGTCATGTGGAGCGAACCAACTGGAGTTGCGGGCGTGAAATTTATTTCCATCCCATCGTCAGAGATGGCCAAATTAAAAGCCTGGACGGAAGACGCCGCGAATATAGCGACAAGCATGCCAGCCAATGTGGCTGCGGCGCTAACAGATGGCAGCAAGAACTACATGAGAAAGGGATAAGTCGTGAATGGGCCATTAAGGCTCTACTGGAGGAAGATTTGCGTTTTCTGCGTACCGCTGCCGCCAATGTTTTAGAAATACAGGTTTCAAGGTATTGACCGCATCCCGAGGGCGCGGGCATTCAGTTCCGCTTTATGACTCCGCTGGAACTTAAGAATCAGCGCAACTGGCTGACCGGGCAATCACCATGGGACGTGGAGTTGGAACCGCGTTCGCAGCAGGCCTCTGATTCCCGCTTTTCCCAAACATATCCAATAGCCATACCTTTACTCCTGCTGATATTCTCCGCTGAAAATATTTTTTTGTAGTGCGCAAACTTCTGTCCGCGCGCGCGTCGCGCGATGTTATATTGCATTTCACCACGATGCGAAAAACTCAACCTGGTCAGCGCCGCAAGCTGACAGTCTTGTCCCTGGCGGCAGCAACTTATTTCATGGTCTCAGGCGGCCCGTACGGCATGGAAGAACTCGTCCAGGATGCCGGATACAAGCTTGCCATTGTTATTTTATTTCTCACTCCGCTGATCTGGAGCTTGCCCACTGGGCTCATGGTCGGCGAGTTGGCGGCCGCGCTGCCTGCTGAAGGCGGGTTTTACGTATGGGTGCGTCGCGCCATGGGGCCGTTCTGGGGCTTTCAGGAGGCTTGGCTTTCACTGGTTTCCAGTATCTTTGACATGGCGATTTATCCCACGGTATTTGTGCTCTATCTGGGACGGCTGTGGCCTGCTTTGACCGCAGGACATAGAGGCGTGGCGATTGCCGTGGCAATGATTGTTGTCTGCCTGTTGTGGAATCTGCTCGGCGCAAAAGCCGTGGGCACCGGCTCTGTCTGGCTGGGCGTGGTGATGTTGAGCCCTTTTGTGCTCATTACTGTCTATGCATTTTTCCGCCACGTGACCATTGGCTCAACACCGCCCGCGCAAGGCAGCTTGCTTACCGGCATTCTGGTAGCAATGTGGAATTACATGGGATGGGACAACGCTTCTACTGTCGCCAATGAAGTTGAGAATCCGCAGAAAACATACCCGCGCGTCATGCTGCTGACGCTGGCGGCCATCTTTCTTTCCTATGTGATTCCCGTGCTCGCGGTGTGGCATTTGCATGTGCAAGCGGAAATCTGGGCCACAGGAAGCTGGGCCAGCATCGCCTCAATGGTTGTGGGGCCGTGGCTGGGTGCAGCGCTGGTGGGCGCAGCCATGATCAGCGAATTTGGCACCTTCAATTCGCTGGTGATGTCTTACTCCCGCCTGCCCGTGGCCATGGCGGAAGATGGACACCTGCCGAAAATCTTTACGCGCAAACTAAAAAATGGAGCGCCGTGGGTAGCGATCGTAATTCTGAGTATCACCTGGGCGGCGTCTCTGGGTCTGAGCTTTGACAAGCTCATCATGCTCGATATTCTGCTTTACGGCGCGAGCCTCATCCTGGAATTTGTGGCGCTCATTGTGCTGCGCATTCGCGAGCCACAATTGGCGCGTCCGTTTCGCGTGCCCGGCGGCATGGCCGGCGCAATTTTGCTGGGTGTAGGACCAACGGTACTTCTGCTGATTGCCCTGATTAAGAATCGCAGTGAACAGCTTGATCTGGGACAACTGGGCAGCATGAGTCAGCTGGGCTTTGGGTTGATTCTTGTTGCACTGGGGGTGGTGTATTACTTCGTGGCAGGACGGCCCAAGGAAGCCGTCTCAAACATTGCGCCTGCGGAAGAAGTATGATGATTGTGTGGCAATAGATACCGAAAAATGCATCGCAAGTTGAAGTATTGTCTTTTGGTAATTGCAGTCGTGATCGTCTGCGCTCAGTCTTATTCAGCTCAGACCAAGACTGCGTCTTCCACAGTCAATCTGCGCGATTTTGGCTGGGAGCCTCCTGAACAAATTAACCTTTATGAAGCCAATTCAGGTAGTCGCTTAATTCTCCTTGATCACAAAGGCCAGATTCTAGTCGGCTTTGCGACCCGTGAACGGGATGGGAGTGCAACACCAGATCATCCTGCTCTGTCATTTCATGTAATACGCTTCACACCGGACGGGAAAGTAAACCTCTCTCTTTCGCTGCCGACAAATGGATGGAGAGACAACGGCGTCTATTTGTCTGATACCGATCAGATCATCGTACGAGCCAATGACAAGCTCCAGTTGCTACAGTCAGGAGCAAATGCGGAGAACGCCTCCTGGACGATGATTTCTCCATGTGCTCTGCGCTGCCGAATCATCCAATCGCCCGACCGGCGAACGCTGCTGGTTGGCACATGGGATGTTAATCCTCCTGCAACGGTTCTTGATCTTTCACGGTTTCCAACCGCACAACGATGTGAAAACCCGCCTACGCCTTACTCGATAGATTCAATCACTGACAAATTTGCCTATCACACAGGTGTGAACCGGCAACTCGAACATTTTACTTCCCGTTGGCCCTTGTGTGATTACGAACAACATGTGGAGCTGCCCGTCCATATATTGGGACGTTATACGGTTCTGAATGACGAGTTTTTCATCACAAATGTCGATGAAAAAGCTGACAAATATACCAACAGCCACTTGCATGTGGTCTCATTTGAAGGACGTCTCAAATTTCGGCAGGCAATGGCTAAGCACGAGTTCTGGGCTAATTGGTTTGTACCAATCCGAAGCAGCGAGCACGGAACCCGAATCGCGGTGGATATTATTACCATTCGAGGAGTTAACCGGATACTGGATTTATCAGGACATATAACAGCCCGCAAGATCGCCGTTTATGACATCGATACTGGAAAGCAACTTGTATCCATACCGGTTAACAAAAAACATTATTACCGCTACGAATTTGATTTCAGCCCTGATGGACGCCGGCTTGCCATTTTGGAAGATGATCTCGTCAAAGTGGTGGACATAGAATAATTCTTGCAGAATGGTGCTTTTATTTTGAGCACTGAGAGCGAACCAGCCAATACGCAACACTCAACACCACCAGATAAATCCCAGCACTCTTCGCAGCCACGCTCGATTGCGACACCCACCATGTACACGCAATCGACGCCACGATCGCAATAAACCCAAAAATTGATCCAACGGCTCCCAGCGGTGAGCGCAATCCAATCTCTTTTAGCTGCGCGGCAGAAACTGTGCGGCGGAAGCGGACATGCGCCAGCAACGAGATAAGCCACGCCAGCATTCCGCCTACGAGAGATGCATTGATGATGTAAAGATAAGCGTTGGCTGTGCGCAGTTGCAGAAGAATAGCCGCAACAATTCCCAGCATCGACGCCACCAACGCACCCATGGGGACTCCGTGCTGATTCAGGATGCCCATGCGTTTGGGAGCGTAACCGGCGCGGGAGATAGAAAACAACATGCGCGACGTGACATAAAGACTGGCATTCGCTGCCGAAAGAGCCGCAGTGAGCACCACAAAATTCATGATGAAGCCGGCTGCAGGAATTCCCGCCACTTTAAACACCGTGACAAATGGGCTTTCCGAAATGCCGGCGTTTCTCCACGGCATTACGCCCACCAGCACGGCCATGGCTCCCACGTAAATAAATGCCAGCATGGCAAAGGCGATACGCGTAGCCCGCGCCACCTCTTTGCTGGATCGCGCTTCACCAGAAGAAGTGGCTACCATTTCTATGCCAAGAAAACTATACAGTCCAAAAGAAATCGCCAGCAGCGGCGCGGGCCAGCCTTTGGGAGCGAAGCCGCCTTGCGCCACATATTGTGGCTGCACCTTTCCTGCAAAAAGCAATGCCGCACCGATGACGATAAATACAAAGATGGTGACAACTTTCACCAGGGCAAACCAATATTCAAACGTCCCATAGTGGCCGACGGAGAAAAAATTAATGGCCAGAAGAAACACGGCAAAGATGACCATCCAAACCGCGGCTG
>DASXZE010000048.1:0-6478 GCA_036502105.1 Candidatus Angelobacter sp. | reverse complement strand
CAATGCTGGATGAAGTGCGGTCTGATCCACGGTTCCAGAATTTGATTCGACGGATTGGGCTTACCAGCTAATACGTTTCAAGAATGCTTTGGGCCGCGGCTAAAGCCACGGCCCAAAGCTTTTTAGTGTGCTGGTTGCGGTGTGGCTTGCGGCTTTACACCTGAAAAATCAACTTTTGGCGCAGTACGTGCCCCTTCACTGGCGGCAAAGTAAGCATCGTTGCGCTTGAATCCCGCCATCCCTGCCCAAAAACTGTTAGGGAACAGACCGATGAAGGTGTTGTAGTCCTGCACGGAATCGTTATAGCGCTTACGCTCCACGGCGATTCGGTTCTCTGCGCCGGCAAGTTCATCCTGAACACGCATAAAACTCTCATTGGACTTTAATTGCGGATAATTTTCCGTGACCGCAAGAAATTTAAATACCGCGCCATCCAATTGCTGGTTGGCGGCAATTTTTTCAGCCGGCGTGTTTGAGGCAAGCAGCTGCGAGCGGGCTTTGGCAATGTCTCCAAACACGGTTTGTTCCTGCGCGGCAATACCCTTGGCTGTCTCCACCAGGTTGGGAATCAGGTCAGCGCGGCGTTGCAGTACAACATCCACTTGCGCCCATGCCGACTTCACGGTTTCATTCTTTGTGACCATCTGATTTTTTGCGCCAATGTAACTGCTGAATCCTACAATCAGCAGTAACGCAATAATTCCAAGTACAATCCAAAACTTCATCTTCTCCTCCGTCTCAATGGTTGCGATCTTATATATGTATATGTTTATTCCAGAGCGTCCACTGCCTGCACTACCTTGCTAATGCCTTCCAGGTATTTTGCAAATCCGGCGCTCGGATTAATTTCATTTTCTTTGGCATTGCGCGCGCGTACCTGCAGCAGTTGCAGGAAGATCGCAGGATCAAACTTAATGCGCTCGGCCAGTTTCTTGATGTTGTCTGCCTTGTTTGCCGCGGGATGTTCTCCCATGGCGATGAGCGTGTGGCGAAAGAGCGTGCTGAAGTTGGAAACTGAATCCAGCATGAGCCGCCGGACACGACTGGCGTCAGATGATGCCTGAATATAGGCTTGCCGCAGCGCGAGAAGTTTCGTCCGCAAGTTGTGCTCCAGTTGAACGCGATGCAGGTTCATGGGCACATGCAGGCTGGCAAAAATGTCTTCTCCGTAAAGAATGCGGTGCCGCTGCGACATGTCAAGCATTTCAATGGCAAAAACGTCAGTCGAGTTTTCAAGCTCAGTACGAGAAAACAAAAGCGGGGCAGGGAATTTGTTTTTCGCCCAGGCATTGATGGCCGGCGCAAGCGTGGTTAGCGTGGCCGCGGAAAGCTCATGCAGGACGCAAAGAATGTTGATATCAGAAAAGTCCTGATGGAACTCGCCAGACGCGGCTGAGCCGAACAACACTACGCATTCCAGGTTCGCGCCAGCGGCCTGTTTAAGATGCTCTATAAATTCCGTAATCTGTTTTTCTGCTTCCATAGTTTTATACATGCACCGCGGTTACCAGTCGCCGCTTGCGCCGCCTCCGCCAGAGCTGCCTCCGCCAAATCCGCAAAAACCACCCCCGCCCCCAAAACCACCGCCCCCGCCCCATGAACTGCCGCCGCGGCCACTGCTAGAGAAGAGCATCATGACAAGAATATTCCAGAGAAAGCCAATGCCAAACATTCTTAACACAAGGGCGAGCAAGGCCAATACAACTACAAAACCTACGATCAGCACGCCCGGAGAAATGTTGACCTGTGTGTTGTCAGGCTGGTCATCCGGCGGAGGGCTTGGTGCATTGGCATTTACGAGCTGCACACCTGCGTCAGCGGCAATGACCGTGGCAATGCGCTGCGTGATCAACAATATGCCGGGGCCGTATTGGTTTTGCTTGAGAAAGGGAACAGCTTCGCGCCCAAAGCCGCCAACTTTTCCATCGGGCAGAATGGGCTCAAGACCGTAACCTACTTCAACGCGCCGTTTGCGATCATTGATCGCAAACAAAATAAGCACGCCACGATTGCTCGACTTGGGGCCGATACCCCATTGCTTGTAGAGGTCAGACGCGTAGCTTTCAATGTCAGCGCCATCCAGCGAGTGAATAGTGACGATAGCGATTTGCGCTTTAGCTTTCTGGTCAATCTGCTCGCAGATCTGGCGAATGGATTCAGCCGACGAAACGTCAATGACGCCGGCAAAGTCATTGACGTATCCGCTGGGATTGAGCTGCTTGATTGGCTCGGCACGAAGGGCGGCGCTCAGGCAAGCCACGGCTGTGATCCAGGTTAACGCCAGCCAGATTTTGCGAAGAAGCATCCCTGTCCATTATATGCAGAAGATCTTGATTGCAGGCTTGTAATACTTGGGCTTGGCACCGCGCCGCTCTTTGAGATCGCAATATGCAATTTCCTCTGATCAGTCAATTTACCTGATGTGATAAACTCCGCCCGTTATGTTGTCAAGAATTTTAGCCGTGTTTTTATTGCTGAGCCTGCCACTCATGGCTGCAGATGAGTTCACTCTCTATGAACTGCTGCCGCCAGAGACACATCAATTCGGCATTACTTATGACGTAACTGCCACGCAGGAAGGCGCGCCGTTCTTCTTTAATCCGATTCGTCCGGGCTCGGTTGCGACGAAAGAACGCGTGATTGATCGCAGCACTGGCAAAGAGCTCAAGTTTGAAGTGGTGAGCGGCAAAGACGCCAAGGCGACTGGCCTGGCGCCACAGCAAACACAAGATAAAGATGAGTTCATTCAAGTGCATTTGTCTGCTCCTGTACCAAGAGGCGGTGAGACGCGCATCAGGATATTTAAGACCTATACAGACGCTGCATCATACTCGCTCGCGCACGGAAAGCTGATTTTCACCAGACCGCTGGGAATCAAGCGCAATGTCGTGGTTCTGCCCAAAGGCTGGGAGCTGATTGAATGCGCTTCGCCGGCAATTGTTTCTACTGATCAGGATGGCCGCGTGCGCGTGAGCTTTTTAAATGATCGTGACGATCAATTGCCAGTGAAGATTGTTGCGCGGAGGCTGCCATGAAGAACATAACGGCATTCGTTTTGCTTGTGCTGACCGCCGCAGCGCTGCTGGCGCAGGATGAATCATTTCATCGCGCAGAGCAAGACCGCGAGATCAGCTATTGGCTGCTGGAGCCTTCGACGCATCAGTTTTTTATCTCTCATGACTTTACAGTTACGCGCGTGGGGCAAAAATCTGTGCATAGCTTCGTGCGCAGGGGCAGTGCTGTTTCACCAGACGCGAAGATGATTGACCTGGATACAGGCAAACCGCTCAAAACTTCCACTGTGACGGGAAAAGAAGTCAACGCGCTAGGATACTATCCTGACGCGGTCGAGCCAGATTCTGTAGTTGTTCAAGGTGATCTTGAGCATGCGGTGGTTGAAGGCCAATCCACGCGTGTGCGTGTGCAGGAGACATATACAGATCCCCTTGGTTATGTTGTCAAAGATCGTGAACTTACATGGACCAGAACTCTTGGGCGTCCACTGAATTACGTAACGCTTCCTGCAGGCTGGATGCTGACTTCAGTGAATACTCCAGCGGTCATCACACAGGATGAAGAAGGACGCGTCAAGCTGCGGTTTACTAATATTCGCAACGGCGATCTGGCGATTGTGATCAAGGCAAAGAAGCGTCCTGTCAGCAAATAGCTGCTCACTTTTTTGCGTGCGAATTTCCGCGCGATTCACTTGCGCCGCTGGCGCGCAATTTCATACATCACAATGGCAGCAGCCACTGACACATTGAGCGACGGCACTTTGCCTAGCATGGGGATCTTCACCAGGAAGTCGCATTTTTTGCGGATCTGCTCATGCAAGCCATGGCCTTCAGCGCCAAGAATCAGGGCGCAATCCATTTTGTAGTCGAGTTGATCGTAGAGCTTTTCGCCGCGTTCATCCAGGCCAACCGTCCATATATTGCTGGACTTCAACTCTTCCAGCGCGCGGCCAGCGTTGGTAACGCGGGCAATCGGCAGATGTTCTGAAGCGCCGGCAGAAGCTTTGACCACCGTGCCGGTGACGCCAACGGAGCGTCGCTCAGGAATAATGATGCCATCAGCGCCAGCGCCTTCCGCCGTGCGAATGATTGCGCCAAGATTGTGCGGATCTTCAATGCCATCAAGTAGCAGCACAAATGCATGTTGCCCACGCTTGTGTGCCAGCACGTCTTCCACATCGCCATATTGTTTTTCTGCCGTGATGGCCACAACGCCCTGATGATTAGCCACTTGCGCCAGGCGGCTCAGCTGCTCGCGAGGCATGGTGCGCACCGGCACGCCGGCGGCGCGGCAGAGCTGAACGATCTTCTGTGTGCGGGCGTCGCCGCGACCCGGCACCATGGCCACGTAATCAAAGCCGCGTCCGCGCGCTGCCAGCGCTTCTTCCACCGCATGGATACCAAAAATAATCATAGACACTGAAGATATTAACTGACGGGCCAAAGTCTTGCTGCCATCGTTCGTGCTTTGTATTTACATTGCTCCGGCTTTTAGGATATATCCAAAGACGAACTATTCTTCTTCCATGCCGCATAAAAAGAAAACGCATCTTCCGATAGTCCTGTCTATCGCGGGCCATGATCCCTCGTCCGGCGCCGGAATCACCGCGGACATCAAGACCATGGCTGCGCACCGCTGTTACGGTGTCACCTGCATTACGGCTCTCACGGTGCAATCCACGCGCGGCGTAAAACGCGTCGATCCCATGGAAGGCCAGGTAATTACTGAAACGCTGGAGCAACTCATGGGCGATCTCGACATTGCTGCCGTAAAGATTGGCATGCTAGGTTCGGCTGAAGCGGCGAAAGCTGTAGCTGCATTTCTCAAGCGGCATGCCGTGCGTTTTGTGGTGCTCGATCCCATTATTCGTTCCAGCTCCGGAGCCGAATTGATCTCCCGCGAAGGTCTGAGGATTTTAAAAGACCGCGTTCTTCCTCGCGTTTATGTAACCACGCCGAACATTGATGAAGCCGCGGCACTCACTGAGCTGAATGTAACTACTGCAGACGAAATGCAGCTAGCTGCTTTGCGACTGCATGAAATGGGCGCGCGCAACGTGATTATTACCGGCGGACACATTGATCCGCCGAACGATTTCCTCAGCCAGACCGGGAAGCAGGTTACTATCCTGAAAGGCAATAAAATTTCCTCGCGCTCAACGCATGGAACCGGATGCGCTTTCTCCACTGCGCTAACCTGTAATTTAGCGATGGGCAAAGATCTGCTTACTGCCGCCAAAGCCGCCAAGAAGTTTGTTGAAACCTCGCTCCATAAAGCGCCCGCCATCGGCAAAGGAATCGGCCCAATTATTTAAGCCGAATCTTCGAGCAAAGCCTGAAACTATTCAGCTTCAAACTTCACCAAAATCACAAATCACAATTCCCAAATCACAATTCCGAAATTAGTTCCCCGGATTCTGCGAATTCGGCGGCTGAGAATTCGGCTGCGGTTGCTGCGGCTGCGATGGCGGCTGTTGCTGCGCCGGACGCGTCCTAAACTCCGGCGGGGTTTGCTGCTGCTGATTGGTCTGCGGAGCAGCACCGTTCGGCGCGGTATTTGCCGGAGCTACATTCGGTGTGGCCGCGCCGCCTTGCGGCGTGCCATCTGCCGGAGGCTGCCTGAATTCCGGCGGCGTCAGGTTTGGATTTGTTTTTGGTTCAACCACGGTGCGGTTGTCGCGGGTCCTCAATGCCGGCGCTGCCCCGCTGCGGCGTCTGGCTTCTGCCTGTGCGTTAAAGCTTGATTCCACCAGCGTGCTGCTTTGTTCCGCCACGGCCGCGCCGGTCTGCCCTTCCAGCTCCGGACGCGTCGATACCATCACCTTCTGTCTCGCCCGCTCCGCGCGCTGCGCCTGCTCATAAAATGATTGCGCGGTCTCTTTGTCGCCAGAGAGTTCGGCCAGATAGCCCATATTATTTATGGCAAAAGAATTATTCGGATCGAGTTTGTATGCCGCCTGGAAATTCTCTCGCGCGGTCTTGCGGTCATTGCGATTCATGGCAGAAACACCGCGCACATTCAGCCTGGCCACGCGGTCCTGAAGGTCTTGAGATTTACCCAGCTCTTTGCGGCTGCTCTCTGCGTTGCGTGCGGCCACTTCGCTGATCGGCCGTCCGCGCCAGCTTTTATTGAAGGCAATCACAATCGGCTCGCGTGATCCTGTGGCCGCCGAGCGATCATAGAATTTGATCGCATCTTCCAGCTCGCCTTCTTTTTCCTTGGCAAAGCCCATATTGTTCAGCGTGAAAGGATTGTTCGGCTCAATCTTCAGCGCCTGCTGCAACACCACATCGGCTTCCGGCGCGCGATCGCGATTCAGCAAATCCAGCGCCTCGCTGTTCAGTCCGTTGACCTTCATTGGACCTTCAGCCGTGTGGCCGGCCACCGTCGCCACGGTCTTGCCTTGCATCTCTTCCGCCGTGGATTTATCCACAATCGCCTCAGACGTGTTGGCCTGCGCCAT
>DASXZE010000047.1:0-3816 GCA_036502105.1 Candidatus Angelobacter sp. | reverse complement strand
CCGCTGGGAAAACGATTCAGCACCAGGACCGCAACCGGTAATCTTATCGAAGTTGTTGGCGTCGTAAAGCAGGGCAAATACAACGATCCGGTCGACGAGACAACTTTGTTTTATTACGAGCCACAGGCACAAGACCCAGGTACATTCGTCACGCTGCAAATCCGCACTGCCGGCGCTCCGGAAGCGCTGATCCCGGTGGTTGAACGGCAGATCCATGACCTTGCGCCCGGGCTTCCCCTGACTGACGTGCAAACCATGGAACAGTCTCTGGGCGGGGCCAATGGGTTCTTTCTCTATCGCATGGGCAGCCGCTTTACCGTGGTGCTGGGACTGCTTGGACTGGTGCTCGCGCTGATTGGCGTGTACAGCGTGATCTCCTATGCCGCATCGCAGAAAACGCATGAAATTGGCGTGCGCATGGCGCTTGGCGCTGACCGCGCTCACATCCTGAAAATGGTGCTTCGCCAGGGCTTTGTCCTGGTGGGAGCGGGGCTGGTCGCTGGGCTGGCTCTGAGCTTTTTTGCCGCTCGGGGGTTCGGATCGCTGCTAGTCGGCGTTTCTCCATCCGATCCTGTCACGCTTTTCTCCGTTGCCTTGCTGCTGGCCGTTGTGGGTTTGGTTGCATCGTACATTCCCGCGCGCCGCGCCATGAACATTGAGCCGCTGCGGGCTTTGAAGTATGAGTAGCCCTAAAAACTTCTGGTCGCGAATCAACGCGCATGAACACAAAATAAACACAAAAGTTCAATTCGCGTTTATTAGCGAAATTCGCGGCTAAGTTCTTGCTTTTGCGGAACCCCTCTGAAAATCGTCTTGCGATCTCTCCCTGAACCTGCTATCCCGAGCGCGGTTTTTGCGCGAGGGAGCGGCTCCGCTGCTCTATCCGTTTTCCACAAGCGTCAGCTCGCAAGTTTCCTGAAAAGGCTCCGGGCGGATCGATCAGGTACTCCACAAAGCACGTGCGTGCTCATGGCAACAGTGCCGAATTGGTACGAATTAATTATTCGGTAGCTATGTTACGTACCGGACTGACTCTCAAATAACCATCGGTTTACGATCTAAGAATTAAGAGCCGGTCAACTCCAATCCGGCCTTTGTCGATCCCGATGGAAGAAGCTACTCTGCTTGTTGAAAAATCCAAGTACCTCAACAGTTGGAAAGAGATCGCCCAATATTTTGGCCGCGGCGTCCGTACTGTACAGAGGTGGGAAGCGATGCTGGGTCTGCCTGTACGCCGTCCTCATGGGAAATCCAGATCTGCCGTCATAGCTATAACAGGTGAACTGGATGAATGGCTCACCCGCGCGCAGCTTCGCTCAGACCTCCTGGATGACGAACTCGGCAAACGTGAACGGCACCAGGAACCAGGACGCGTCAATATTCGGCATCGTGATCGCCTTTTCTTCGTGATAGTCGGGGGGGGGACAATCAAAGCTCCGGAAATTCATGGCTGAAGAATCACCGTGGACGTTTGCATCTGAAGATTGTCGGCGATCTGCCCTCAGCGTTGCTGGCGCTTGATGATGTTCATCACGGCAGGCTTCCTGTACCTGACTTAATTGTGGTTGACCAGATCTTGTTCGACGCAAATGCTTATCAACTTTCTTGCTACTGCCAGGCGAGTCCGCGCCTGAAAAATGTAGAAATTCTGGTCCGGCCCGCGCGTATGCCACAACACCTGCCTATCGCGGCTTGAAGTGTGTAAATGCCATGAATAACGCTGGCGCATTTTCAATTTTGTCTTTCGGGTACGATCTGGTGCTGATGCCCATCCGCACGCTGCTGTTGGAAAACGCAGGCTACCACACTGTTGAAGTGTTGTCATGGGGTGAAACACTGAAGCAGCTCAAGGCGAACACCTTTGATCTGCTATTGATCTGTCACTCGGTTCCGGCGGAAGAACAAGCGGCCCTGGTGGAATCAATTCGCCCTCTGCGGAGAACGCTGCCGATCTTGTGTTTGTCTACTACTCCATTCAAGCGCACCGCCCATAACTGCGCTTCCGCTTGCAGCGTTGCGCCCGAGTTTCTCGATGAGGTGAGAAAGGTCCTTCCTCGAGCTTCCTGAATTTCTCGAAACTTAATACTCCACTCCGTATTTGCTGCATTCGCCGGGAATTTGTGCCGATTCAATAACTGACATGTCTCCGCTACACGCAGAGGCTTGTCATCGCCTCTGGTGCCCCTTGCATCTAAATTTCCTTGGAATTGCTGCGGCTTTTTTCCCGCGCAAGGAGGCAGGGTGGATCACAAAGCCCCAAACCCCGAGACTATATATAAAGAGACGCAACAGCAGCACCGCCCAATCTATCGCTGGTCCATAACCCGGCGGCAATTTGTTGCCACCGCCGGCCTTCTTACCGGAGGCGTTGTCATGGGATTCCCCATTCACGGCAGCGGAGCCACTGTGACGGAAGTCGAACGGCCCGCCGACAATACTGGCACGATGCCGCTGCAATTGACCATCAATGGAAAACAGCACCAGCTCACGCTGGATCCGCGCACCACGCTCCTCGATCTTCTGCGCGAGAAGCTGCATCTCACCGGCACAAAAAAAGGTTGCGATCACGGCCAATGTGGCGCATGCACCGTGCTTGCCGACGGCCGCCGCATCAACAGTTGTCTCTCTTTGGCTGTGACGCATGAAGGCGAGCAGATTACAACAATAGAAGGATTGGCGCAGGGCGATCAGCTGCATCCCATACAGGCCGCGTTCCTGGAGCACGATGGATTTCAGTGCGGCTACTGCACGCCGGGGCAGATCTGCTCCGCCGTCGCGCTCTTGCAGGAAGCCAAGCGCGGCGACGCCAGCTACGTCACCGCCGATCTGCGGAAAATCGGCACGGCTGACCTGAGTCCCAATGAAATTCGCGAGCGCATGAGCGGCAATATCTGCCGCTGTGGAGCGTATCCGGGAATCGTGGCCGCTGTGCAGGAAGTTCATTCACCGCAGAGACGCGGAGGCGCGGAGAAAAGCTAATAAGTTTCTTTTCTCCTCTGCTTCCTCCCTTCCTCTGTGTTGAAGATTTTCTTAGTGGTTGCAAAGATACGATTTTCAATTTTGGCGATTTTGGCAATGCTGCAATTTTGGCAATTGGTTGCGCGGAAGAAAGCGTGTAACGAGACAAGAGACGCTGATGCGTAGTGATCTCACTGAGGATGAACATGAATCCATTTGAATACAAACGGGCAGAGCAGGAGCAGGCTGCGATTGACGCGATCATTGGCGGCAAAGACGGCGGCAAGGACGCAAAGTTTCTAGCCGGCGGCACCAACCTGATTGACCTGATGAAGAATGGCGTGCAGGCTCCGTCGCGGCTGGTGGACATCAACCGCGTGCCGCTCGCCAACATTGAAGCCGTCCCCGGCGGAGGCTTGCGTCTTGGAGCGCTGGCGCGCAACAGCGATACTGCCAACCATGCTCTGGTAAGGAAAAATTATCCTTTGCTCTCTCAGGCCATTCTCTCCGGCGCTTCGCCGCAGCTGCGCAATCTTGCGACGAACGGCGGCAATCTGTTGCAACGCACGCGCTGCTCTTACTTCATGGACCCGGCATTTCCCAAGTGCAACAAGCGTTCGCCCGGCAGCGGCTGCGGCGCGCGCGAAGGCATTCATCGCCGCCATGCCATTTTTGGCGCGAGCGAACAGTGCATCGCGGTGCATCCTTCGGACATGGCGGTAGCTCTCGCTGCGCTCGGTGCTTCTGTCCGCGTGCGCGGACAAAAAGGTGAGCGCATGATCCCGATCGCGGAGTTCCATCGCCTGCCGGGAACCACGCCGCAGCTCGATACCAACCTGCACCCCGACGAACTGATTC
>DASXZE010000046.1:0-13504 GCA_036502105.1 Candidatus Angelobacter sp. | reverse complement strand
TCAAAGACAGTTACGTCTGCCGTGGCTGCGCCGGGCAGTACCGACTTGAAGTAGCTCACGCTCTGTCGTGTGACGCGGATCAGGTGTTGCGTTTGATTGTCTGGCAGAGTGAGCGAGTAGCGGCCCTGATTATCAGTTTTGGTGCGCGAGACTTCGTCCATGCCGCCAGCCAGTGAGAGCAAAACTACTTCGTCACCCGCTGAAGGTTTGTTGGTGGTGCCGTTGGTGACCGTTCCGGTAATCTGCGTGGCCAATGCCGGTGAAGCCAGGAGCAGGCAGAGCATGAACGCGGCAATCTGATTTCTATATTTCAATTAAGCTCCGTGATTGGTGCTGCGTTATTTTGTCTGCTGTGCTTACTTCGGCTACTTATTATTTTGTCTGCTTGCGGGCCCAGGTATCTTTCAATGCCACGGTGCGATTGATGACCAGCGCGCCGGGCTTTGAATCCTGATCAATGCAGAAATATCCCAGGCGCTCAAACTGATAGCGCGCGCCGGGCTCTGCTGTCTTGAGTGACGGCTCCAGCTTGGCGTCGGCCACAATCTCGAGCGAATTTGGATTCAGGTTCGCGGTGAATTCCTGGCCTTCAGGAACATCGTTGGGATCTTCCTTGCTGAAGAGGTTGTCATAGATCCGGACTTCGGCGCTCAGGGCGTCAGCGGCGGAGACCCAGTGCAGCGTGGATTTCACCTTGCGTCCGTCGGGCGCATTGCCGCCGCGCGTTGCTGGATCATACGTCACATGCACTTCAACCACTTCACCTTTATCATTTTTCACCACGGACTTCGCGGTGATGAGATATCCATAGCGCAGGCGCACTTCTTTTCCCGGAGAAAGGCGGTAATAGCCTTTGGGCGGCACTTCCTGAAAGTCATCGCGTTCAATGTAAAGCTCGCGCGAGAACGGCACATGGCGCTTGCCCGCGCTTTCATCTTCAGGATTGTTGACCGCGTCCATCTGCTCGGTCTGGCCTTCAGGATAGTTATCAATCACAATTTTCAGCGGACGCAGCACGGCCATTACGCGCGGCGCGGTGCGGTTTAATTCTTCACGCAAAAAGTGTTCGAGCATGGCCAGCTCGATTGTCCCGTTGGTCTTGGTGACGCCGATGTTGGCCACAAAATTCCGCAGCGCCTCTGGCGTGTATCCGCGGCGGCGTATGCCGGAGAGCGTGGGCATACGCGGATCATCCCATCCGCTGACGCGGCCTTCCTGCACCAGTTGCAGCAGCTTGCGCTTACTCAGCAAGGTGTAGGTGAGGCTGAGCCGGTCAAACTCTAATTGCTGCGAAGGAAAAATGCCGAGCTCTTGTATGAACCAGTTGTAGAGCGGGCGGTGCGACTCAAACTCCAGCGTACACATGGAGTGGGTGATCTTTTCCAGCGAATCACTCTGGCCATGCGCGTAATCGTACAGCGGATAGATGCACCATTTGTCGCCGGTGCGGTGATGCGGTTTGCGCAGGATGCGATACATCACCGGATCGCGCATATTCACGTTGGGCGAAGCCATATCAATTTTGGCGCGCAGGCAGCGCGCGCCGTCAGCAAACTCGCCAGCCTTCATGCGCGCAAAGAGATCCAGGTTTTCTTCAACCGAGCGATTGCGATGCGGACTCTCTTTTCCTGGCTCAGTGAGCGTACCCCGATATTTGCGAATCTCGTCGGCGGTCAGGTCATCGACATAAGCTTTGCCGGCTTTGATCAGCTGCACGGCCCAGTCATGGAGCTGCTGAAAATAATCTGAGGCGTAGTGCAGGCCTTCCCATTCAAAGCCGAGCCAGCGGACATCCTTCATGATGGAGTCAACGTACTCGGTCTCTTCTTTTTCCGGGTTGGTATCGTCAAAGCGGAGATTGGTGCCGCCGCCAAATTCGTCGGCCAGGCCAAAATCCAGGCAGATGGCCTTGGCATGGCCTATATGAAGATAGCCGTTGGGCTCGGGCGGAAAGCGTGTCCAGATCCGGCCCTGGTGCTTGCCGGTCTTCAGGTCTTCAATCATGGTGTCGCGAATAAAATTGGAGGGGCGCACCGGCTCAGCGGCTGCGCTCTCTTCTGGCTTGGAATTCGATAAAGTCATAAATAATTGGTGTAATGTGCGTTTCAGGAACGCAATCCATCATCTTAAATTGCAGGCGCTTAAAATAGAAACGCCGCGAACAGACCAAGGTAACCCAGACCGCAAGGAGGTAAGTTTCCCATGACACGCAAAATGCGCTACATAAGCTCGTTTTTGATCGGTGCGATGTTCCTTTTCCAAGCCCAGTTTCAGGCGCAGGGACAGCAGCCACGGGGCAACCAGCAGGTTTCCGCCAAGGCGCAGGCGCGCATCACCAAAGAAGTGCAACACCAGATTCTTAAGCTGCCACGCTTCACCACCTTTGACAATATCGCTTTTCGGCTGGATGGCTACCGCGTAACGCTGCTGGGGCAGGTTGTGGACCCGTCACTCAAGGACGAAGCCGAAAATGTGGTGAAAAAGATTGAAGGCGTTGAGGGCGTTGATAACCGCATTGAGGTGCTCAAAGTTTCACCCGAAGATGACCGCTTACGCCACGATGTGTTTAAGGCCGTTTATAACTATGGGCCGTTGCAGCACTATGGCGTGGGATCGAACCGGCCGATCCACATCATTGTTAGAAGCGGACACGTGACGCTGGAAGGCGCGGTGGATCGCCAGTCTGACAAAGATATGGCCGGCATGCGGGCGAATGGCGTGCCTGGAGTGTTTTCCGTGGAAAACAATCTGGCGGTGCCGGCCAAGGGGAAATAGCCAGCCCCAGACGCTTCTTTTCCTAACTTCAGCAATCTTTATAAATCAACATCTCGGTTTCAGCTTCTCTGGATTCAAATGAGCTGGCGTCGAGCAGCTCCTTCCCAATCGACGTTGGGGCCAGTAAGCATGGAAGCTAGCGCGCTGGCCCTGATGGATAAAGATGAAGAAGTTTTCTTTAGTGGAGCTTGTATTCCATATCAATATTCATCCTGAAGGCGATAGGCCGTCCGTTTTTAGTGGCAGGCGCGAATTTCCAGGTCTTGATCGCGAGGATGGCATTAGCGTCCAGTGACGGCTCCAGAGACTGCACCACCTTCACTGCAAAAGGATGACCATCTGTGCCAATGACCAGGGAGACGGTTACGTGCCCTTGAATTCTCTGTTCTTTGGCGCTCTGTGAATACCTGGGTTCCGGCGTGTGCAGAGCGCGGGGCAGCTTCATTGTTGGATCGTTGTTTTTCAGCGATGCGGCCACGCACTCAAAGTTTGCCGCTTCATTGGTATCACCCTCGCCTTTATAGACGGCTGACTCTGGATATGGGCACAGCGGGCGCGTCATCTTTACGCCCTTCGCTTCGTCCTCTTCATTCACGTATTTTGTGGCGATAATCTTTTCCGGAGCCGCGCCTTTTTCCACCCACTGTTCCAGCGCCCCATAAAGATCATGCTGCGCATCACCGGCGGGAGCAAATTCGCCGAAGGAATCTGCGCCTGGGCCTCCACCGCAGTGCTGTACGCCGGGAGCCATGAAGAGACGCATAAAAGAATCTGTTTTGCCCTCACCCAGAGCGGCGGTAACGGCGTTGAAATATTGAATGGAGCCAAGCGGCGGCAGGGCTGCATCACTCCATCCGTGATAGACAATCAGCTTTCCGCCACGCGCCATAAACCGTTTCAGGTCCGGATCAACGGCGTCAAAGGTCTGCGCCTGCTGGTCATGCGCCAGCTTTACGGCGACTTCCACGTTGATGGTCTTGAGATCGAGCGGCTCACTGCTGGAGATCATGTTGTTGAAGAAGCCGCTGGCAAACGCGGTCTGCAAATCTTTGCCCGGACTTTGCGCGATCCACGTGGTCCAGCCGCCTCCACCCAACTCGCCACCGGGGAGAAAGCCGGGGAACATCTGCTTGCCCTTGGAATCGACAGGCCCTTCATAAATCTTTTTGAGCGCTGCGACCTGCGGTGCGGTGAGACAGCTATCACTGTCACCTGCTTTGCAGAGGAGCACCTTGGGATCAAAGCGGCACTCCCGCGGATCATTGAGCACGCCGTCTTTTACATCGTCTTTTTCGTCGCAGGCCACAACCACGGCTGCCGCGATGGCTGGAACTTTACTGGCAGTGATATAGCTACCGGACTCGGCCTGCATGGCCTGCATATTCCACAAGAACGCGGCGAAGACCTGCGTCCAGTAATTGGCGGGAGCGCCGGCGATGATGCCGTCATAATCCTCAGGAAAGCGCTGTGCTTCCATGAGTCCCTGGCGTCCACCGTTGGAGCAGGCGGCGAAATAAGAATGCTGGATGGGCTCGCCGTAAAATGCCTGGATGATGGCTTTGGCCTGGACGGTCATCTCATGAATCGCGCGCCAGCCAAAATCCACAATCTTGTCTGGATGTCCGAGCGCCCAGCTTGCGTCCGCCGCATTCGGGGCAGCGTGGCCTGTATCAGTGCTGGCGGTGGCGTATCCCTGGGAGATGGCAACGCCCATGCCGTAATACGTGAGCGATCCGGCAAAGCCGCCATTGCCCTGTCCGCGATATTTACCGTTCCATCCGGTGAGCGGCAGCCAGACTTCAACTTTGATGTCTGAATCTTTGGCCGATTGGAGCGTGGCCATCACGCGGCAAAATGCCGGCAAGTTTTTTGCGGAAGCTGGAGGAGCAGTCGCGCCCGGCGGAACAAAAGTTCCGGCGGCAACCTGCTGCGCCGACGTGATGGTTGTATTTGGTAGCTTGAGCGCGGACAGGCTTTCACAGGTGGCGGCAAAGGCAGCTTGCGACGCAATGCTGATCAGGGCAAAGACAAATACAGCCGGAATGAACCTTTTTATAGACCAAGTCTTTTTTACAGGCTGAATCTTCACAAGCATTCTCCGCGGAAAGGATTTTAAGAGCCTAGCAGCAAAACCTTACCACGGATGAACACGGATCATACGGATCATCACCGGATCAAGGGAAGAAAAACCATTTACCACAGGGACACGAAGGAACACGGAGGAAAATCGGGCAAAGCTACTGCGGGTCAACAGATGTGAAGCCCGCTTGGAACGGGTAGGCTATCGAATGGATACGACCATGAGTCGCCATCGTCATGCGAGATGTAGAGACGGCCGGAGCGGTCGATGACGGCGACCATGGAATCCAGGGTAGCGATGCAGTCGGTATCGGCTTTGCCTTCGATCCATTGCGGCATGCCTCCGCCTAAAGGCTGGAGTGGACCGGTGCCGACGATGGGATGCCGATAAACTGCGCCTTGCGCAGCAAAGGGGTCGACCGATGCTGACACGAAAATGTCGTTTCTGCCAAAAGCAACGGCAGAGCAATGTGGGGCGTGCAGGCCTTGCTGTTCGATGGTCCACGTGACTCCAGCATCGCGACTCACGCAAAGTCCCATGGCTGCCGCGGCTATGACAATCTCAGGCCGGGTGGGATGTGCGCAGACTTGATGAACGTCGCTATTGATGTCGATTGTGGGCTGCCATGTTAAGCCGGAATCGGTGGATCGCGGAATGCCGCCCACGTGGACGTTGGCTAGAAGCACGCCATCGCATGTCGCAGCCATTGAACGAATTCCCAGAGGAGGCCCCATACGCTTGCCATTGATGATCGCCGAACCTGCATACCATGTATCGCGGCCTTCTACGTTGTCAAAGCCAGTGAGCCATTGTTGCGCGCCAGCGCCATCACCATCAAGGGCAACGCGCAGGATGCGCGTCGTCGGTTCCGAGAAAAACCGCATTCCCAATTGGCACGCAGCAGGAAAGATCAGCTTCACTTTTTGCCAGCTCAGTCCATTCACCATCAGGCGACCGCCGGCAGAGTGAATGCCCGCCAACGATGGCGAGTACGCCTCCATGTCCGTCAGACACCAGGCTGCGAACAGATTGATGGGCGAGTTCCTGGCAGACGATTTTTCCGGTGATGCTGAATAGCCCGCTATCCCAGGTGGCTACCAGAATGGAGGAGGTTGGCATGAAACAGATCCTCGCGTGAAACCGCGTAAAAGAAACTTTTACCACAAAGGACACGAAGGAACACAAAGGAAAATCAAGTGCGCAAAAACTTACCACGGATGAACACGGATAACACGGATCATCACCGGATTACCCAGCGATCAAAATCATTTACCACAGAGGAACACGGAGGAAAATCAAAAGCACAAAACTCACCACCGCGCATACACTACCCCCTTCGGTAGAGCGGCATTTCTCTGTAGTAACCAACCGGGCGCTATCTTTCGTTATCTTTCGAGAGTTCCTGAACCGGCACCACAATACGCTCCATGGCAAGCGCAACAACCTACGAACTGCAGTCTGGAACCATTGACGCAATTGCTCCCGGCCGCGTGCGATTCATTGAGCACCAGGGGCAGCGCGTGCTCTTTATTAACTATTCACATTGCGATGTGGCAATGCTGAAGGCCGTGGCTGAAGAGGGCCATCGGGTGATTGCGCTGGAGCAGCCAAATTCAGTGCTCACACTCAATGACGTGGCGGGCACCACGTTTGATAAAGAGTCTGTGGCCGTGCTGCAAGCCAAAGTGGTGGGCAATGCGCCGTATGTGCGCCGGGCTGCGGTGATCGGCATCAGCGGACTGCAACGGCTGATCTATGAAGGAGTGCAGGCATTTTCACGCCGCCGCATTCCTCTCTTTGAGAACCGGCAGGAAGCCCTGCGCTGGCTGGTGGAAGCCTAGCGGCAAGCCGCTTCATTCCTCTCATCTATGCCATGGAATATGAATCCATGGAACTTTGCAGCTGTGCTAAGCTGTGCCCTTTCGCAAAACAATTCGCTGTATGTTTTGCAACGCAATTTCCGGTAAAGCATCTGAGTCAATTCCTCCTTCCCAGAAATAATCCCAATCAGTACTAATGTTTCGCGCGAAATGGCCGATTGGTAGGGATGGAGCCTTTTCAACCGGGAGCGTAAGAGCCAATGTCGCGAATTCGCCTGCTTAACCTATTTCTTACAGCCATGATTCTTGGTGCGATGAGCTGCCCTGCACAGCAAGTGGCGGAGCGTCCGACGGAGCAACGGAAGAAGCTGGTAGCGGTTTTTGATTTTGATAATCGCGCGGTAAAGGACAATATCTACTCCATCTACGGCGCGAATGAAGAAGTGGGCAAAGGCGTTGCCGGGCTGCTGGTGGAGAAATTATTGAAAGATGGACAGTACCGCATTGTAGAGCGCGGGGCGATTGACGATCTGCTGGCAGCGCAAAATATTCCGACAACTGACCGCACAGACCCGGCTGCGATTGCCAGGATGGGCCGGTTGCTGGGGCTGGACGCGGTGATTCAGGGCTCGGTGACGAAGTTGAATCGCGAGGAGGTAAGGGTAAAAGGTGGCATGCGCATGCGCGACCGCGCCTTGAGCGTCGCGCGGTTGAAAAAAGACGAACTGCGGGCTGAGTGCGCGATTACCGCGCGTTTGATCGACACCATGAGCGGCGATGTGCTGGCTACAGCCAGGGCTGAAGGCGTTTCCATACGCGAAGGCACTTCACTATTTAGTGGCGGCATTTTAAGCAGTGGATCACTGAGCGGCGGTGTACTCAATGGACCGACGAAGTTCAACAATGACGGCATTGTGGGCTTTGATCCGCATGCGCCGAACTTTGAACAGTCATTGCTGGGCGAGGCAGTAACGAAAGCGATGAACGCACTGAGCATTGAACTGGATTTCAAGGCAGGCACGCTGTCTCCGCACAAACTGGACGTGGCCGGTACAGTGGCTGACGTGACCGACAATACGTTGGTCGTAAACATTGGCAGCCGAAGCGGATTGCAAATTGGCGACAAGCTGGAAATAACGCGCATGCTGCGCCTGATTGTGGACCCGAAAACAGGAAAAATCCTGAAGCCGGTCACGCAGAATATTGGCGAAGGCACGGTGGTAGATATCAACGCGGAATTTGCCACGCTCAGCTTCAGCGGCGAGGGTACGGCTAAGATTGGCGACACCGCGCGCACGCCGTATGAGTTGCGCTTTGGCAAATCAGCGGGCCCGCGACAGGAAAATACAGCGGCGACGAATGCTGTGCCTGCAGATTCTTCCGCCCCTGCTACGGCTGGAGACAGTTCGGCCGCTGATCCGGCTACCGCAAACGGCAGCCACGTTCTTTATGCGCCGCACTAAAACATTCGCTATTTAAAAGTCCTCGATTGTTGTTAAGCCTCTTTCTTAAAACCACCCGCCATCCAGGTCCTTGCATTAGTGAGTCTGCTGGGAATGGAACAGCTTGCCCACGTTGAAGCCGACGTTAAAAGAAAAACTATTCAGAGCAAACGTAGCGCTGCGCGAATAGCCAAGTTCCAAGCGGACGATCCGCGTGGGCTCAAATCCAAGCCACGCGTCAAAGCCGCGTTCGCGTGTGAGATCGTCACCGCTGGCGGAGGGCTGTCCGGAGTTTCCCGGTGGGGGCTGGCTGGGCGCGGGACCGTCTTTGCCTGCGCCTCCTTTATCGTCTTGTGGAGAAGCGGTTACAGGAACAACCGCGCTGAAGCGATTGAACACCTGCTGGTTGCCGAACGGAACGATCTGGTAGGCCGAGCTGCCAACATAAATGCGTTTGGTGAGTTCGAACTCCGCGCCCTCTTCAAAGTGGGCGATGTCTCCAATCGATGTGAAGTTGCGCGTGACGAGTTCAGAATCAGGAACGGTATTGCCAAGGCCTGCGGCCACGAATGGAGTAAACCGCCCAAAGTGGTGGCGGAAGCGATTGCTCCAATCCACCGTGGCCTGACCCGGACTGAAACCTTTGCTTACGCTTCCGGTGGACGCAGAAACAGTGAGCGACGTGCTGTAACTCACAATGCTGTTGGGCGCGTACGCTTCTACGCCAAAATAAATGTCGCCGGCGCCCGCGGCGTGGACGCTGGTGGCGCTGCCGGTTGAATCATTCGCAAAATATAACGGCACACCGGTAAAAATGCCTACGTAACGATTGAAGTCATAGCCCAGCGTGGAGTCGAGCTTGAGCAGGCTGCCGGAGGAATTCACCATGCCGCGAAAATTCTCATATTCGTTGAAGCCCTTGATTTGTGACGATGTGTCATCGCTCTGGCGGTCAGTGCTTTGTCCCGGCTGTGAAGTGATTGGAACCTGGGCCGCAGCAGAGATGGCGATGACAAAAGACACGGTGGCTGAAAGGGCGATGGCCCAAAATGCCTGGGTAAAAAGTGTTTTCATTTTCATGCTCCACGCGCGTTCATGCTTCACGCGCAAAAATTTTCTGTTCAGTAAATTTCAGAGCAGGACGCAAGCATGCTTGTGCAGCGCGGCTTCGCCTTGAAAATACAGAAGAGGACAGCAGAGACACAGGCCTGCTGTGTCTCTGCCCTGCTTACGCATTTTTGTTTTAGTTTTTTGTTTTAGTCTGCGTTTAAGCGCGGACCGCTACCACTTTTGGATAAAAACCATCCGAGCCCGACAATGTCTTAGAGCCCATCGTTATCGTGGCCAGGCTCATTTTCGTGCTCGTGTTCATGCTCTTTTTCGTTTTCATGGTTTTTGTCCTGATCGTTGCGATCGCGGATCTGGTTCTGGTCGCGTCCGCGTTGACGGTGGCGTTCATGGTCGCGGTCTCTTTCGTGCTCGCGTTCTCTATCACGACCGCGTTCTCTTTCTCTTTCACGGTCTCTATCGTGATGGCCAACGGAGTGACCTCCGCTTGCAGGCTGCGCTACTACTGCAAGACTACCGAATGTACTCCCGCCGATGGCGAGAGCCAGTACCCAGGCAAACTGCCGTAGTTTCCTCTGCATTGTTCAATGCTCCTATAGCTTTGGATTTCGGGCGATTTGCTAAAAAGATGCACCCCATGCAACTGAAGTTGTGTCTGCGCAGGGACAAAGCGTAAAAACTTTTCCCGATTGAGAAAAACTTCCCTTAGAAAGATATTTGGCTGCATTTTTTCTGTTCCGCGCGATCTCTGCAGACGGTCTTAACTGGATGAAGCACGGGGACTAAATCGGGCGATTTATTGTCCCTGGCTGCTCCTTAGGGGTTGCAGGGTGCGAACCCTGTTGCCCCTTTTATTGCCTGCAATATTTTTCTGCGGCATGAGTACGATAAGCTGGTTCCCGCAGTTTTAAACAACCGGGAGCCAACATGCACTACATTCTTTTATATGACGTTCGCGATGACTATGTGGAGAAGCGCGGGCAGTTCCGCGAGCTCCATCTCAAGCATGCGCGCGCGGCTTATGACCGTGGTGAATTAATTCTGGGCGGAGCGCTGGCCGATCCGATTGATGGAGCCATGCTGATTTTTCGCGGCCCCACGGCAGACGCCGCAGAGGCCTTTGCGAAAGTGGACCCTTACGTCACGAATGGACTGGTCACCAAGTGGCGTGTGCGCAAGTGGATTACGGTGATCGGCGACGAAGCGACAGCCAGCTAGCACTCGCTTGATGCTAGCTGATCCAGTTGTAACTATTCTATTTCTTGCCAGCTTTCGCGCTCTTTGCTTCTTTTCCGGCTTTTGCTTCTTTTCCGGACTTTGCTTCTTTAGTTTCTTTGCCGCTTTTGGCTTCTGCAGCCCTCGCGGCTGTCTGCTGTGCCAGCGCATGGTCCACAGCGCGTTGCATGTCAATCAACGGTGCGGGCTTGCCGGTCCAGATTTCAAATTGACGCGCGCCTTGCTGCACAAACATTTCTGAGCCGGCAATTACATGCATGCCGCGGCCGCGGGCCATCTTCATCATTTTGGTTTCAGACGGGGTGTAGACCATCTCAAAGAAATATTTGGCTTTGAGTTCCTGCTCAGTCAGCGGCAGCGGATCACGATTGCCTTCCATTCCCACGGGCGTGGCATTGATGATCACATCAAATTCCAGCTTCTTGAGCATGGTCCGATTAATTACTTTTGCTTTGGCCTGCTTGGCCAGCTTCTGCGCTGCTGCAGCTGTGCGATTGAGAATGAAAACTTCTGCGCCGCGCTCTCTCAATCCAAAGACAGCAGCGCGGGCTGCTCCACCGGCGCCCAGCACCAGAATTTTTGCGCCTTGCAGACGTATGCGCAGTTCGAGCGGGCGCACTGCGCCATTCACGTCAGTGTTGAAGCCGTAGAGGTTCCCTTCCTGGCTGCGGACGAGCGTATTGCAAGCGCCAACTTTTCCGGTCCAGGGATCGCTCTTATCGAGCAGCTTCAGAATCTGCTCTTTGTACGGCATGGTAATGCTGAGGCCGGCAATGGGAATATCCTGCACGCAGGCCTTCAGGTCTTCCATGGTCTTGGCATGCAGCGCCAGATAGACGGCGTTTACATTCTCGCGTCGAAATGCGGCATTCAACATCACAGGTGAAAGCGAATGCGCGACAGGATCGCCGGCCACGCCGAAAACGCGGGTGGCGGCGTCTACTTGGTCAATGCGATAGGTCTCGCGCAAGGCGCGGGCTGTAGGCTGTCCGGGAGCGGTTTCTTCTCCGGGATTGACGGCAGCAAATGTGAACTGGCTGCCGGCGCGTACACACAGCACACGGCTGATGACGCCCTGCTCGCCCATACATAGGCCGATGAGGGAATGCGCATGGCTGTATTTCTCCAGAAATTTCATCATGACCACGTTGTCGTACAGCGAGTTGGCGGTCGTGACGATTTTGATGAAATCGGCGGGAAGCTCTTTGATCTTGGCAAAGGTCTCTTCCAGCTTCCTGGTGCCGCGGAAGTCATGGTAAGAGACGATCAGGTTGGCGGCCCGGCGCAGTTTGGCAAAATCAGCCATTTTGAGTTGGGAAGCAGACTCAAGCTCGATATCCACAAGATGGCAGCCCAGGGCAGCCGCCTTTACCAGTAGATCAACCTCGGCGGCTATCGACCCTTTGAACTTACCGCCGTTGGGCGCCCGGCGGCAGGTGGCAACGATCAAAGCTTCTGGGTGATATTCCACAAAAGTCTTTAGTTTGGGCAGCCCTAACGCGGGGTTGGGAAGATAGTCTAACCTGAACTCAACAAAGGGGTTATCGCGGACAACCATGTCCGCTTTCTGGACCATTTCAGCCGGGTTTGTGGCGGCAATGGCAACGCAGACTCGGGGTAGCCGAGCCGGCAAAAATCTTGGCGCGTTAGTGGATGATGTTCCAATCATTCGATTTAGCAGCGGCTGGCCATCATACGGAGCGAAAATCACAGATTCAAGCACCGAATGCAAGAAGTGAATAGAACTTCTGTAATTAAGCGTATCTGCTTAGTAAATAAGAGTTTAGTTGAAGTCGTGGGAAAGGCAATGATATGTTCCACCCGGGACGTTATGCGTCCGTGCGGATTATAGTGTCTTTTTCCGCAGAGGGCAGGGGAGGAAGTATGAAGAAAACGGGATTAGTAGTGCTGGCATTCGCGGGCATTCTATCGAATTTAGCTTTTTCACAGGCGCAACCCGCGCAACCGCCGCAACGGCAGCAACAACACGCCGCCAATATGAGTGCCGGGGATGTTCCCACGCCCAGTGATATGTATTGCTCAGGCTTTATCACCACGGAAAAAGTATCGGACAAACTTTTTGTCGCCGCCGGACACAACAGCCCTGACCAGACCCGCTATGCCGGCGCTTCTGACGTGATCTTTATCCATGGCCAGGGGATGAAGGAAGGCGAACGCTACCAGATTGTCCGCCATGTAAAAGACACCAATCATTATGAGATTTATCACGGCCAGAAATCAGCCGTGCATAATGCCGGTGAACCGTACTTCGAGCTGGCGATCGTAAAAGTGATTGACGTGCAAAAAAATACGGCCATCGCCGCGTTTGAGCTGAACTGCGCAGACGTAATGCCCGGCGACGTTGCCATTCCTCTGGTAGAGCGTGAAGCGCCACCATTCCGCAAAGTATCATTGGACCGTTACGCGCCGCCCAGCGGCAAGCCGGTGGGCCGCATTGTTATGGCGCAGGAGTTCGACGCCTATCTGGGAACCAAGTACAAGGCGTATCTGAGCATTGGCGCGAATAAAGGCCTGAAACCCGGCGACTATCTGCGCGCTACGCGGACGTACTCTTATACCTATCGCGACTTTGAAGCCGGCCTTTCTCTGAAAGCCAGCGACTATGAAGACACACAGGTGAAACCGAGACATCTGCCCATGGGCGATGTTTCCAGCCTGCCCATGCGCACCACGGGCGATATGATCGTGCTGCAAGTCCGGCCCAAGAGCGCAACAGTCATGATTTTGACTGCGCTTGAAGATATTCGTGTGGGTGATGGAGTGGAGTTGATGGATACCAGTGACGCTCCAGTGTTACCGCCCATTACGCCTTCATTCACTAACGCTCCGGCGCCGGAAGCAGCCAGCACAAATACCACGCCGCCGCGCATCACCTGCTCGGCTTCACCCACCAGCCTGCGCGCTGGTGAAAGCTCCAGCATTACATGCGATGCCGTAAGCGCTGATAATCGCCCGGTCAACATCACATATGTGGCCAACGGCGGCAAGCTTTCGTCGAATAAAAATCAGGCTACGCTCGACACCGCTGATACCGGTCCGGGACCGATTTCTGTCCGCGCCAC
>DASXZE010000045.1:0-12771 GCA_036502105.1 Candidatus Angelobacter sp. | reverse complement strand
GCGGACTGGAGCGACCACAGGACTTTCTGCACGGGAGTAGCTTCTGCAATGGCGCGGGCATACTCTTCACGCGCTTTGGCCTCTTGGCCCATAAGAGCGTAGGTATCGCCCAGGCCGAGTTGTGATTCGTGGAATGACGGATCAATCTTCAGAGATGCGTGATAGTGCTGCAGGGCGTCTTCAAAGCGTCCGGCCATGCGCGAGATTTCCGCAAAGGTGTCCTGCGGGTTGGGTTCGTTCGGCACGAGTTCGGTGTAGCGCTTGATGTCGGCAAAGGCCTGGTCGAATTTGCCCATTCTGGCGTAGCAGTAGGCGGCTTCGTTCCAGGCGTCTGGAAATTTGGGATCGAGCTGGATGACCTGCTCAAACATTTCCGCGGCGCGCTGTGACTGATTGTGGTCCACCAGCAGCCACCAGCCGGCGAGCCAGTGCAGGTGCTTATCCTGCGGATTTTTTTGCAGGACTTCATTCATGTTCTGGATGGCGGGAATCAGGCGCGACTGCTTGGACGCGGCCAGCCAGTCAATGATCTGCTTTTCTTCAGGATTGGCGAACTCGCGGGTAGCCAGTGCTTTATCGCGTTCGGCAACCTGCTCGGTCGGGTCCTGCGAGAAGAAGGTAAGGAAGATGTGTCCAAGGGCAAATTGCGGATCGGCTTTTACGGCATTGCGAAAATTTTCCAGGCCGTCCTGGATGTGGAGCATCTCCATTTTCTGGAGGCCAGTTTCAAAATAAGCATGCGCCTGTGGCGACTTTGTAGAAGTGTGCATGCCCGTGGCTGATTCATGTGCGAATGCCGTGAACGACAGGGTCAGTACTGCTACCACCAACATGGAAAACTTGCTCGATCTCATCTATTGCTCCTTGTTATTTGCTGGCCTGGCCGCCTGCCGGTTTGTCCAACGGCGGCGTGCCTGTCAGCACTTGCTAGTTGCCCTTGAGGTAATATCCCTGCTCCAGCGGGAGCTTGCCGTCAACTTTAAGAACGTTGACGCGGCTATTGATGGAATAAACGTCAACCAGACCAACCGCCCCCGGAATGGATTCCACCGACTTCAAAAGCTCTTCTTCCGATTGCACGATAATCACGCCGCTCTGGTGAGCGGCCAGGAGTGCCTTAAATTCATCCGCCTGCATGTGGTAGAGCTTTTGGATCGCAGTTTGCATTTCCGGCGTGGAAGGATCGCGGAGAATCAGAATGACCGAGCGTCCGTCAGGCCATTTGTGGTTATCAAACTTGAAAACCTTGGCCAGATCGGTCGCCGTCAATCCTCCGAGAGTGTTCGTCTTGTCGACAATCACTGCCAGCTGCTTGGCTTGAGCCGAAGCTCCAAGACCCGCAACCAGCAAAAGCAAGACTATAAAACGGCTTCCAATACCCATAAGTCGGCAGTCTATGCTGGAAGCTTAGAAAGAATAAGATTACTGAGGTAATAGGTGCTTTGCTTACATGAAGTTAGCTTCAACCAGGCTGAGTATTTTTGATGGCTTTAAAGCATATAAAAGGATTTGGAGGTCTGGTTACTTCAGTCACATGACTACCGGTAGAGGTATTGACCGGAAAAATATTTCCGCGAATTTACGCCGTAGCTCTTTCGTAATTCGCACGATCCATGGCATAGTAGATCTCGCAGAGGCTTTCGCCCCCCCAATGATGAATTTATTCAATACGAATCTGCATAGACAATCGACACCGGAAACCCGGCACGATTGCTATTGGGCGAACGCCACGCGATCTAAATAATCGCTTCTTCTCTCAGCCTCTGCTAATCAGCGTTTGCACTAAAGCCTAAACCGTGTCATTGGGAGTCTGCTGGATAGCTTGCCGGTGGCGAAAGAATGCAGTTACTTCGATTGGTGATAGCTCAAAAGAGAATAGAGCGTTCCGTGTAAGCGGAAAGGCGAAGGTTCGAGGCCTTCAACCTAAGGAAACTGCGCATGGATAGTTCCCCGGCAACTGAATTAATTCGCAAGAACGCACACAGGAGTTCCGCAGCAGAGATTTAGCTTTGCGGAGCGACACAAAAGAAAAATCGAGAATAGTGATGAGTGATAGCACTTACAACGTATATAAGCCCGAGAACGGCTTCCCCATTAAGGCATGGACCAAAGGCGTCCCCGTGGAAGAGGCGGCGCAGAAGCAGTTGCTGAACGTCGCGCAGCTTCCTTTTATTTATAAATGGGTCGCGGCCATGCCAGACGTGCACTGGGGCATTGGCGCAACCGTGGGCAGCGTGATTCCCACCAAGGGCGCAATTATTCCCGCCGCTGTTGGCGTGGATATTGGCTGCGGCATGATGGCCGTAAAAACCAGCCTGAATGCATCGCACTTGCCAGATAACTTGCACGGTATTCGTGCGGCGATTGAGCAGGCTGTCCCGCACGGACGTACCGACAACGGCGGCAAAAATGACCGTGGCGCATGGCATGACACTCCTGCGACCACGCTGGAAACCTGGGGAACTTTGCACGATCGCTATGAGGCGATTGTGAAGAAGTATCCCAAGTTGACGCACCCGCAGCGCATGAATCACCTGGGCACGCTGGGTACAGGCAACCACTTTATTGAGGTCTGCCTGGACGAAGCGCAGAATGTCTGGTTCATGCTGCACTCAGGTTCGCGTGGCGTGGGCAATCGCTTTGGCACGTTTTTCATTGAGCTGGCAAAAGAAGACATGCGGCGCTACATGATCAATTTGCCTGACGCTGACCTGGCTTACCTGCCGCACGGGACACAGCACTTCAACGATTATGTTGAAGCCGTGCACTGGGCACAGGACTACGCGTTGCTGAACCGCCAGTTGATGATGGCCAATATTATTGCGGCTGTCAGCAACAGCGGTGACGTGCCGGCATTTGATGCGCAGGTGGAAGCGGTGAATTGCCACCACAACTATGTGGCCTGGGAACATCACTACGGTGAAAACGTCCTGATCACGCGGAAAGGCGCAGTACGCGCCCGCGAAGGTGATATGGGCATTATCCCGGGAAGCATGGGAGCGCGTTCTTACATTGTGCGCGGCAAGGGTAATCCGGAAAGCTTTAACTCCTGCAGCCACGGCGCAGGTCGCGCGATGTCTCGCACTGAGGCCAAGCGGCGTTACACCGTGGCAGACCACATTGCTGCAACTGCGGGCGTGGAATGCCGCAAGGACGCAGACGTGATCGACGAAACTCCCATGGCGTATAAATCCATTGATGCTGTGATGGAAGCGCAGAAAGACCTGGTCGATATCGTCCACACCTTGCGCCAGGTAGTTTGCGTGAAGGGATGAACAAAATTGCCGCAGAGATCGCCAGAGAAACGCTGATCGATTGAAGTTTCCTGATCAGCGTTTCTCTCTGGAAATTCTGCGGCAACAATTTCTTACTTTGCGGGTGGCTTTTGCGCGGCCGGCGCAGCGGTCTCCGCTGGCTTCACAAATTTGGAATCATCCACAGGAACGTTCTGATGAATTTCTGCTATCTGAATCGTAAACCTGCCCAGTGGCCGCGCAACCGTCCATTGGAATGGCAGCTTTATGCCGCTGTCCTGGCGATACTCCGTGTAGTCCACCTGCGTGGGATTGCGGCCCAGCGGCGTTTCCGTATAACGGATGGTGCGTATCAGGACGCCGGCGACTTTATCAAAGAACATGCGCACCGGCGGCTGGCCTGGATTGCTGCCGATGATCTGGTAAACCGGAATCCTGCCAATCTTGTCTGCCGGACGCACGCGCAACTGATTGAACATTTTTTTAATTTCCATGGGCAGATAGAACGTGGCATCAAAGCTGATTGCCTCATTGTCCTGAGGAGACATGTCACGCGGCGGCTGTCCGCTGGAACCCAGCCATCCAGCATGACCGTCAAAGGCAGTAATGTTTTCGCCACGCGGCGTGCTCATGGTGGAAATTCGTTTGTTAGGGGCCTTGGACACCACTTCAATCGGGTAGGTGGTCTGACCGAAGGTGATGGTGCCTTTTTGCACGCGGCTGGTAATTTTCTGGATGGCTTCAGCGCCGCCCATGGCTTGAATGTATTTATCGATGATCTGATCAGCCGTGAGTTCAGACTCTTCGCCAACCGGAATGTCGTTCTTCGGGGCCTCTTCATCGGCAATAATCGGAATGGCCGCCGGATGCTCCGATCCGTGATGGCAGGAATAGCACGTTACTTCGCGTTCGCCCTCAAAGTGAGTCTTGTTGATGGCCGCCTGCATCTCGATCATCTTGCGCGCCGTCAGCTTGGGCTTTTTGTCGTCTTTATCAAACGCGCCCTGCACGTGGCAGAAAGTACACTCCACGCCCAGCGAGTTGCTGATGAACTGCATGGCTGGCTGTATCTGGTCAGCCGGAATACCTTTGAACACCTGAATGTTTTTGAAAACCTGCTCGGCGGGCTTTGGTGCGGGAGCTGCCGTCTGCGGCGCGGCTGGCGCCTGTGCATAAGCTTTGTAGAAACCGAAAGTCAAACCTCCGGTAATGCTCAGCGCCAACAAGGTATGGATAAAAGCTCGATTCATGCAGTGTTCCCCTGGTGCAAAGATTTCTGGTGCAAACATTTGAACGATAAAAAGACAGAAAGAAAAACTTTCAGGCTACTTTTAGCTAAAGAAGTGTAACTGATCTGCCACGGAATCCAAACGCTCTTCTTGTATGACGATTTGCACTTGCGGATGTAAGCAGCTTCGCGGGCTTTGCTTTAGGAATGAAACATTTTTTCGGTCCACGCTTACCTGGGTTCACGCTTACTTGGGTCCACGCTGACTTGGGGCTGCGCTGACTTGGGTCTGCGCTTATCTGTCGCGGCTTGGTGCGGAGCCACGGTGCAGCAGCACTTCCTTCAACTCCGACAGTGTCTTGTCTTTCCAGTGCTGCGAGAAGTTTTCCACCGTCATGAGCGTGCGCGGATACATATGGTCAACGTACATGGTCCCTGCCAGATGGTCGATCTCATGCTGCAAAATGCGCGCATACCAGCCGCTGGCTTCAATGATCTGGGGCTCGCCTTTTTCGTCCACGCATTCCACGCGCACTTTGCGCGCGCGCGGCGTCAAGGCCATCAGGTTCGCCAGACTCAGGCAGCCTTCCAGCGCGTCAATCTGCTCGTCACCCAGCAGCGTAATCCTGGGATTGATAATCACATGGAACGGCACCGACTGCCGCTCGCGCTCCGCCAGTTGCTCCGGCGTCCAGTCCTTAATGTATTCCGGGCGATCTTCTATCACCGCCAGCTGAATGCTTTGGCCAATCTGCGGCGCAGCCAGACCCACGCCCGGAGCGCCATACATGGTCTCTTTCATCTGCTGGATCAGCTCGCGAATTTCGCGGCTGCGAATCTCGTTCGGGCGCAACGGGCGCGCCGGCTTGCGCAACACCAGCTCTCCGGCCTGAACAATAGGAAGAAGTGTCATAGGACCATCGGCTCAAAAACCATCGGCTCAAAAGCGAATATTGTACATGGAACTGGATGCAAACTCTGCCACACAAGTCTTGTTGGAAAACTGATATATTGGCGGACGCAAAGAAAGCACGTTTGCCCTTAAGCCACGAACTTGCAATAAGAAAGAGAAGCCCCTATGACCTCTATCAACCGCAGAGATTTTTCCCTTCGTCTGGTTTCACTCTTTTCAACTCTAGGCTTTGCCGGGACAGCCTTCGGACGCGCCGCTCTCACCAACGCAACTGCAGCCGACGAAGTCTCTCACGGAGCTGAAACCATTCATCAGGAGATTGACTTCAAGGCCAACCGCAAACGCGTTTACAGCGCGCTCACGAACGCCAAAGAATTTAATAAAGTCATACAGCTCAGCGCAGCGGGCATGTCACTGGGCAACGTGCCTATTGAGATAAGTGACGCAGTTGGCGGCACATTTTCTCTTTTCGGCGGACACATCATCGGCCGGCACATTGAATTGGTCGGCGACCAGCGCATTGTCCAGGCCTGGCGCGTGGTTGACTGGAAACCCGGCGTCTATTCCATTGCGCTGTTCCAGCTCAACGATCAAGGCTCCGGCGCCAGACTTATTTTTGACCACACCGGCTTCCCCCAGGGACAAGGCCAGCATCTGGCCGAAGGCTGGACATCAAACTACTGGGAGCCGCTGCAAAAATATCTGGCGTAAAAGGGTTTGCTTTTATCCCTTGTCTTTTCTCTATCCGCCCGTGATCCGCGCCGATCCGCAGTAAATGTTTTTTTGTACTCGCTCTGATCAGCGTTGTCAGTGAGATCAGTGGTAAAAAACCTGATCCGTATTGATCCGTATTCATCCGTGGTAAGGTTTTTGGTTTTCTCCGTGTCTCAGTGTCTCCGTGGTGAGTTTTCCGCCTACCAAACCTTGCACACCTTCTCCGGCGGATTCACCATCGGCTGTCCGGCTTTGCAGGAAAATGCAGTCGCAAAATTCGGCATATTCACCACCACGCCATTAATGCGGAACTTTGACGGCGAATGCGGGTCCGTCTGCACGCGCAGCCGCAGCTCTTCCGGACGGCTATTGGAACAGTCCCACTGCGCAAAGCCAATAAAGAAGCGCTGCTCCGGCGTCAGTCCATCCATCGGCTGCAGGTTCTTGTCTTTGGTCGCAGACTGCCATGCAATGTACGCCAGAATCTCGCCGCCCAGGTCAGCCACATCTTCACCCAGCGTCAGGCGGCCATTGATTTTAAGATCGTCCACCACAACGTACTGTGAATACTGGTCAGAGACGCACTTGGTGCGCTCTTCAAATTTCTGTTTGTCTTCTTTCGTCCACCAGTCGCGCAGATTTCCTTTGGCGTCAAACTTTGCGCCCTGGTCGTCAAAGCCGTGCGTCAGTTCGTGGCCAATCGTTCCGCCGGTATTGCCATAGTTCGGCGCGTCATCCATCTTGGCGTCAAACAAAGGGGGCTGCAGCACTCCGGCCGGGAAATTAATGTCATTCATTGAAGAGTTGTAGTAAGCATTTACAGTTGGCGGTGACATGCCCCACTCGTTGTGGTCCACGGGCTGGCCAACTTTATTCAGGTTGCGATGCCGCTCAAATTCGCTGCTTCGTTGCACATTGCCCAGAAGATCATTTTTCGCAATCTTTACCAAGCTATAGTCGCGCCACTTGTCTGGATAGCCAATCTTATTGCGGATGCCATGCAGCTTGACCAGCGCCTGCGCTTTTGTTTCCGGACTCATCCAGTCCAGCTGCCCGATGCGCAACGCCATAGCGTCTTCAATCCGCTTCACCATGTCCACCGTGCTGGCCTTCAACTCCGGCGAAAAAACTTTGCGGACATACGCCTGCCCCAGCGCCTCACCCAGATCGCGGTCAGTGAGTTGCACGCAGCGTCTCCAGCGTGGCTGCATTTCTTTGGCGCCGCGCAGATATTTCAAATAGAAATCAAAATTCTCCTGCACAAAGGCTGAAGAGAGATACGGTGAATAACCGTTCGCCAGATGGAACCGCACATAGTTGCGCAGGTTGCCGATGGGTTCACCCTTCAAGAGCGCTTCCAGCTCATTAAAAAATGCCGGCGGCGCCACGTTGATAATCGCGAACTGCGGCATCTTCAGCGTCCTGAAATAAGCGGCCCAGTCAAAGCTCGGCACCATCTGCTCCAGCTCAGCCAGCTTGATCTTGTTCTTGCGCTTATAAGGATCGCGCCGCTCCACGCGTGTCATTGACGCTTTGGCCAGCGCAGTCTCAATCCGCATCACCACATCGGCATTTTGTTTCGCGACATCTGATGAATCGCCCAGCAATTCAAAGATTCTCTGCACGTGCTGGACATAGCGCTCGCGGATCTCCTGTGACTTGGCGTCATCTCTCGTATAGTAGTCACGGTCCGGCAGCCCGATGCCGCCCTGGTCCACGCCCACAATCTGCTGCTCAGAGTTGTCCGGGTCCTGACGCACGCCCATGCCAAACATCACTCCGCCCAGATCAAGCTGCAGGTTCGCCACCACCGGAGCCAGGTCATGCACGGATTTCAGCTGATCAATCGCCGTCAGCTGCGGCTTCAGCGCAGCCACGCCCAGCTTGTCCACACCGGCTTCATCCATGCAGGCCGAGTAGAAGTCGCCAATCTCCTGCGTCACCGTGTCGCGTTTTTCCTTGCTGGCAGCGGCCTGCTCCAGGATCGTCCGCAGAAAATTCAGGTTGTCCTGGTACAGCTTGCTGTAAACGCCCCATGAAACCTGGTCATTAGGAATCGGGTTCTTCTTCTGCCATCCGCCGCAGGAATACTGGTAAAAATCCACGCAGGGATCCACCGTCTTGTCCATGGAACTCACGTCCAGGCTGGGCGAGTAAGGAAAAGCCGGAGCATTCGTGGTGTCAGTGACCGGCACATTGGATTTTTGCTGGGCCGGAGTCACAGTAATAAGGACTAGCAGGGCGATGCAGGCGAGGAAGAGCTTTTTCATAAGTGTGTTTGACCTGAGTTGGTGAAAAAAGTAATACGCGCGGAAACCATGGTAGTGGGTGCAATGAATTTTGCCAAACAGAAACACATTGGGGGAGCCGTTAGGTACAGCTGTATGAGTGATGCCGTAAAAAATGCGCAGTAAAATAAATAGGCGACGATGTCATCTCGTCGCCCGGAAAAACTGGTATGCAGAAAAACTGGTGTTCTGGACAAATGGTGTACTGGAAAAACAGTGCGCAGGAAAAATTCCCTTCGTATCAGGGCACGGGCTTCAGCCGTGCCGAAAGCAAAAATAAAAATCCGGCTTTAGCCGCTGATATTGTTTTTACAGCGCCGGATAATCCGTGTACCCGTGCTCATCGCCGCCATAAAACGAAGCTTGCTGCGGTGTATTCAACTGCGAGCCGCCGCGCTTGAACCGCTCCGGCAGATCCGGATTCGCCAAAAACAGCACGCCATAAGAAATCAGATCGGCCTCGCCGGATGCAATCGCCGTGTTGCCGGCTTTCATGTCATATCCACCGTTGGCTATCAATGTCCCGCGATAATTCGTGCGGATCAGCGGGGTCACGCGTCCGCTGGGCCTCGACTTTTCCGTCACGGCTTCCACCACGTGTACATAGGCAACCTTCAGCGCGTTGAGCGCAGCAGCGGCCTGGCTGAAAGTATTATGCGGATCAGAATCACTCATGTCATTGAACGGGCTGGTGGGTGAAAGCCTTACGCCAACTTTGTCCGCGCCCCATACGCCAATCACCGCCTCCGTTACTTCGCGCAGAAAGCGCGTGCGGTTCTCGGCCGGTCCGCCATAGGCGTCTGTCCTTTGATTCGTGCCGTCGCGCAGGAATTGGTCAATCAGATAGCCATTCGCGGCATGGACTTCCACGCCATCAAAGCCCGCGGCCTTGGCGCGCTTTGCGGCCTCGGCAAAGTCATTCACGATTCCCGGAATCTCGCCGGTCTCCAGCGCGCGCGGCACAACAAAATTCTGCATTCCGGTAAAAGTAAACACCTGCCCGGCCGGCGCAACAGGGGAAGGACACACGGGCAGCGCTCCTTCTGGCTGCAGTGACGGGTGCGAAATGCGCCCTACATGCCAGAGCTGCAGAAAAATCCGTCCACCGCGCTTATGCACCGCATCGGTCACGCGCTTCCAGCCTGCAACCTGCTCGTCCGTATGTATGCCCGGAGTCCCCGGATAGCCCACGCCCTGCGGTGAAATCTGCGTCGCCTCAGAGATGATCAGTCCCGCCGAAGCACGCTGCTCATAATAGGTCGCCATCAATTCGGTGGGGACGCTTCCCTTGCCCGCGCGGCTCCGCGTCATGGGCGCCATCACAATACGGTTGGGAAGCTGGAGACTGCCAAGTTGATACGACGAAAACAGGTCAGGCCTTTGCGCCATGCAGTGTTGCTCCTTAGAAATATTCAATGCTGATGAAAAAAATGTTTACGTGCGACGCATTACTGCTGGCGGCGCATTTAATGGTACGAACTCAAAATAGATGTCGCGCCGCAAACATCTGATGCAAAAATCATGCTGGCTCTGGCGAAAAAGATAGCCAGAGCTAATCGGATTGCTCCATCCTTATAGGTCTAGTGGCCCAGTGGTAGCGCAGCGCCAGCAATCTCAACCCAAAGCCGCACACGCTGCCCATGGTGGTTGAGACTTCACGCGATAGTCCCAGCCTGTCACATAAAAGAAACGTTGCCGCGCCAAAGCCTGCGGCAATGGCATAGAGCTCGCCGCGTTCAAAAATCTTTGGCGTGCGTCCGCTGAGTACGTCGCGGATGCAGCCACCGCCCACGGCTGTCGTCGCACCCAGCAGCAGCGCGGGCAGCCGGCTCATGCCGGCATTAATGGCGCGTGTGCTGCCGGAAACGGCAAACAAGCCCAGCGCCGCGGCATCAAAAATTACGATGGCCCGTTCCGTGTTTTTTCCAATCTTCTGGGCAAAGATCATTCCCATCACGGCGCCCGCCAGCGCGGCCATCAGATAGCGTGCGTCGGCAAAGGCCAGCGGTGGGCCTTTTTGCAAAATCAAATCCCTGGTGATGCCGCCGCCCAGCGCTGAAGCCAGCGCCAACCCCATGACGCCGACCAGATCGTACTTGTAGCGCATGTCGCGCACCGCCGCCAGCGCGCCGCCCAGCCCGCCCACAAACACCGCGAGAAAATCAACCACGGAAAACAGCGTGTCGATGGGGATTTTCGAGATGGGCAAATTGGGGATGGGCAGGTTCATATCGGCAAAATGAAAAGACAACCTATTGTATTCATTCACGCCGCTGCGCATTTGCGCCTCTTCTAATTTTTCGCCAGGCTTTCACAAAAGCACCTGGTAAAAAATTTCAGCTGCGCAATTACCAAAGGCCTATCCGTCAGCAATAAATCGGCCAGCCAGATTTCTTTCCATTCGGCGCGATGCGCGGTTTTGGGCAACGGCTTCAGTAATCTTTTGCCATTCGCGGAATGGGCGCATCATGTCTTCCATGTCACACTTTCCCCAAACGCAAACCAAGACGCGGTCGCCGCGCGTACGTGTTCCCAACAACGAAGCCATTCGCTTCAACCTGGGCGGCCATCAGGTTTCCGCGGTGTTGCAGAAGATTTCACTCACCGGCGGCCTGGCGGAATTTGCAGTAAGCATTGGCAGCACAACCATTGCTGAAGCCAAAGTGAATACGCTTTCCGGTCCCGTAAGCGGACTGGTTGAGTTTCTTCCGGCACAAATGGGTACCAGAATTTATCCATTTCGCTTTATTGCACTGAGTGACCAGGACTACCAACGCCTGAACGCAACGCTGCAATACATGAAGAAGCAAGGCTTCGGCGTTTAAAAAAATCTGCACTTATAAACAAGCTGCGGTCCCCCTGCCGCAGCATATGTGTTTCTGGTTGAGAACACGCTCATTCGTGAATCGCGAAAACTGAATTACAAAACTTTTACCTCCCGCCCTCCAGATTCTTACAACGCATCTCTCTCATTTATGTTTTCATAATCAGTACCGGCTGCTGTTTCCTTGCCTACAGTCCGGCGCACCACGGGACAATTGCAACTTTCCACCATCAACCGAAGGAGACAGGTTTATGAACACGATCAGAAAAATTGCTTTGCTGGCTGCGTGCGCGCTGGCCACAGCTGCGTTCGCGCAACAAAATCCGCCTCCGCCCCAGAGCGGTCCGGGGGATGGCCAGGGACGTCATCGCCCCACCGTTGATGAACAAGTCAAAGGTTTAACCGAAAGATACAACTTAACCGACGACCAGCAGGCCAAGGCCAAAACAATTCTTGAGGACGCGCACAGCCAGATGATGAAGGTCATGCAGGACGAATCCATGACGCGCGAAGACAAGATGGCCAAGGGGCGCACCCTGCACGAAGCGGCAGCCGCCAAGATTCGCGAAATACTGACGGACGACCAGAAAAAGAAATTTGACGACACGCAAAAAGAAATGCAGGACCGCATGCGTCCGAATCAGAGCGGCGGAGACGGACCTCCAAAAGATGCTCCTCCTCCGAAATAGATTTGCAAAATAGATTTGCGAAGTTCGTTTTCTTAAGTTCAAACCTTAAGTTCAAACCTTAAAAGAGCGCTTCTGTCGCAGCAGGAGCGCTCTTTATTTTTTGTCACAGACTTTTGCAGCCCAAGTTTTTGCGATCCAAGTTTCTACGATCCAACGTTGCTTTTTGCGATCAGCGTTTGCGCAGTCAGCGCGAATCCAGTGCTGCTGAAGCAGCTTCTCTGCCTGCGATAAATTTTTTGCGTTGTGAGCTGGTCTGCCCTCCTCGGGCGAAAAAGTGGCATCCCATAATGACTGGCCGTATCGTCAAGTTGCACCACCACCTATTCGCACACCAAAGGAGACCCGAAACCATGCAGTTCATCAGAACCGCAATCATTTCCTCCACATTTTTGCTGGCAGTTGGGGCATTCGCGCAGCAATATCCCGGCGGACAGTCAGCCCAACCGCAGGCTCCGCAAGGCAGCATGCAGCAGGCTTCACCCGGCCAGGCTTCACCCAATCAGCCTTCTTCCCCTCAGCCCGGACAATCCCAGGGCGATGTGCAGCCAGCCCCGCAGCAGCCAAGCCAGAGCGCTCAAGCCGCAGGCCGTCCATCCATTGACGATCAGGTGCGTTCTCTCTCTGACCAGCTCAATCTTTCCACCGATCAGCAGGCCAAACTAAAGACCGCCCTGGAAGACCAGCACTCACAGGCCATGAAAGTGGCCCAGGACAGCACCCTGGCGCGCGAAGATAAGATCCAGAAAATCCATACAATTCGCGAGAGCACCATCAACACCGTCCGCTCTACGCTGAATGAAGATCAGAAGAAAAAATTTGACCAGATGCTTCAGCAGCAGCAACCGCAGGCAAGGTAACAAG
>DASXZE010000044.1:0-12022 GCA_036502105.1 Candidatus Angelobacter sp. | reverse complement strand
TGGAGAGTCCGCGTTCGTAGTCAGCGGCCATGAGCAAAGGCACTTTGTTGCCGTGCTGAAGTTCATTGATCAACATGGCAATTTCATAGGGCTCGCTCTTGGATAGCGATGGCCCGTCAGCAGGTACGGTGAGCAGCAGAGAGCCAAGATGGTAATGCTCCACCTGGTCGCGCCACTTCTGATAGTCGGCGCTCTTGATGTTTACAAACTGCGGCATGGTGAGGCGGACCATGAAGAGCTGTCCGACTTTTTCTTCCAGCGAGAGTTTTTTCAGCGTTTTTGCCGCCCACTTTTCACCATCGTGATCCAGATGAACGGGCGCGGGCTTTTGAAAATCACCGGCAACGACTGGAAGGGACAAGGCCAGCAGACACAGGCCGCTCAACACCAACTTTTGCACCATGCCGCAACAATATCAGAAAACGCCTGCCGCAGTTGAGTGAAGGAATGACGGAAGTATCGCCCAAGTTCAATAGCGGAGGCAATTTATTATTTCGCTATTGATTCGCTTATGGAGCTGGGTTAGGATGGGCCTCTGATCAGGACAAAGGTCTCAGATTTTGACGAACGGATTCCAGTTGTTGGGTGTCAAGAAAACCGTTTTTTATCGATAACGGATAAGTTATTGGGAATGAATGCGATAGAGGAAGATATTACTCATCAGTTAACAACTGGGGTCACCGTTGGGTCGAATGGCGGAACTGCTTTGTTTGCAATACGGCTGAGTGGGTAGGGGGAGCCCCCTGTATGGATTGGTTGATTATTGGCGAAGAAGTTAACAGAGCAGCAGGGGACATGGGAGCTGAAGCTGTGTCTGGCAAATAGTTTATGAGATGGCTGATGGCCCTAATAACAGCGGAAAAGGAAAGATGTTACTTTGCGGGTGCGTTGCTTGCGCTAAGCGGTTTCACCGGGACGATTCGGCGAGGTGATCTGCTAGTCTTGCCCCGTGAGTCTGAGAGTTGATCGGCCACCGGAGAGCCTATGCCACTAACTTTAGTTGACTGGATTGTGATTGCCGGCTACCTGCTGATCAATCTGGCGATTGGCATTTATTATCGCCGGCGCGCAGGCGGCAATACGGAAGAGTTTTTTGTCTCCGGACGCAATGTCTCATGGTGGCTGGCGGGCACATCCATGGTGGCCACAACGTTTGCCGCGGACACGCCTTTGTTTGTGAGCGGAGTGATTGCCACGCAGGGAATTGCCGGCAACTGGATTTGGTGGACCTCATGCCTGGGCGGCATGATGACGGTCTTCTTTTTTGCGCGCTACTGGCGGCGCGCGGAAGTTTTGACGGACGTGGAATTGACGGAGATGCGTTACGGCGGCGCGCCGGCGGCGTTTCTGCGGGGGTTCAAAGCCATCTATCTTGGGCTGGCGATGAACTGCCTGATCCTGGGCTGGGTCACGAATGCCATGGTGAGCATTATTGCGGTTCTGCTAGGGCCGCTGATTGCGCAAGGCAAGGTTGTGGTGCTCACGCTGGGCGGACACACCATGTTTTATTACACGCTGGGCGAGCCCAGCCATACGGCGCTGCTGATCTGCATTTTTGTATTGATTCCTTTTACCGGGATTTATACGTCCATTGGCGGGCTGTGGGGCGTGCTGGTTACGGATTTATTTCAATTCATTTTGAAGATGACCATGGTGGTGGTGCTGGCGTGGGTTGCCGTGGTGAAGGTCGGCGGCATGCAGGCGCTGAAATTACAGCTACAGATTGTCGGTCAGGAAGTTCACAAGACCGGCGCGCAAACTTCCGATCCGCTGGCTTTCTTTCCTGATTTTCACTCAGGCAGTTGGACCACAAGCGCCGTATGGACTCTGCCGGTGCTGACCTTTCTTATGTATCTGGGCGTGCAGTGGTGGTCGGCGTGGTATCCGGGGGCAGAGCCGGGCGGCGGTGGATATGTTGCGCAGCGCATGTTTTGCGCCAAGGATGAGAAAAATTCTCTGGGCGCAACACTGTGGTTCAACATTGCGCATTATGCGGTGCGGCCGTGGCCATGGATCATCACCGGGCTGGTGGCGCTGGCGGTGTATTCACCGCATGGCGGGTTGAGGCCGGATGCGGCTTTTGGAGCGAACCCGCAGCAGGGTTATGTGATGGTGCTGCGTGACTTTCTTCCTCCGGCGCTGCGTGGCGTGATGGTGGCGGCTTTTTTGGCTGCATTTATGTCCACGCTGGGAACGCAGTTGAACTGGGGCGTCTCCTATCTGGTGAATGATTTGTATCGCCGGTTTATGGTACGTGGAAAAACAGAAAAGCATTACGTGGGCATGGGTCGGCTGTTTACCATTTTCCTGGTGCTGCTCAGCGGCTATGTTGCCGGGCAGCTGCATTCGGTGGGCCAGGGCTGGCAGATTGTGCTGGGGCTCGGAGTGGGCACAGGAGCGGTGTATATCCTACGCTGGTATTGGTGGCGGATCAACGCATGGAGCGAGATCAGTGCGATGGTCGTGGCGGCGGTGGTTGCTATTTATCTGCATCAGCACCTTCCTGGGGATGATCCGGTGACGTTTGCCAAGACCTCACTTATCACGGCGGGAATTACAACTGTGGCCTGGATCGCGGCTACTTTTCTTACTCCGCCTGAGTCAGAAGAAAAGCTGCTGACGTTTTATCGTCGCGTGCGGCCGACAGTGCATGGATGGAAAAAGATTGCCGCGCTTGCGCCGGAGATTCCCCAAGTCCGCGACCTGGGCAGCAATACATTTGACTGGATCATGGGCTGCGTGCTGGTTTACGCCACGCTGTTTGGGATCGGTAAAATTATTTTTGGCAATTTGGGGCTTGGCTTGTTGTTGCTGGCGATTGCGGCCGGCGCTGGCTACATGATTTTCTGGGACCTCTCACGGCGCGGATGGCAGGCACTTTCTGGGACGGACTAAACTGTTACACTCAAGTGGACTCGGCGCAGGCGCAGAAAAATATTTTTCTGACGGCGCTAAGGCAAATTCATCTTTTTATTTTTCTATCTATCGCAAAGGGAGTTGCTCGCTGCATGGCCTTTAAGATTGAGTCTGTCCACTTGAATGATGTGAAAGTGATATTGCCGGAGGTGCGCGGCGATGCGCGCGGGTTTTTCATGGAAACGTTCCGTGCTGACCAGTTTCGCGAACTGGGACTGCCAGCAGACTTTGTCCAGGACAATCATTCGAAATCCAAGAAGGGTGTTTTGCGCGGCCTGCACTTTCAATGGGAGCCGCCCATGGGCAAACTGATGCGCGTAACGCATGGCGCTGCGTTCCTGGTGGCGGCGGATATACGCAAAGGCTCTCCGACATTGGGGCAGTGGTTTGGCGTGGAAGTGACGGAAGAAAACAAGAAGCAGGTATGGGCGCCGTATGGTTTTGCCCGGGGATTTTGTTCGCTTACAGACGATTGCGAAGTCCAGTACAAAACGACTGGTACGTACAACCAGAATGGCGAGAGCGGCATTTATTTTGCCGATCCGGAGATTGGCGTGAAGTGGCCGATTGATATTGCTGGCGCAGAGACATCAGAACGCGACCGCAAGGCGCAGAGCCTGGCACAATGGCTGGCTTCGCCGCTGGCGGAGAATATTGTTCATAAAAAATAAATAGGTCCTAGCCTTTTGACTTTTTCTCCAGCGTAAGGCGCGCTGCTTCCAGGGCTTTGCGCCGGACTTTATCCACCGTGGGAAATTCAAGGTTCAAGTTTTTAAGCGCATGAATCACGGCGGCGCTTACGGCCATGTGGGTAAACCATTTGTGATCAGCCGGCACAACGTACCAGGGCGCTTCCGGCGTGGCCGTGAGCTGGATCAGTTCTTCATAGGAGTGCATGTAGTCGTCCCAGCATTGGCGCTCACGGACATCAGCTTCAGAGAATTTCCAGTTTTTCTCCGGCTCGTCCAGGCGGTCAAGAAAGCGGCGCTTCTGCTCTTCTTTGGAGACATTGAGAAAAAACTTGAGAATGATCACGCCATTGCGGCTGAGATATTTTTCAAAATTGCGGATATCTTCAAACCGCTCTTTCCATATTTTCTTTGTAACCAGCTTGGAGGGAAGATGCTGTTTAGCAAGCAGCTCCTGATGTACGCGCACCACCAGAACTTCTTCATAATACGAACGGTTGAAGACTCCGATGTGCCCGCGCTCCGGCAGTCGGCGCGCCGCACGCCAGAGAAAGTCATGATTCAACTCTTCTGTCGATGGCTGCTTAAAGCTGGTGACCTCGCAGCCCTGCGGATTCACTCCGCTCATAACGTGTTTGATCAGGCTGTCTTTGCCGGCGGCGTCCATGGCTTGCACTACCAGCAGGGCGGCCCATTCATCCTGCGCATAAAGCTTTTCCTGGAGATCGCAGAGCATGGCGGTGCTCTCATGCAAAAGCTCCGCGGCTTTTTCTTTGGAGTGAATGCCTTGCGTGTCAGCGGGATCAAAATCTTTCAGGCGAAAAGATGCTCCGTGTTTTACCTCAAAGGCCTCTGCCAGCTTCAGCGCTTTTTTAGCTGTCTTCATTCCATCAGTTGTACTCCAAAGCAGAGGGCCGCCGCAAAGCGGGCCCTCTGTCTGGCCTCAGGCTTCATTGGAAAGAAAAGGATCCTCACGGTTGGGCCGTGGGATAGGCTGAACCTTTTGTTCGGTCGGCATTTCTTCATACTCGTGCAGAGAGGGGAAGAGATGCTCGCGGTCTTCCAGTGGAACGGTGGATCCCTGAGGCGCGGTGATGAAGGCGCAGAATTTTTCCATCAGCCGGGCTTCGCGATTGAACTGATCGAGCCAGAGGAACTGTCCCTCTTCATTGATTTCCAGGAACCACCATTGGCCATGGGCGTCCACGCCAAAATCAAGCGAACCAAAGCAGATGCCAAACTGCTGGGCAAAGGCCAGAATGCTTTTCGCGATTTCGGGCGGCGTTTCAATTTTTTCTGCCGTCACGTGGCCAAGTGTTGCGTCCTGCCGCCAGTCAAGCGCCTTCTGGGTGTTGTTGAGGGCATAAGAATAAATGTTGTCTCCCATCAGCACCGTTCTTACGTCGAACTCTTTGGTGACTCGTTCCTGATAGATGGCTGGCGCGTAGGTCAGTACTTCATCCGAGGGCAGTTGTTCCGGAGTAAGTTCAAAAGTTTCCGTAATGGCGACAGACGTGAAGCCTTCCTTCTGCCAGATGTGGGGCGTAAAGCCTTTGCAAATGTTCCGGGTACCCGGGCGGGAAAGGAATTGCCGCACCGCTTGCGGGTCATTGGACATGAGAGTTGCCGGTGTTTTCATGCCGCACTTGCGCGCGATCCGCAACTGCACTGATTTTTGATTGATCAGCCGGGCTGCAGAGAATGGATTGATGCACCATACGGGTAAAGTTTGCAGCATGAAGATGGTGGAATGAAAAAACGCGCGGTATTCGATGGCGGCAAACTTCTTGTCCACCTCAGAGGTCTTTGGATTGGTCACGGGCGGCTCCGGACGGCGAATCCAAACAACATCGCCCGCATCCACGGTGTGGCTGCCAATGGTGACGATATCTTTTTCATCGAGATTCAGCAGCATGGAGGCCTGTTGCTGCTCTGTCCAGCCAAGGCCGGTCCAGCAAACTACGGTGTATCCTGCTTTTTCCAGGGCCCACTTGATGGGGGCGGTGTGGTTATCGTCTTCTGCGGCCAGAATAATAATCTTCATGGTTTGTCTCCGCGGCATTGTCGCCGATTGTCGAAAGGAACAAAAAATATGAACAAGGAGACGCTATCGATCAGCGCCTCCTCAGTGACTTGCTTAGCACTCACCAATCCCTTTGTCGCCATCCGATGTATTCACTACCGCGGAGAAGGTGCAGGCTGTGTTGGTATGCGGAGTTCCGCCATTCACTTTTGCCACTTCCTGCTCGCTCAGATCGCGAGCGCCTTGACGAATCAGTACACGATTGTTGTCATTCATGTTCTTTCCTTCCTTTTTTAAGTAGCTTTTGTTGGCAAGGTTCAGGCTTTTAAAAACAGGCCGCCCGGCCCTTGCAAATGTCAGACGGCCCAGTAAGGAATTAAAGCAATCCAGTATCGCTGTCCTGATCTCCGCATGCGTCGCCATCGCCGGGCCCGGTATGGGTGGCCGTTGCCAATGGACGAGAGCAGACTTGAGTCATAGCGCCTGCGCTGACCCAATCGATTTCCTCAAGGGTCAGTTCACGAGCGCCTGCACGCGCGAGTACTCTGTTGTTTTCAAGTGTTGACATAGCTTTTCTCCTTTTCATTTTTTGGTTTTGCTCGAACCTTCACCAAATCCTGAACGCAGCCACCCGCCTGGGACGGAGCCAGGCGGACGGCAACAAGTGAGAGTTACATCATGCTGAGATCAGTATCAGTGTCGCTGCATCCATCGCCATCGCCGAAGCCAGTGTGGCTGGCAGTTGCCATAACGGCGGAGCAAACGTTGGTGTGAGCGCCCGCGCTAACGCGGTCGATTTCCGGGAGAGTTAGTTCACGAGCGCCGGAACGCGCCAGTACTCTGTTGTCTTCTTGTTTCGACATGTGTTTCTCCTTTTGTTGTTGGTACGTCAACCTGCTTTGGTTTACTGCGGCCACCAACTGTGACTAAATAAAGTTGGCATCCGAGTCAGTGTCACCGCAGCCGTCGCCATCGCCAAAGCCAGTGTGAGTGGCAGTAGCAATTGCGCCAGTGCAGACATTGGTGTGTGCCGCCGCGCTAACAACATCCACTTCGCTCAGTGTTAGTTCGCGGGCACCGGTGCGTGCCAGTACTCTGTTATCTTCTTGTTTCGACATGTGTTTCTCCTTTCATGGTTGGTACATCTGATCTGCCTTGTGGTTCAGCAGAAATTTTCCCCGAACGCGACAGGTGGAGCACGCGGTCGGCAATGCGAATTGTGTCCGGACGGTGCGCGGCAAAGATGCGCGTCATGCGAAGCTCCACCAGCATCGCGGCAATGCGCTGCTCGGTGGGAACGTCGAGATGGCTGGTGGCTTCGTCCAGGATCAAGATGGAAGGCCGCTGATACAACGCGCGTGCGAGTAGCAGACGCTGCTGCTGGCCGCCAGAAAGTGCAGAGCCCATATCGCCAATCAGCGTGTTGTAGCCCATGTGCATGGCGTTGATTTCTTCGTCAAGGCAGGCGAGGCGTGCGCATTCCTCAACGCGCGCCATGTCGGCGGTATCGGCGACGAAGGCGATATTGTCTGCGATGGTCCCGGCAAAAAGAGAATCATCCTGCAGGACAAAGCCAACGTTTCCCAGAACAGAGGCGCGGCTGGCGCAGACAGAATGTCCGTTGACGATGACGTCACCAGCCTGCGGATGCAGCAGGCCGGCCATCAGCTTGAGCAGTGTTGATTTGCCTGCGCCAGACGCGCCGACAATGGCTACGCATTCGCCAGGAAAAATGCGAAAGCTGACATCTTCCAGCAGCCATGGCTCGGTATCGGAATAGCGGAAGTAGAGATGTTTTACGTCAATGGATGCGTCTTCTATCTCAGCGCCAGTGGAGACGAGCAGGGATGGTTCGGGCTTTTCCAGAACTACGTCCGCAAGCCGCTGGACTTGCAGAGAGAGCATGCGGAACTCAAAGAAGCGATCTACAAGATTGGTGATCCGGGCCTTGAACTGCTCTTGATACGCGACGAAAGCGAACAGCATGCCGACGCTGAATTTGTTGCCGAGAACCAGAAGCGCGCCCAGCCAGACCACGGCAACGGATTGCAAGCCGAAGATCAGCCCGTTGGCGGCTTTGAAAAGCAATGTAAGTTTTTCCGTGGCAACCTGGGCGTTGGTTGAGTCCACGAGCAGGTTCATCCAGCGTGTTTTGCGCGTGTCTTCACGGCCCAGCACTTTGATGGTGCGTATGCCGCGCAGCGTCTCAATCATGAAGCCCTGCTGGCGTGAGAGACGCACAATCTGTTCTTCCATGGAGCGCCGCAGGGGAAGATAGGCGAGGTTGCGCAGCGCTACGTAGATGACCACGCTGGCGATAACGACCAGAGCCAGTGTGCGGCTATAAAAAAACATTACGGCCAGAACAAAGACGGAGATCAGTCCGTCGAGCACAGCTTCAATAAAGTTGTTGGTTAGCGTGCGCTGGATGGCCTCAGCACCATCGAAGCGCGAGAGGATGTCACCAAAATAGCGTTTCTCAAAGAATGAAACTGGCAGTCGGACCAAGTGTGAAAACAAATTGGCATACCACTGGATTTTGAGCGAGGTGCCGAAATAGAGAGTTGTCCAACTGCGCAGCGCGCCAATAAATGACTGAAGGGCAATCAGCAGCATGAAGCCGATGGCCAACGTGGCGAGCAGATTGCGATCAAACACGGCCAGCACTTTATCCACGGTGAGCTGTAGAAACAGAGGACTGACGATGGAGAACAATTCAAGAGCAGCGGCGAGGACAAAGATTTGCCCCAACGCGCGCTTTAAGCCGGTGACGCGGCCAATGAGATCACGCAGACGCAACGGGTGGCGTTCGTCGCGCGGCGTGAAGCTTGCTGTGGGCGTAAGCTCCAATGCCACGCCGGTGAAATAGCGGCTGGCTTCAGCAAAGGTGATTCGTTTGGGGCCGGTGGAGGGATCGTGCAGGTAGATGTATTTGCGGGTTACTTTTTTCAGGACCACAAAGTGGTCCATCTTCCAGTGGAGTATACAAGGCGTCTTGAGATAAGTCAGGTCTTCAAGCTCGGCGCGGAGCGGGCGTCCGGTGAGATCAAGCGCGCTGGCAAAGCGGATAATGTGAGACAGCGTGGCGCCACGCAGGGAGAGAGAAAAGCGTTGCCGCAGCGCTTGCAAGTCAATCTGCGCACCGTGGTAGCCGGCGATCATGGCGAGACAAGCGAGCCCGCATTCGGCTGCTTCAGTCTGGAAGACGAGCGGCAGTTTCTTTCCCAAAGAGAATTTCATTCAGCAAGTAACCTTTTTGTGAGTACCCGGCGTTGATCGGTACCCGGCCCTGCGGTCTTTTGATCTTGCTAGCTGGCAGACCGCTCGAAGAACCACTTGATTAAAGGTTTGCGCCCCAAAGGGATATCGGCTTCCACTTTCATTCCCGTTTGCGGCGAAGGGTTCAGCTGCGAGACAAGTGCCGCCTGTGGCGGGAGCGACACTGTGATTTTGTAGACCGGGCCTTTGTCTGCTGGGCTTTTATCCGCAGACCCAGACATGCTCGAATCTATTTGAGAAAGTTCCGCAGAGCCCAGAGGTGCATTGGGGATTGCAAGAACTGTTCCGGTCTGTTGTGAAAATGGCGTGGAGCAAGCTTCACAGTGCAACGTAAATTGACTGCCAGGATGCAACCGGCCAATCAGGCGACCCGGCACAAAGAGTGAAGCTTCAAGAACTTTTGCAGCGGGCGAGTCAGCGGCTGGGCTGAGGGCGATTACGCCGGACACGTGTGCCCGCTCAGTGTAGTGGCCAAGAAAAAGAAATCCAAAGACAGCGGCTGTAATGCCCAGGGCGAACCAGCTGAGCAGCATCAGAGAAAGAGGACGGATGAGAACAATCTCGCCGTAGAATTTCTGCTGCTGGGCGAGGACCGCTTCCGGGCGGAACAGCGGCAAAGGTTCTGCGCTGTCAGGGCGGGCGTTGTTTTGGCTGTCCGCGGTACCGAAGCTTTGGCTGGGGGCTGGCATCTTCTGGTCGCTTTAATTTGTCTTCGTGTGTGAAGCTAAGAACTAAATGGTACGGCGCAGGCAATTGGAAGAGATAAAAAATCGCTAATAAAAATGCAGGTCCGTTCCATATCGGGAAGGCAGGAGCTCGCAATTCGTCCCAGATTATTACAATCAAAAGAGATAGCTATTTTGAGGAGATTTCCGATGTCGTTTGAAATAATTCAAGACACATTCCTGGTAACAAATTTGAAGAATGAGCCTGCCGAATATCTGGCCAAGCGTGACGAACTGCGTGCGGCGGAAATTGAGATGATGCGCCAGATTGAGCGCGTGGCGGCGATGCGTCGGGAATTGCCCAAGGGCGCGACGATGCAGGATTATATTTTTCAGGAAGGCCCGGCGGATTTGAATGCGGGCGATGAGCCTGTGAAGACGGTGCGTATGAGCGAGCTCTTCACGGCGCCGAATCGGTCATTGATTTTGTATCAGTTCATGTTCGGCAAGAAAAATACCAGTCCGTGTCCCATGTGCACCATGTTTATTGATGGCTTGAACGGCGTGGCGCACCATCTGGCGCAGAATGTTGATGTGGCGATTGTGGCAGCAGCCGATCCGAAAGCGTTGCGTGACCACGCGCGAAGGCAGGGATGGGACAATTTGCGGCTCCTGAGCTGCGGGACCAATACTTTTAGATTCGATATGGGCAGTGAAGACCGCGACGGCAACCAGGATTCAGCAGTATCAGTGTTTACCAAAGAGAGTGATGGAACGATTCGGCATTTTTATACGCAGCGTCCCTGGGTGTCACAGGAGATCCGGGAGCGGGGCGAGGATTTGTTGTGTCCGGTTTACAACGTGCTTGATCTCACGCCGCAAGGGCGCGGCGATTGGTATGCGTCGCTTAAGTATCCGGTGAAGGTGGAGCGGTAGGAGTTTGGAGTGATTCAGGAAGTACGTGTTAACCAGATGCCATCCTGAGCCTAAACGACATTATTTTCGGCGAGGTTGGCTGAAGCGAGGGATCTGCTCTGCTCTCTTTAGGGCTACCAGATGTATTAGCAACGATTGAACTTCTATTTCCGTAAACATGGGCGGAGCAGGTTCCTCGGCTTCACGAAAGCGCATGAAATATGCTGTTTGTGATGCGTGTTTCGCCTTCGGAATGGCGCATAGTTTGAGGAAAGTGATTTTTAGGAATAAAAAATTAAGGGCACAGCAAAATGCTGTGCCTTTTTTAATTCATTCGTATTTTGATTTTTTATGCCACGACGCTGGGTGCCTGCGCGCGCTTAGGCAGGATTTCTCCGATGCGGCGAATTTGCGCGCCTACGCCTTTCAGTTTTTCTTCAATGCGCTCATAGCCGCGATCAATGTGGTAAACGCGGTCTAGGATGGTTTCGCCGTCGGCGACGAGAGCGGCAATTACCAGCGAGGCCGAAGCGCGAAGATCAGAGCATTGGACCGCTGCCGCGCTGAGCAGAGTTTTTCCGCGAACAATGGCGCGGCGGCCTTCTACGCGAATATTAGCCCCCATGCGCACGAGTTCATGGGCGTGCATGAAGCGATTCTCAAAAATATTTTCCGTGATGATCGACGTGCCCTGGGCTTGTGTAGCCAGAGTCATGTATTGGGCCTGCATGTCTGTGGGGAAGCCGGGATATTCTTCTGTACTGATATCGGCTGCCGTGAGCTGATGGCCGTTGGTGACGCGCAGCGAGTCTCCGCTGGCGCTGATTTTGATTCCCGTTTCTTCCAGCTTTTGAATCAGTGAACCCAGATGCGTGGGATCACAGTTGGTGAGCGTGAGATCGCCTCCGGTGAGCACGGCGGCAATCACAAATGTGCCAGCCTCTATGCGATCAGGAATAATGCGGTGCCGTGCGCCGTGGAGTTTTTCCACGCCTTGAATGCGAATGGTGGATGTGCCAGCGCCTACAATCCGTGCGCCCATTTTTGTGAGCAAGGCAGCCAGGTCGATGACTTCAGGCTCGCGGGCGCAATTTTCCATGATGGTTTCGCCGTCGGCGAGCGTGGCGGCCATCATTAGATCTTCTGTGCCGGTGACGGTGATCTTGTCAAAAATAATATGTCCGCCGTGCAGGCGGTCTGCGCTGGCTTCAATGTATCCGTGTTCCTGCTTGATGGTTGCGCCGAGACGCTCCAGGCCTTTCAAGTGCAGATCAATTGGACGGGCACCGATTGCACAGCCGCCGGGCTGAGAAACACGGGCACGTCCCATACGGGCGACGAGCGGGCCTAGAACAAGTGTGGAAGCACGCATGGTCTTGACCAACTCATACGCGGCTTCAGGGTTTCCAAGATTGCCGCAGGAGATGGTGGTGCGATGCGAGGCGCGGCCATAACCCAGTTCAACGTCGGCGCCCATGGAGACGAGCAGGTTGCGCTCGGTCTGAATGTCACGCACGTCAGGAATATTTTCCAGG
>DASXZE010000043.1:0-6772 GCA_036502105.1 Candidatus Angelobacter sp. | reverse complement strand
CTTTCGTCTTTAGGCGGTCCGCCGCGATGGAACGAGAAACTAGAGACTCGTACCTCCAGCTTTTCTGTCTGCGCGGCTGGCGCGTCTTCAATGGAGGCGATGTTTTGTTTTTTTGGCACGGCTGCCATGGCCAGAAGCTTTTCTGACGTTACAATATTTTTGAAGGCCGCTGTGAGCGCAGGCAGAGCGATAGGCAAAGTGGCATGCTCCAGGAGCCAGCGCAGATTCTTTACCGCGTACGGCACGCTTTGCAGGAAGTGGGACTTGCGTTCATAGAATCCGCGAAAGCCGTATGCACCGAGCGCCTGCAAAATGCGGACATAAACGAATGCATAGTAGTGTTGCATGAAGGCATCGCGGGTGATTTCAATGAAGCTTTGCAGCGTTTCAATATAGTGATCGAGCAAGTTCTGGCGCAGCGCTGGAGGCAGGTCAGCCTTGGCGTCATAGAGCAGGGAAGCAATGTCATAGTGGAGCGCGCCTTTTCTTCCACCCTGGTAGTCCAGGAAAGTCGGCTGGCCGTCACGCAGCATTACGTTGCGGGATTGGTAGTCACGATAGAGAAAATAGTCGCGCGGAGCGGTCAACAGAAATTTTGTAAGCCGGCTGAAATCGTTTTCCAGCGCCTGTTCATTGAAGGGAATACCGGCGAGCCGCAGAAAATAATATTTGAAATAGTTCAGGTCTTTTCCAGCTTCAATCTGGAAGCGCGGCAACGTGGCCACGACTTTGCGATACGCTTCAATCACGGCGGGCGCAATGTCATCGCCCGCGCGATTCTTTACCAGAAATTCAAACAGCGTGGTGTTGCCCAGGTCTTCTTCAAGATAAGCGCCGCGGGAGAGATCGTCGGCGTAGATCTGCGGAACGGGCAGGCCGTGCCGCAGAAAGTGCCGCGAGAATTCAAGAAAAGCAACATTCTCTTCACGCACGTCATAAAGAATGCCGATGGCGCTTTGACTACCGGCGGCGAGGCGGACGATGGTGCGTCCTGAGCCGCCTAGCTCGCCTTGCAATGGCTGCACGTGCTCCGGCGGTCTGCGGAAATGCTGCTCAAAAAGTTTCTTGAGGACGTCGCTTCTCAGCGTTTCGTTTTTCTGGACTTCAATTGGCATGGTTCCCAACGATTCGCGGCCAGCGTTGCTCGTTTACGCGTCGGCGCTCAGTCTCGCGTCGGCGTTACTTTAAAGATAACATCTAACTTGTTCAGCTACTTTGCTTCCAGCGTTACCTGCTCCACTTTGTAGCCTTTGTCCCGCAGGGCCTTGGCTATACCCTTGGGACCCACAATGTGGGCCGCACCCACTACTACAAAGATGGGATCTTTGCCTTTGAGGTATTCGTCAATTTTGGAAGTCATGACAACGTTGCGGTCGTCCAGGAGTTTTTTCGTCAGCGACGTTGTGCCCATGTCGCTTTCTTCGTCCATGATCTTTTGCAAGGCGTCCGGATCGCCGGCGTTGTAGGCGTCGAGCAGGCGTTTGAGCATTTCTTTGGCTTTTTCGCCGTCTTTCAGCGTGGTGAGTAGCAGAGCCTGCTGTTCCTCGTCACTCGCGGTGGCAAAGACGGAGAGCTGCGATTCCATGGTTTCCAATTCATCTATGCGCTGCGATGGCTGCCGCTCGTCCAGGAAGTGCACGTCAATTCCCAGCGTTGGGTCTTCACCGGCCTGCTGCCATGACATGGCGGCAATGGTTACAGCGGCTATCCATGGTTTCATTTTCTCAAGAGCAGCCTTGGGGACACTGTGCTCCGTGCAGTAGGTATCGAGCAGGGCGGCGGTTTCAGGCGAGAGATGCTTGGTGAGTGAGTCGTCGCCGGCATACATGCCATATTGCTGGATCAGGCCTATGGCTTTCGCCTGGTCAACATTCTTGATGTTGACCTCCACGGTCAATACTTTGGCGGCGTTAAAAGCGGCTTCAACTTCTTTGGGCAGCGGATACATGCTGCTGTCGCCCAGATGGATGGAGCCCACCAGATAAACAGTGGCCGTGGGCGAGGTGGCTTTCCACATCAGAAAGCGGCGCGGTTTAGTGGCCGGTGCAGCTTGCTGGGCCTGCATCTGGGTTGCGCCCAAAAATACGAGCAGCAGAACCAGGGCTGCGTGAATGTGTCGCCGTTTAAACATGTAATCTCTCTCTTTCTGATGAGCTGCTAATTCAATGAGCCGCTAATTGATGAGCCGTGCGGGCAGGGCTGTGATAGCAGATTATACCGTTTGTGATCGCGGTTGCGGTGGCCGCGCGCGATTCGAGAGATGCTGGCCTTAGGGTGAGAGTAGATGACATTTAGCGGCGGCATCCGTCAGAATAAATATATGTTGCGTTGGGTCCTGTGGGTAGTGATGGTCAGCGGAGTGGCGATTGCGGCGTATCCGCAAACGCCAACGCCGGGCGTGGTGCATGCTTCAGTGCCGGTGACGGCCGATCCCACAAACAGCTACGCGCTTTATCTTCCTTCAAACTATTCTCCGGCCAAACGCTGGCCTCTGCTGATAGCGTTTGATGCTTTTGCGCGCGGAGAAACTTCAGTGAATCTCTTTCATGAGGCGGCGGAGAAATATGGATTCATTGTTGTCGGCAGCAATAACTCGCGCAATTTTGAGGACCCGTCGGCGGCCGTGCGGCTGCTGGGCGCGGACATAAAAGAGCATTACTCGGTGGACCAGCGGCGGGTTTATCTGACGGGAGTCTCGGGCGGCGCGCGGGTAGCCACGTCGATTGCGATTAATTGCAAGAGTTGTATTGCGGGCGTGATTGCCTGCGTTGGCGGATTGCCGTCGGGCGTCGCCACGCCGGGGCCGGAGGTGACTGACTGGTTTCTGATCAGCGCTACGCATGATTTTAACTATCCCGAGATGGTCCATCTCAAAGACGCGCTGGAGAAAAACAGCGCGGTGAGCCGGCTGGTGATTTTTGAGGGCGAGCACGGATGGATGCCCAAAGAATATGCCGAGCAGGCGCTGGCCTGGATGCAGGTGCGGGCCATGGCACGCGGGACTGCGCCGGTAGATAAAGAGTTTCTGGGCAAACAATTTGATGAGCGCGTGGCGGAAGCGCAAGCGGCGCAGAGCTCTGGCGATGTTGTGGCGGCGGTGCGCGACTATCGCGAGATTGTTGCGGACTTCAGGACTTTCCGCGACGTAAAAGAGCAGGAAGCGCTGGTTCAATCGCTGGGGGATTCGGAGGCATTCCGCAAGGCCAAAAAGAATGAAAAAGCCACGCTGGATATGCAGGATGAAGTTGCGACCAAGCTGGGCAACCTGGTGGCGGGCATTGGAGACATGCCGGACAATCGCGAAGCTCTTTTTGCCCAGCTGGATGCGGCAGCCAGGAGCGCGAATCGCGATCAGAAGCAAGGCTCTGATGCTGCACGCAAAAATGCCACCGCACGCGGCATGGCGTCTGCCTTTGCGTTCGCCGTGGAAAACGGCCAGCAGGAAATGCTGAAGAAAGATTATTCATCCGCCAAAGAGATGTTCCGCGCGTGTGAATTGATTGAGCCGGATAGTGTATGGGCCACGTATCTGCTGGCTACTGCGCATGCGCAGCTGGGCGAAAAGAAGCAGGCCATCCAGGACTTAAAGAGAGCCATGGACAAAGGGCTGAAAAGTTCCAAAGCGCTCGATGATCCGACGTTTGACCGGATACGGAATGATGAGGCGTTCAAGCAGATTGCGGCCAGCCTGGCTACCGCGCCGAAGAAGGAAACAGGGAAGTAGGTTGGAACGAGATCGCGTGATCGCGCGTGATCGGGAAATCGGGTGATCGGAAAAGGCGGGAATTTGCCGCGGATCTGCGCGGACCAGGAAAAGATGCGCGCTCCGCTTTGCTGCGCGCGGGCCTTCGGCAGAGCGGAAGGGTTTTTTTCTTTTGCTTACCCGGCACTTACGCCTCAGCTCGCGTTGCTCGCATCGGCGACGTACCGGGCTATTATCGGGCGTCCCTGCCGGGACTTGGGTTTATTTGGTCTTGATATGATTTTCTGTTTTGCGGTTAGGAGCAGTTCGTTAACCCCACCCTTCGCAAAACCAGCGAAGGATGGGGCATCCGCTGTGTGGTGGGTTGCGATTCTTGATCGATTGCTGAGTTGTTGGCAGCGGCTAAAGCCGTTCAAAATTAGCCTGGTACGGCACGACTAAAGTCGTGCCCTGATACGAACCTTGTAAAGCACTTGAATACGAACCTTGTAAAGCACTTGAATACGAACCTTGTAAGTATTTGAATACGAACCTTGTAAAAGCTTGAGATTCGGGCCTAAAAAAACATCTGCGTAACTAGACAATGTCTCTTGACATATTGGTTTAAATTTCGTAGACTATGAAAGATTGACCGGGAGCGGCGCCGGTGGGACGGGCTTTTGCCATGGGGCAGAAGGGACCCAGAAAGGCCTGCAACCTGGAGGAGCCCTTAGCTATTAGCCTTTGGCCTTTAGCTTTTGTATCCAGTTCCTCCCCGATGTCGGTGGGCTACCAAGCCAATCTCCTTTGGCTTCCCTTGCTATTCCCACCTTCATTTCTGGCGGAAGAAGTGTGCTTGAAACCAGCCTTTAGCAATTAGCCATTGGCAATTAGCGAAAATAGCCTTTGGCCCTTAGCTCTTGGCTTCTGTTGATTCCCTGCCAACAACCTTCACAATCTAAGAATTTTTGTAGACCAACTGCAAAAGCAAGAGCCACAACACACCCCCACAGGGCAACAGTGCCTGTGCCACAGAAATCAGATCCAATTCAAGACGCAGGCGAGGTCGCCCTTCGGCAAGCTCAAGGGCAGGCTCTGTGCCACAAAATCAAAATCAAACCCAAAACGCAGGCGAGGGCGCCTGCGGTCCACAATTTTTGTGATTTTAAAATCAGCAGCCACCTTAGCGGTGGCTTTTTTATTGGAGAGAAAAAGATGAACAGGCGAAATACGTCGAAGGTAGAGGTGATAGCAGCCATTTTGGGGTGCGCGGAGAAGCTGGGCCGGGTGCCGACCGTTGCGGAGTTGATTCAGCATGAGCGAATCGACCGAGTTGAAATCAGGAAGCACTTTGGCAATTACGCGGCAGCGCTGGAGGCTTGCAATCTGGAGGTTCCGGAGCGGGGCAGAAAGCTGGAGATGGGCCGGTTATTTGAAGATTGGGCGGGGGTGGTGCGCCAGCTGAAGAAGCTGCCTACGGTTTTTGAATATGAGCAGAACAGCAGCTACAGCGAGAAGCCGCTTTCATCTCGTTTTGGCACCTGGTCACAGGTTCCGGGGGCGCTGAAGTTGTATGCGGAGAAGAGTGGGCTGGCTACGGAGTGGAGCGATGTGATGCAGCTGGTGGAAGAACAAAGAAGCGGAGCATCAGGAAAATTGGGCGGGCATTTTGAAAGAAGTCCTGAAAGAAGCCTTGGAAGAAGTCTTGAAAGAAGCCTGGATGGAGGGCCAGATGGACTACCGGGCGGGGGACCAGGCGGGGGATTGAGTGGGGGACTGGGCGGACAGGCCACGTTGTCCGCCATGGTGTGTGCGGTGAGCGGCGAAAACCGGCCTGTCTACGGAATGGTGATTGCGACACACGCGCATGTTTATGCGCCGACCAATGAGAGTGGCGTGGTGTGTCTGTTTGGCGCGATGGCAGAGCGGCTTGGATTCATGATCTTGCGGATACAGACAGAGTTTCCAGATTGTGAGGCGATACGGTTGATTGCGCCGGGGCGATATCAGCTGGTGAAGATTGAATTTGAATATGAGAGCAGGAACTTTTTAAAGCATAACCACGATCCGGAAGGGTGCGATTTGATTGTGTGCTGGGAGCACAATTGGAGGGATTGTCCGGTGGAAGTGGTGGAGCTGAGAGGGAAGATCGGGTGATCGCGCGTGATCGGGTGATCTGGTGATCGGAAAGGCAAGAGCTTTACCGCGGATTTACGCGGATGAGCGCGGATCAGGAAAAGGCAAAGGCTTCAACCACAAAGGACACGAAGGAACACGGAGGAAAGGCAAGGGTTTACCGCAGACCAGAAAACATTGCCAAAAATACCAATTGGCAAAGATCGCCGAAATTGAGAGACAAAGGCTTACCACTGATTTACATGGATAAACACTGATCGGAAATCGGGAAAGCTGGGCGTCGGGAAACCTGGCGAAACGGCGGGAGGTGCAAGAGTTTAGAGCCAGAGTACTGGCTACACACGAGAGCGGCGGAGCAGATCCCTCACCTTCGCGCCAGGATTTACAAGATAACTCTTTCATGCGCGTGCTCGGATTCGGGATGGCGGAATCTAGGGGGGAAGAATCCTGGGATTAAACGCGGAGAGAGCTTCGGTCTGTGCACTCTTTCATGTGTGTGCTCGGATTCGGGATGGCGGATCGAGGTGGGAGAATCCTGGGATTAAACGCGGATAGAACTTCGGTGTGGACTCTTGCTCTCACCCTGCCGCGGGAAAAGCGGCAGGGCGAAGAAAGAGGTTAGCGAGCTGGTTCAAGGGGTTGCTCGTGTATGGGCTGCTCGCGACGGCCGGTAGTCCTGAATGAAAATACCGGGCCTACGGGCTGGCCGCGCTTGTCAGTCATACGGACGTAATAAACGGTGTGAGGCCGCAGATTGACCAGAGTGCCGCGGTGATTGTCGCCGCCACGGTGCTCAATGGCATCCACTGCCAGATTGAAGTTATTAGGATCGGTGCTGTACTGCAAAACCAGATCCTCGCCGTGCCTTGAGGTCCAGGCGATCTTGGCTGAATTGTCATTGGCAAATTCCAGCCTGGCTCTGCTGACCTGTCTATCGCCGTATTGCGCGGTTGC
>DASXZE010000042.1:0-10077 GCA_036502105.1 Candidatus Angelobacter sp. | reverse complement strand
ATCGCTTACCAGATACTGAATCCCGGAATAAAGCATTGGTTCAGTAGCCAGCGCGATGCTGTGATCGGTTATGTCGTTTGCAACCGCATACGCGTTGTGGCCGGAGCGCCTGTCTGCAGTCCCGCAAGAATGCCTGAAGTCATCAATGAATTTGAAGCTGAAGTCACGCAGGCAGGGGAGCGCGTCTGCTACTTTCATGTGGGCCCGCGATTCGCCAGCGTAGTGAATCATTCCGCCACGCACTCCATCGCGGCCATTGGCTCGCTGCCGTATTGGAATCCCGCAGACTGGCATTTGATCGTAAAAAAAGATTCTTCACTGCGTTACCAGATTGCCCGCGCCAGAAATAAAGGCATTGACGTAGTGGAAATGCCCGCGAGTGCTGCCGCCGATTCCCACGATCTGCGCGATATCCGCCAGCAATGGCTCAAGCGCAAGCACCTGCCGCCTCTGCATTTTCTGATTGAGCCCGATCTTTTTGGGCAACTCATCTTTGGTCAAATCAATGACCGGCGGCTCTTTGTCGCCTGGCGCAATGGTCATCTCATCGGCTACCTGCTTTGTACGCCCATGCCCAACCGTGATGGATGGCTCTTTGAACAATGGGCTCACGGCGCGCGAGCGCCGCTCGGCACCAGCGAGCTTCTGGTGCATTCAGCCATGTCAGTCTTCGCGGCGGAAGGCTATAAAGAAATCACCATGGGACTTGTGCCGCTCTCTGACCGCGTGCTTGCCCTGGGAGAACCCGGCCCGCTGTGGCTGCGCGGCCTCTTCCGCTTCATGCGCCTGACAGCAAATTCTCTTTATAACTTCAAGGGGCTGGAGCATTACAAATACAAGTTCCGCCCGCATTACTCTGAGCCTGTTTACGCCGTGGTGAATGAAGGCCATTTTCATCCCATGAATGTCTTTGCCATTGCCCAGGCCTTTGCTGGCAGCCCGCTGCAACTGTTTGCCTGGCGGACACTGAAGCAAAACCTCCAGCATTTGGTTCAACGCACCAAGCCAGCAGCCTGACCGACGACGTTAGCCACCTGCGCGCGGCAGGAAATTCTTCTGCGCCAGAAAGTCGCGGACCACGGCCTCAGCGTCTTTCTTCTCTCCATCCACCGCGTAGTTCATGTGCCGCATATCTTCTGCGGTAATGCGTCCGCTGAGAGCGTTGAGCGCCTTGCCAGCTTCCGGATGGCGCTCCAGCGTCTGCCGACGCACAATGGGCACAGCATCATAGGGTGGAAAATAATGCAGATCGTCTTCCAATACCACGAGATCGAGCGCGGCAATCAGTCCGTCAGTGTTTGAGCCTGCAACCATATCCACCTGATTATTTTCGAGTGCCCGATAAAGCAAGCCCAGATCCATCACGCGTGGCGCTTCCGCGAATTTGAGATTGTATTTGCCAGCTAGCCCTTTGAAACCATCCGGACGTTCAAGAAATTCATAGCCCACGCCCAGGCGCAGTTGCGGAGCAACAGCCGTTGCATCTGAAAGCGTCTTCAGCTTCAGCCGGCGCGCGTCACTGCCGCGCATGACCATGGCAAACGTGTTATCGAATCCAAGCGAAGGCAAAACTTCCAGACCGAATCTTTGCGCATAAAGATTTTTCACCGTATTAAAAACCGCGGCGTGATCGAATGAGGGCGGCTCTTTCAGGATCGCCACCAGCGCCGTTCCGCTGTATTCCACATACATATCAATGCGTCCGGCCAGCAGCGCCTGATGGCAGATATAAGATCCGGCGAGATAGAAACGCTTGTCGATGGGCAAGGAAGTTACGCGGCCCAGTGACTGCGCCAGCAACTCTCCCAGCACAAGTTGCTCGGTAAAATTCTTGGAGCCCACGGAAAGTCCCGAAGCTTTGGGCATACAGCCAGCCATCAGCAGCGCCAGCCCGGAGAGAAAGCTGCGGCGGTCCATTAGTGGTGCGTCCGGACCAGCGTGCGCTGAATGGCGGCCAGCAGCATGTCAGCGGAAAGCGCCATGAGCGCGGCAGGAATAGCGCCGGCAAGAATCACGTTGTTGTCCACCATCGCCAGCCCGCGAAAAATAAATTCACCCAATCCGCCCGCGCCAATGGCCGCAGCAATCGTCGCAACGCCCACCGTGATGACAGTCGCTGTGCGAATGCCGGCAACAATCACGTTCGATGCCAGCGGCAACTCCACCTGCCATAGCAATTGCCAGGGCGTGAGTCCCATGCCAATGGCGGCCTCGCGCACCGGCGCATCCACTCCCGCAATCCCAACATACGTATTCCGCACCACGGGAAGCAGCGCATACATGGTGAGCGCCAGAATCGCCAGCCGGTCAGCGCGTGCGCCAATCCACGGCACCGGCAGCAGCAAGCCAAACAGCGCCAGGCTGGGAATGGTCTGCATGATGTTGCTGCCGCCCAGCACCACAGTTTTCCATGCCGGACGACGGCTCAGAAGAATGCCCAGCGGCACACCAATAGCCACAGCCAGCAGCATGGAGACTCCCACCAGCCACAGATGCTCGGCGGTGAGCGTGAGCACTTCGCGTTTGTGCGCTAGAAAAAAACCTGGCAATGACATGCGCTAGGCTCCGGGTGGTTCAGAATTTGCTGTCATGATTTAGTCTCCATGGATTTATTTTCCAAGGATTGAGCGTCGAGAAGTTGATATCCAGCGCGAAACGCGGCGATATACGGCTGGACCAGTTCGTCAGTGGAACGCAGGAATTCCGCGGGTGAAAAAACTCCTTTGAGCTTGCCGGAATCCATTAAGGCAATCCGGTCACCCAGCAGCAGCGCCTCCGCCACGTCATGCGTAACAAATACCACGGTCTTGCTCAGCTTCTTCCTGAGCTCAATAAATTCATGCTGCAACTCAGCGCGGGTTATAGGATCCAGCGCGCCAAAGGGCTCATCCATCAAAAGAATTTGCGGATCAGCCGCCAGAGCGCGCGCCAGGCCTACGCGCTGGCGTTGTCCGCCAGAAAGCTGGTTGGGATAGCGCTCAGCATACTGCTCATAAGGCAGGCCGACCAACTGCAAGACTTCACGCACCCGCGCATCAATACGCGCCGCGTCCCAGTGCTCAAGCCGAGGCACCAGCGCGACGTTTTTCTTTACCGTGTAATGCGGAAAGAGCCCCGCTTCCTGAATGGCATAACCAATATGGCGGCGCAGTTGGATCACGTCCCACTCAGCGGTGGAGCGGCCATCCACCAGAACCTTGCCAGCGGTCTGCTCCAGCAGACGATTGATCAGCTTGAGCGTAGTGGTCTTGCCAGAACCGCTGCGTCCCAGCAGCATAAGCGTTTCACCACGGCGTATGCTCAGGTTGAGATCAGAGATAAGAGTGCGATTACCGCTGATGCGGTAGGTGACGTTCACGAATTCAATGGCTGTGGGGGAATCATTCATCGCCGGATATTGCGGTTAAGCCTATCAGAGAGAGTGAGCGGTTGGCGACGCGGAAGTGCTTTGCCGCAGATTTGCGCAGAGAAACGCAGATCAGGAAATGAGCGAATGAGCGGTGTGGTAAATAAGAAAAGCCATTCTTATCACGCGTTACGCGGAGGTGACGAGTCAGCTTTTTACCGGCTGTCCAAAGGCAATCCAGAACCCATTGTTATCGCGAATGATGAATTCCCGCATGCCATAAAACGTGTCATGTAGCGGCTCCACGATCTGGGCTTTGTCTTTCAACTGGGCAAACCGTTGATCAACTTGATTGATGTGAATATATAAATCAAATTCACGCCGATGGGCCGCGCTTGGCTGGCCGCCACTGCTGAGCATGAGTTCGCTTCCTCCCAGTCTGAGCAGTGCCCAGTTCGTCTCACCGTCTTCTACATTTTGGCGCACCAGCTCAAATCCAATGGAGGCATACCATTCAGCCGTGGCGCTGACATCAGGAACGTGAATCATGGGAACAATTTTCACAGGCATGGGCGCTCGCAATTAAAAGAATGGGCCTTTGCGGCGCTTAGTTTAGCATGCCCGACTGACCGAGGCAGGCCAGCCGTGGAGATTAAGTTTTTGGCCTTACAGACGCCCGACTCGTACAGACAAAAAATAAGAGACGGCGTATCCCGGAGGCCGTCTCTATAACTTTAACCTTCTCCGCAAAATGAATCTTTCATTGAGAGGAGTTCTTGGGCACTGCACTGATCATCGCTGGCAGCTACATCTAGCATTCCGTCGACATACGTTACTCAACATCATGACTTCTGGGGGCCTGGAAAACCGTTTACGGTCTGTGAGGCACCACTTCCACCGCTCCGCCGTTCTTTGCCTGCTGGTCATCGATAAAACATTGGAACTGGTAAATGCCCCCGGTGAGCAACGTGAACACGTCACCCTCTTTCACTGTTACCACGGCGTCTCCGAATGGCGACAGGAACTTTATCATCGCCTTCTTGCCGTAAGCGCCTGCTACCGTTACTGTATCGCCAACATTCATTGTGGGCTGTATGGGGTTTGTAATCAGCTGAGTATTCGGGTCCCAATCCAGCCGAATAGTGTGGGTTATGAGTATTTGTGGTTTGCTAAGGGCCATTCTTTATTCTCCTTTGCGCTTTTTAACTATCCACTCTTTAAAGCGCGGATTCTGGCGGAATTCCGCCAAGTCTGGATGAACATCCAGCTCTTCTGCCAATTTTGGCGTCGCAAAGTTAAGAGCATTCAAACCTCCGTCCGAATCCCCTATCACAACATAAGTAAGGACGGCGAAACGAATCACCTGATTGTCTCCAGGCCGTATGGTGAGCGCCGACGCGGCATCACGCGCGGCCCCGTTTTTTTCTCCCAGCCGGGCTCGGGAATAGGCCAGTTGCGCCAGCACCTCTCCGTTTTGCGGATTGGTCTCTAATTGCGCAAGCGCCAGGCGATGCGCTTCCTGATATTTGGAATTACCCTGCGTGGAATCACCCATGCGGCGCTCAGCATCACCCCAATTGAGCCAGTACACTATATTTCCCTGCTGCAATCCAACAGCCTTTTGGTAATTTTGCGCGGCCAGGTCATTGCGTTTCTGAAATGAATAGGCAGCACCCAGGTTGTTGTACGCTTGCGGGTCTTCCTTGATTTTCAGGGAAAGGATAAGAGCATCTATCGCTTCGTTATATTTGTGTCCATCTATAAGCACAGCGCCAAGATTGGCATAAGCCGCCGGCCTTCCAGGAGCAAGCTGTATGCCCTTTCTGAATTCTTCTTCAGCCTCCTGATAGCGTCCGCGATCGAAGTAAAATGAGCCAAAAGCCTCATGGGAAGAATAGAGTTGGGGATCCAGTGCAATGGCCTGGCGATAGCTTTTGATGGCATTCTCTACCTTGCCTTCCGCGTCCCACGCGTAACCAAGTCCCTGCAGAGCATCTATATTGCGCGGTTCCGTCTCCAGAATACGATTGAAGTAGTCCATGGCCGCGGGATATTTACCTTCCAGTAAACTTCGGCGCCCGGCCGCCAGAAGAACGCGTACTGAGTCACGGTTGAGCGCTTCAGCGCTTTCTAAAGATTGATGCGCCCGCTTCAGCCATTCCTTTTGCTTGGTAGCATCAAGTTTTTCCAGCTGGGCCTCTGCCAACCCTGCCAGCGGCAAGGGCGAGTGCGGATCTTGCTCTGCAGCTTCCTGAAAGCTCTGGATGGCTTCGTCATAGCTGTAATAATCGCGTGCCATGTAGGACAAACCGCGATCATAGGCAACGGTTGCCGCCGGAGCAATTGCGTCCGTGCCCTTGGGGCGTGCTAAATGCAACGCGCTTGAGACTGCGCCGGTCAATGCTCCAGGAATATCACCCACCATTTGCGGGGAATATTGCGCTGAAAAGCTGCTGACTTGCGTTTGCTGCGCCAGCTCCACCAGGGACTGCTCAACAACAATATCTCTTCCCTGGCGTGAGAGCTTGAGCTGCAAAGCATGCGTCGCATGAAAAATGCGGCCAGCCTTTTCTGGAGTATTGACTTCCTCGCTTCCAGTCTTAGATGGCGGAATCACGCTGATGGTGGCAGACGTTCTCTGCAGCCGCCTTACGCGCTCCGTGACATCCAGCACAATGCCTTCACCTTGTTTCACAAGATTTGGCGGGCCCTGCACGGGCAGAACGGCCAGCCGGATATCGGGCCAGAAGAAAGCTTTGATTGTGGGCCATGATGCCATTGCTATCGTAAGAAAAAGAAGCACGGCAATGGCGGACATGGAAACCCAGGGCCGGCGGTATAGAGGCTTCCGGTTAAGAACGGCCAGCACTTGTTTAACGGATGGTCTTTTTTCCGGAAGAGGAGCAAGGCAAGGAAGAATGGCCTCGTCCCACATGGGGGGAAGCTGCTTTACCAGCTTGCTGGGAGGAATTGGACTTTGTCTCACCAGTTGAATGGCGTCTTCTGCTGCCGGTACGGCATTTTTGCTTGCGTCAGCTTTGGGAAATGGCTTTTGTCCGGTGACCATTTCATACAAAATCACACCCAGCGCATAAACGTCAGAAGCGGTGGAGGTGCGGCCATTTTCTTTTAATTCCGGCGCCATATAGGCTGGAGTGCCGCCGAGCAGGTCAGTATTCCCATCTTCATCTACAGCCAGGCCAAAATCAGTAATCACCGCCCGGAGCTCTTGATTTTTTTCAGGAGAATTTTTTTCAGGGGCCAGAATTACGTTGGCAGGCTTGAGATCGCCGTGAACTACACCGCTGCGATGGGCTTCTGCCAATCCACTACAGACCTGGCGGGCAAATTTCATTGCTTCATCAGGATTTAGTTTGCCGCGGGAGAGCCTGTTCTGCAGGGTTTCACCATCCAGGAACTCCATGGTAATAAAACGAAACTCGCCAAGATCGTTGGATACCTTATGGATATCATTCACCTGGCAGACGTTTGCATGCCGGACTTTCAGCGCTCCATTCAGCTCGGGCGCAAGACGCTCATAGCCTAGCTTGGCGCATTTAATGGCGATGCGTTCTTTGCGTTCGCGGTCAAAAGCTTCATACACCACGCCCATGCCGCCGTCGCCAACTTCGCGGCGAATTTCGAACCTATCGGCAATCAGCTGGCCCGCACTAAACGGGCGGTCCAGTCCCTCCAGGTCGATCAGCTCGATCAGGGGATCGCGCATAAAGTCGCCCATGCGCTCTTCCCACTCCACTATCTCAGAGACTTCATCAAAAAGATCGCTATCCTGAGGGCACGCCGCCTGCAAAAATGTTGTGCGCTCTTCCGCCGGAACCAAAAGGGCCTTCTTTGCCAAGCTCATTAATTGTTCTGCTCGGTCCTGCATTATTCCTCACTCAATCTTTCAAATAACCACCGCCGCGCTCGGTGATATTCATGTTCAACCACAGCTTCTGTCAGGCCCAGTTTTTCCGCTGTTTCCTTTATGCTCAAACCAAGGTAGGCACGGAAAACCAGAACGCTGCATTTCGTTGGATCGTTTTCCTCCAACTCATCCAGTAGTTTGTCTATCATTACGGAAATTTCAATCCAGTTCTTCTTTGCCAGGACTCCTTCAGGCAAGCCATCTAGTGGAACTCTCTGGTGCTTGCCTCTTTTGCGGGCATAGTCGATCAGAATATGGCGCATCTTCCTACTGACTAAAGCGAAGAAATGTCCACGATTCCGCCAATCAACTTTTCTGGTATTCAAGAGTTTTATAAAGCACTCATTTATCAGGTCACTTCTCTGGATGGTATGGCCAGAGCGTTCGCGGTTCAGGCAGCGGGTAGCAAGACGGCGTAAATCTGGCATTAATAGCGTAAAGAGTTGATCGCCTGCCTGTTCATTTCCTTCTGACCATTGGCGCAGAAGCAGGGTGACATCTTGGGGCTCGCTTGTCACAAGGGTACCGCCTGTAGGGGTGAGATCGGCTAATTATAGGGCGAAGCTACAGAAGTGCAAGATTTTTGCTATGTGAAATTTAGTTTCTATTTGTAAGGCGTGTTGCCTGAAAAATAACCTACAAAACTGCCAAAAAATGGCATTTAAATTTTTGTGCTTTTGTTGGCGGAATCTTATGGTTCCCCTCGCTACTTGAAATGAAACCAAGCTTATTTCTTAAACAGAAAAGCGTGAGGTTTGGGTGTTCAGGTGGACACTCCGGCCAAAAAGCTTGGATATTCAGGAGCACGGGCACATGGCATCCCCCAGCATACTCTCGTCATTTGAATTCAACGCAATGTACATAAACTCCCTGCGGCAGGGAGACCCTTCAACGGAAAACCACTTTGTCTCCCATTTCGGCCCAATTCTGTTCAAAAAGCTGCGCCGAAAGCTGCGCTCCACAGACCAGGCCCACGATCTACGCCAGGAGACATTTTTGCGCGTGCTTACGCTGCTGCGCTCTAAGCAGGGAGTACGCAATCCTGAGCGGTTTGAGATTCTGGTGCTTGGCGTGTGCAATAACGTGCTGATGGAAACCTATCGCCAGCAAAAAAGACTGGTCCAGATGGCCCCGGAATTTGACCTGGCCAGCCATGCCTCGGGCCCGGACGATTATGTGCTCGCCGGCGAGGCCGGTAATTATGTAAAGAAAATGATGGAACGCCTGGACACCAATGATCGCGCCATTCTGCAGGCGGTGTTCCTGGAAGAACAAGACCGTGACGAAATCTGCCGGCGCTTTAACATTACCCGCAGCTATCTGCGCCTGCTGATCTATCGGGCAAAGAAGACGTTCGGCGCCTGCGCGCAAAAAGATGTCACCGGCAATACCAAGTCTGCCACGCGGCGTCCAAGACGCGGTCGGCGCATCTTTAATACGATTAAGCCGTGGCCAGTTGCAGCGGAAAATCCAGGATTGCCCTGCACAGCGCCGATGCTTTTGCCGACATTGCCTGTAACTTCGGTGCCGGAAGAGTTGTGTTTTGCGGAAAGCGCTCCGGTAAGTGAGTTTCAGTCCGCCGCGGCCTGCGCCTGAGAGCGCGCTTTCACCACATACAGAATTCGCTTTTGCAGATCTGCCATAATTGCGTCTGTCCAGAGATGGGCGTACCAGTTGAAATCGGTTGACAGCCGGTGCTGGCTGGAAAGATGCAAGCGTGTCAGATTTTTGGCCAGTGGCTCCAGCCGGTATTCGCCTCGCAGTACATCAAAGTATTCGCCACCCACGCGCACATGCTCGTCCAGCGTAGTGGAAGGAATTTTGTCTGTCTCGGCGGCGATAGTAAAACCAAGCCGTTGTTTGGGCTCCCATAAATCGACCGTCTCCAGAAAGAACACGTTTCCGGCAAACGATGCATTCCGCACCCCGCCAACGCCTTCATGCGAGAGCGTGGCTTCAACCGGATCAGGGAAACCAATGGCATGCGCCCAGGATGACGGCAGTTCTTCTTTGCGGATAGCCAGCACACGCTCAATGTTCTGCCACACCACGTCTGGCGGAGCCTGAATATCAATCACGTTTTCCACGCGCCGCGTTTCCCACTCGTAAAATACCTGCTTTTCAAAAGGACCTGACAGAAAGGGCAAAACCAGTATGCAGGCCATCGTAAGGCTTCGCGCCCTGCGCGACTTGATGTAACGCGCAGCATACCCGCCAACCATTCCACCCAGACTGGCCAGGATCAGGCCTATGGGAAGAAGCATGATCACGCAGATCGCACCCTCGAGAAGAGTTATCAGCGCGCCACCCAAAGCAGCCAGCAAAGAGAGCCATGGCAGCCAGATCCATGTGCGCATGCGCTGTGGCCGCCGGATCTCAGCGACATAGACAGCAATACAGCCCAGGGCAAACGGCATGAAAAAGACAAACCCAATGCTCATGACGGCTAGAATCTCCCTCTGCGAACCAGCCAGGAGACGAACGGCCAATCCATAACCAGCGCCAATGGCGGCACTAATGATATAGAGCCATTTGTTGGGATATCTAGGATCGGGATTTGCTGTTTTCTGAGTGCTCGGTTTGTCAGTTTTTTCGCCAGTCATTTTGAGCGGCTCTCCACTGCCTCAACTTGAACCTGTTCAATATTGTAGTAACACAAATGGCGATGTCAAGGAGATAGTTGAACGCGTTCATTTATTGAAAGTTAATGGCTGGTGCATTGCGGCATTACCTTGTAACGAATATCAGGCACCGAGCACTACATGAACAAAAGCGGAGACCCGGGCCATACGTGATTGATCAA
>DASXZE010000041.1:0-24383 GCA_036502105.1 Candidatus Angelobacter sp. | reverse complement strand
ATTGCGCGGCGATCTCTCACTCATGCCGTCCGCGATTGAGGAATTGCTCCGGTTTGATGGGCCCCTGGAAATGGCGACTGAGCGCTTCACTTTGGAGCCGATCGAGTTCAGCGGGGTTACCATCCCTGCCGGAGCCATGGTCTATGTGGTGATTGCCTCGGCCAATCGCGACGAACATAAGTTTGAGCATGCAGACCAATTGAATATTACGCGCGCCAACAATCGGCACTTGTCTTTTGGACAGGGGACGCATTATTGTCTGGGCGCTCCACTGGCCAGGCTTGAAGCGAAAATCGCCATTACAGCATTACTAAAACACATGCCGCAGTTGCGTTTGGCCTGCCCTCCCGCGCAGATTCGCTGGAAGCCGGGATTGATCTTGCGGGGCGTGCAAGCGCTGCCGCTTGAGTTTTGAATGGGCAATTTCCGGTAGGTAGTTTACAAAGCTCGCTCAATACGAGAAGATACAAGGTTTCCCACTCAACTCAAGGACGGTTCCTTAAACACATGGCTTCTTCCGCTGAAAAGACAAAATCGACCAAAATTGACCCGGCAAAAGGCAAGCTCGGCATCATGATAGTTGGCATGGGCGCTGTGGCCACCACGTTTATTGCCGGTGTGGAGGCCATTCGCAAGGGAATCGCCAAGCCCATTGGGTCGCTCACGCAGATGGGCACCATACGGCTGGGCAAGCGCACGGATAACCGTTCCCCGAAGATCAACAAATTCGTCCCGCTGGCCAATTTGAAAGACCTGGTCTTTACCGCCTGGGACATTTTTGAAGAGGACGCCTACGCTGCTGCCATGAATGCCGGCGTGCTGGAAAAAGATTTGTTGAACCAGATTAAGCCCTTCATGAAGTCGATTAAGCCGCGCAAGGCGGTGTTTGATCGCAATTTCGTAAAGCTGCTGGACGGCAAACACATCAAGAAGGGCCGGAACAAAAAGGACCTGGCCGAGCAGTTGCGTGCCGATATCCGCGATTTCAAAAAGAAATCGAAGGCAGACCGGCTGGTGATGATCTGGTGCGCGTCTACTGAAACTTTTATCAAGCAGAGCGCAGTGCATGAATCACTCGATGCTTTTGAGCGCGGACTAAAAGACAATGATCCGAAAATTGCTCCGTCAATGATCTACGCCTACGCGGCGCTGATGGAAGGCGTGCCGTTCGCCAATGGCGCACCAAATCTCACCGTGGACATTCCGGTGATGATGGAGCTTTCCAAGGCCAATAATGCGCCGATCGCGGGAAAAGATTTCAAGACCGGCCAGACGCTGATGAAGACCATTCTGGCGCCGGGCTTCAAAGCTCGCATGCTGGGACTGAATGGCTGGTTCTCAACCAATATTCTGGGTAATCGCGATGGCGAAGTGCTGGAAGATCCAGGGTCATTCAAGACAAAAGAAGAATCGAAGCTCTCCGTGCTGGACCGTATTCTCCAGCCGGAGCTTTATCCCGATCTTTACGGCAATATTCACCACAAAGTCCGCATCAACTATTACCCGCCGCGCGGCGATAACAAAGAAGGCTGGGACAACATTGATATTTTCGGATGGCTCGGCTATCCGATGCAGATCAAAGTGGATTTCCTTTGCCGCGACTCGATTCTGGCTGCGCCGATTGTGCTGGACCTGGTGCTCTTCCTCGATCTGGCCAAGCGCAGCCAGGAATTGCGCGGATTGGGCGTGCAGGAGTGGCTGAGCTTCTATCTGAAATCACCGATGACGGTTCCGGGACTTTATCCGGAGCACGATCTGTTTATTCAGTCAATGAAGCTCAAAAATACGCTGCGCCACCTGAAAGGTGAGTCACTCATTACTCATCTGGGGCTTGAGTATTACGACTGATAGGCCCACGCCGTCCAGCGGCTTGGCATCAAAATAAATATGAAATGCTGGCTACTGAGTCTGGCGTTTGCGATTCTGTTTGCGGTTCCATCTGCCTTTGCGGCGGATGGGACTTTCATCGGCAAAGTGGTTGATCCGCCCACCAATGCTCCAGCTGCCACGGGCTGGATTTTCATTCAGGGTAAAAACAATATGCTGCGCCGCGTGGAGGTGAGCCATGCGGAAATTCTTTTTGGCGACGATATACCTCAAGAACAACGCCACAAATGCAGCTCTGAGTGTCTTAGTTCGGGGCAGGAAGTTCGGGTTACGGCCCATCAGGATTCCAGTGGCGAGTGGCAGGCTAAGCGGGTTGAAATACTCAAAATCGCCTCAAAGATCGCTGAAAGCTCTCCTCAGATCACCACTTTTCCAAAATTTGATGGTATTTGTACTCTTTCCCAGATAACCAATGGGGGTAAATTTTGCATCGCATCCCCAACGGAGAAATCCAATTAAAATATCTGAATGGTCCAGCGGTATAATGAATGTGACCTCCAAGAAGGCCGTTCGCGCAGGAGTGTGCTTATGAAATTCCGTTCTATATTGCTTTCATCCATCCTAGTTGCGGGCCTTGCTTTGTCCGCTTCAGCTTTTGCCCAGGACGATAAACAAAAGCCACAGACTCCCAGCAGCCAGACCCAGCCAGCGGACCAAACGCAGACACCAGCAGCTGACCAAAGCCAGAATCAGGCCCACCAGCCAGCCGCAGGCGATAAGAGCCAGCCTGCAGCAGCGGACCAGACTCCATCGCAGGGGCAGCCAGCGGCCGATCAGGACCAGCCTGCTACTGACCAGGATGCCAGCAGCAATAAAGACAAGAAGAAAGACAAAGATTCCAAAGCCAAGCATGACGGCAGCAAAAAGGACGTTGACGCAATCGGCAACCGCAAAGTCGCCGGCTGGGATTGGTACTCCATTGAAAGCGAAATCCGTATGGGCAAGGCCTATGCCACGCAGATTGAAGCCAGCTTGAAAATGGTGACTGATCCGGTGGTCAATGAGTATGTGAATCGCGTGGGACAAAACCTGGTGCGCAACTCAGACGCCAAGGTGCCTTTCACCATTAAAGTGGTGGATTCCGATGTGATCAATGCCATGGCTCTGCCCGGCGGCTTTTTCTATGTTAATTCCGGGTTGATTCTGGCGGCTGACAATGAAGCCGAACTGGCCGGCGTGATGGCGCATGAAATCGCCCACGTGGCTGCCCGCCACACCACGCGTCAGCTCACACGCGCACAGTTCCTGAACTACGCCAGTCTTCCGCTGATCTTTGTTGGCGGCGGTATTGGCCTGGCCGCGAGAGAAGCAGTAGGCATCGGCGTGCCGATGACCTTCCTCAAATTCTCGCGTACGTTTGAGGCTGAGGCCGACTATCTGGGCATTCAGTACATGTACAAAGCGGGTTATGATCCGAATGAGTTTGTGAACTTCTTTGAAAAAATCCAGGCGCAGGAAAAAAAGAAGCCAGGATCCATGGCCAAGGTATTCGCTGACCATCCGCAAACGCCAGACCGCATTACCAAGTCACAGGAAGAAATTGCGACGATTTTGCCGGCGAAAGACCAGTACATTGAAACGACTTCTGAGTTCAATGACGTGAAAGCGCGGCTGGCGGCAATTGAGAATCGGCACAAAGTTGACGAGAATGCCAATCCGAATAAGCCCAGCTTGCGGCGCGGCCAGGCGTCCTCTACTTCCAAAGATGGAGACAACAAAGACGGCGATGATCGCCCAACGCTGAAGCGGCGCGATTAATTCAAACTACAGCTAAAACGAACAGGCGGCCCGCAAAGGCCGCCTGTAATATTTTGGGTGCTCAGGTATTTCAAGCTGAATGAACCGGTCAGGCTGATGTGACCGGGCTGCCTGTAAACTTTCCCGTAATACAGAGATGAAGTTTTTCAATAAAGTCCAGCAACTCAGGGCGCACACTGGCGGCCACAAAGGAGCGGCAATTCTTACAAGTGGATTCCATCAGCCTGTTGTGTTCACGGCTCAGGCTGCGTCGGAATATTCCATAATCAGGGGACTGTTTCAGTCCGCCGGGGGGAATTTTCATGGTATTTCTCCGGAAGCTGAAGGCATCATGACACAAAATGTGCGCTGAAGGAAACGATTAATTCACTGAAAATTCATTTAAAGGTGAGGCTGGAAAGGTGAGACTCTGGATCGCGCTAAATAGCGAACAAAAAGCAATTGAAAAGCAAAAGTTTAAAAAACGACCAGAGCAGGCAGAAGTTAAGAAACCTCCGCCTGCGAAATTTTGATAGTAAGCCCTGAGAAGCCAAGGCTTATTTGCCAGCAAAAGATTCTGCGGCATTAGTAGCTAACCCATTTTGTTTGTAATGGTTAGCCTCAACAATCTTCATTTCGTGCCAATCGTACGGGAACTCTTTACCACAACCCAGGCAGGCCACATAGGTGCCGGTGAGCTGCGCAGCAGGCGAAAGCCGCTGGCCGGGCCGTTTGGTAATAGGAAAGCTGAAATTCTTGTGGCTGCAACCGAACAACACATCAAGCAGACTGGCCATTTTAATCATCCTCCCAAACTTCGGGTTTCCCTGGAAGCATTCACTTGCCGACTCAAGGATATTGTACTACAGGACATGTCCTAATGTACATATCGTAACGTGTTCTGCAGTACTGTTACTTAGATTCAGGGTACTGGAAAAAGGTTCGAGAGGATTAAGGGTATATTTTTGCGGGTGGGAAATGATGTAAAAAATACACCACTAGCGGCCTATGTTTTTGATTAATAAGATGGATATAGGTGGCTGGGGCCTATTTCTTCTCGGCCCCGCTCTTGCGGCACTTGGTCATAATGGCCTGGTGTAGCCGGTTGCGGAGGTCATCTGGGAGCTCGTAAATCTTGTTATCGCGGTAGATTTCGATGGTTTTCTGGGTCGTATTCATCACCACATGGCATTCGTGGCACCAATGCAGATGTTCGTCCAGTTCAATTTTCAGGTCCTCAGTGATCTTGCCATCGAGGTAATCGGTCAACTCTTTTAAGAACTCAGTGCATTTCACTGTTGGCCGTCTCCGCCCTTTTGGGACTTAAAGTATTTTGCCAGACGTTCCCGGAGTTGCAGGCGGGCACGTAATAGCCGGGATTTTACCGCAGGTACGCTCAATCCCAGCATCTCCGCTGTTTCCTCCGTGGACATTCCTTCCACGTCTCGCAATACAAACACTGTTCTAAATCCGGGCGAAAGTCCCTGAATGGTTTTCTTCAGGATGTCGCCCAATTCCGAGGTGCCGTACAGCTGTTCCGGATTCGGAGACCAATCCGCTACTTCCCGCGGTATGGACCCTTCCTCTGTCTCCACGTCTTCGTCCAGCGAGACAGTCCGGTCATTGCGCCGTTTGCGGAGGCGCATCAACGCTTCATTAACGGCGATCCGAACCAGCCAGGTATAAAACTTTGAGTTACCCTGAAACTGCTCCAGGTTCTGATACGCCTTGAGGAATGCATCCTGGACAACGTCCTGTGCGTCTTCCTCGTTATGCGTAATGTGCTGCGCTATGCGGAAGACATTTCTGTCATACCGCTTCACCAGCTCGCTGAACGCTTCCAAGTCGCCTTTTTTGGCGGCCTGGACAAGCGCCATCTCGCTGGTAAGACCTTCCTCGTTCTTCTTTTGGATGGTTTCCATGCCGCTCCGACTCAAAATTAATTTACTATGTTCTGCACCCCAAAAGGGCATGTACGCGAAATAAATTACGCGGGACTTAGTTTAAGACTCTGAACGTTACTTTTTGTTACACCAAGGCTCTGATTCTATATATGAAGAACACTCGCTCACTTTTTCTGCTGACGTTGAGCTTTTTTAGCCTGTTTAGCTTTTCTCTTCTGGCCACCGGATGCCGCCAGTCCAATTCTTCCGCCGAGCGCATCAAGGTTGTGATGAAGAAATATGCCATTGAGCCGGCAGTGATCCATGTAAAAGCCGGCCAGACCACGGAATTAGAGGTCACCACGCCGGATGTCCAGCATGGATTTGACGTGCCTGACCTCAGCATTAAAGAGCCTGTCCGCCCCGGCCAGACGACCATTGTGACGCTTAAATCGCCCCCCAAGGGCGAATACAAGATTGTTTGCGGCATTGTCTGCGGGCCGCACCATGACGATATGACCGGCAAGCTGGTGGTGGAGTAAGCGTTTCCTTACCAGTTTCGTTTTGGTGCGCCTTAGGCGTTTTGCCCGCGCTGGTAACGACCTTGGGTAACCACTAAGATATGGGTAACCACTAAGATAATAGAAGTGGCAAACTTCAGTAATCTCACGGGTTTATACTGACTGAGGAACGCTTATAATCGCGGCCAGGAATGCCACGTCCGATAGAAATCCAAAACATCATTGAAGAGGCGGTTGCTGAGGTGTTTGACGCAGCCCTGCCCAAGCTGCGCACAGAGATTGTGCGTCGCGCGGTAGAGGTGCTGGAGCTGATGGCGCCCGCGCCGGGCTCTTCTCCCAGTGATCTTCTCAACGCTGCTTCTGCTTCCATCCATGAGTCTGGAACGCAGGCGGAGATCCTGCGCCATCTGCTGGAAGGCGAGGCACGTTTTGCCGGACGCGTGGCCCTGTTCGTGGTTAAAGGCTCTGCCGTAAACGGCTGGCAGGGAATTGGTTTTGACGACAACGAAGCCATCAAGAGTCTGAGCCTGAATACCGGTTCCGGTTTGGTGGGTAAAGCGATACAGAGTCGTTATCCCGCAGGCGGCGCTACGCAGGAATTTGATGCGAACTTTGCCGGCACCATGAAAGCTCCGGCAGACGATCAATGCATGGTGTTGCCGCTGATCGTAAAAGATAAAGTAGCGGCCGTGATTTACGCCGATGCTGGCACAGCGAAAGGCGGAGCCATCGATGCCTCCGGGCTGCAGACGCTTACACGCTTTGCCGCCATCTGGTTGGAAGTTGCTGCGTTGCGCAAAGCCGGCGGCAGCATGGCAGAAGACTCGCCACCAGCACCGCCTCCAGTGGTTGCAGCCGCGCCTGCTGCTTCAGCTCCGGCAGCGCCAGCCGCTTCATCCGCTCCAGTGACTGAAGAAGACGAGCTGCAGAAAAAAGCCCGGCGTTTCGCCAAGTTACTGGTGGAAGAAATCAAGCTATACAATCAAGCCAAGGTCGATCAAGGCAGACAGAGCAAGGATCTGTATGATCGCTTGAAAGACGACATTGAAAAGAGCCGGACCATGTATGACAAGCGCTACGCTGAGTCAGCCGTTGCGTCCGCCGATTATTTTACTCAGGAATTAATCAGAATTCTGGCGGACAATGACGCAACACTCATGGGCGCCGGATTTTCCCGGTAGTTGAAATCAGTGCAGGTCAGACGTTTATTTTCTCTCGCATTTCTTCTCGTGCTGTTGCCGGCGGTTTTCTCCGGACAGGCAGCTAAGAAGCAAACTCCTTCCACTAAAAAGAAGGCAGCGTCGGCTGCGCAAAGAGCGCAGACCACGCGCAAGCTGGGGCACATCAAACGCGCGTTTGTGGCTTCTGCCGATCTGCGCCCCATGGCGCAGCAGCTTCTGGAAAATCGCACGCCACAGGCTTATGAAGGTGTGGAAGCGTATGCTCGCAAGCACGCCAAAGATGACGCTGGTCCGCTGGCGTGGCTGGTGATCGGCTACGCTCACTATCTCGACAAAGACTACGTAAGCGCCCGCTCCGCATGGGACCGCGCCAGGCCGCTGGAGCCGGTTCTGGGCGACTACCTCGACTATCTGCATGCCGTGGCCTACCAGAGTGAGAGCAATCCCGCAGCGGTCTTGCAGACGCTGGAAGGCTTTGAGCAGAAATATCCTGATTCGCTTGAGTCGCGCGATGTAACCATGCTCTATGCCAATGCGCTCCTGGCGACGAACGCTCCGCAAGCCGCCGCTGCATTTCTGGAGAAGCACCGCCAGCCACTGAGGGCAGATGTTGAGATCACGCTGGCGCGCGCCTATCTCGCCGCGGGAGACAAGCCCAAAGCGCAGGATATCTTCCGCCGAATTTATTTTGATATGCCTACCAGCGTTGAAGCGGAAGGTTCAGCTATTGAACTGCGTACCATGGGTGAAGCGCAGCCGCTTGGCAGCTTTGACCAGCACCATACTCGTGCAACGCTATTGAGCAAGGCAAGACGCTATCAGGATGCATTGAATGAGCTAAGTCCGCTGGTAGAGCAGGCTCCGCCCGAGAAGATGCTGGATATCCAGACTGAATTTGCCGCAGCGCTTTATAAAACCCGCAAGCGCGATGACGCGCAGCATCTTTTTGAAAGCATCGTTCAGAACCAGGCCACCAGCGTTGATTCCAAGGCGCAGGCGCTTTATTTTCTGGCGGAAATTTCGCGCGATAAAGATGACGGAGAGAAAAATCGCGACTACGTTTCGCAGCTTCGCACTTTGGCCCCAGACAGCACATGGATGACCGACGCGCTGCTCTCCGCCGGCAACATGTACATGCTGCGCCGCGACTATGAAACGGCCGTACCGTTTTACGCGGAAATTTATCAGCGGCAGAAAAATGGCAAGTCTGCACCGTACACGCACTGGAAGACCGCATGGCTGACCTATCGCATGGGCAAGAAAGATGACGCCAAGCGATTGTTTGAAGAGCAGATTGAGCTGTATCCGTCGTCCGCCGAAGTGACCGCAGCCATCTTCTGGTGCGGACGCATCGCCGAAGACGAAGGCGACAAAGCGCTGGCCCGTGCTTATTACCAGAAGCTGACGGAAAATTATCGCTACTACTATTATGCGAATCTCGCGCGTGAACGCGTAGCAAAGCTGGGTGAAGAGACGGCCAGCAGCCTGCCTTCCTTGAACAAACTGCCTGCGCCACCCGCGCCACCGCGCGATTGGGACCCGCCCGCAGACAATGTGCGCGCGCAAAAAGCGCAGTTGCTGGCCAACGCAGCGCTCTATGATTTTGCTGTCGCAGAGATGCAGGCCGCCAGCCCGGGCTCGCCTCCGTGGGAAGCCAAGTCAGTGGCGGATATTTACAGCGAGCAGGGAAGTTACATACGCTCCATTGAAACGCTCAAGCGTGCGGCTCCCGGCTATTTTGCCGCCGAGATTCCGCAGATCCCCCGGCCTGTGTGGGAGCAGCTTTTCCCGCGTCCTTACTGGGAAGAGTTACGCAGAGACGCATCGGCCAACCAGCTTGATCCGCATCTGGTGGCTTCATTGATTCGCCAGGAATCTGAATTCAATCCTGCGGCCATTTCGCATGCCAATGCCATGGGACTCATGCAGCTTCTGCCCAGCGTGGGCAAAAATCTGGCCAAGGAAATGAAGGTCAAACATTTCTCTCAAGATGAACTGCTGGTGGCCAACACGAATCTGCAACTTGGCACGCGCTACTTCAAGCACATGGTCGACCACTACGATGGTCAGGTGCAATACGCACTGGCGGCCTACAATGCCGGTGAAGATCGCGTGGATGACTGGCGCAAGAACGGCAACTTTAGTGACGTGGAAGAGTTTGTGGAGTCAATCCCATTCACTGAGACGCGCGAATATGTGCAGGCCATCATGCGCAATGCGATGATCTACAAGCTGCTGTATTCGAAATAGAAGTTCAGCTCTTGGCCATTAGCCCTTGGTTCTTAGCTTTTGGCTCGGCGGATTAAATTCTTCCACGGCCTTCAGATTTTCGGGTGCTAAAAAGGCCTAACAAAAGTCTTAACGCTCGTTTTAGCCACCTGCTTGTACTGGCTTTTCTGCACGCATCATGCGGGTCAGGAGCAGCAGAGCGCCCACCACAATCGCACTGTCGGCGATATTGAATGGTGGCCAGTGGTGATTGCCCAGATAGAAATCCAGAAAGTCCGTAACCATGCCGTCTGCGAGGCGGTCCCACAGATTGCCAATGGCGCCGCCCAGAATCAACGATAGCGAAAGCGTGGTGATGTTGAATTCATCGCGATTTTTCCAGAGCAGGTAAGCTACCACGGCTAGAGCTGCTACGGAAAACGTAATCAGCAGAGCGGTCTTGAAAGGCGATGTGGATTCAGCAAACAGGCTGAAAGCTGCGCCGGTATTTTCCAGGTGCGTGAGACGGAAGAAGCCGGGAATGATGGAGATAGCGTCTTCCAGCACGATTGTCTTGACCACCACCCATTTGGTGATGCGGTCCAGAACCACGACGGCGAGAGCAATCAGAAGATGGCGCTTGAACATGGGTGAGATTACTGGGTAGCCACTTTCTCTTCCTGTGGGGTAAGAAATATCTCGCTCAGCAACAACACGGCTCCAACAACAATGGCGCTATCGGCAATGTTAAACGCCGGCCAGTGATGGGAGCCGACGTAGAAGTCCAGAAAGTCGATGACGCGGCCGCTCATCACTCGGTCCCAGAGATTGCCCAGAGCGCCGCCAAAGACCAGTGACAGAGCGATCGCCGTAGTGTTCAGGGCGTTGCCGTTTTTCCAGAGGAGGGCGGAGACCACGGCCAGCGCGGCCAGCGAAAACATCACGAGCATGGCCACGCGCCACTCAGAAGGCGACTCAGCAAAAAGCCCAAAGGCTGCACCCTGATTTTGCACGTGAGTCAGGCGGAAGACGCCGGGAACCACATCCACGCTGTCATGCAGCGTGATTTTCTGCAAGACCAGCCATTTGGTCATCCTGTCACAGAGGAGGATCAGGCCGGCAATCAGGATGTGGTACTTCCGCATGGTCATTCTGTCTTAGACGCTCTTCGTACTCATGTAACCCGACTTGTGTAGCCCCAGCTCGTGCAGCTTCATTAACAACAGTTAAGCAACCGTCAAACCGGTAGCTCGCTTTCAATTTCGGCGAGGGCCTTGGAACAACGCTCGCAAACTGTTGGATACCGCTCATTCTCGCCCACATGGGTTGAATAATTCCAGCAGCGCTCGCATTTTTGTCCCGGCGCTTTCTCTACCTGTACGTGCAAAGCGGCATTCCCGTTCCCAGCTGAACTTTTCTTTACCTCAACGCCGGAGACGATCAGCAGAAAGCGCAGATCGTCGCGATAGCGCTCCAGCATGGGAACAAGTTCATCCGGGGCCGCCACAATCACGGTTGCTTCCAGAGCGCTGCCAATGGTTTTCTCCTGGCGCGCAATTTCCAGCGCTTTGAGAGCCAGATCACGCACGTGCATCAACGTCTCAAAACCTTTCCAGAGCGTATTTGCTTTGGCTTGATCAGCCACCGGGCCGGTGATGTCTTCAGACTTGGGGAAATAGGCCAGGTGCACGCTCTCAGGGCGGCCGGAAACCTTCGGCAGCGACGCCCAGACTTCATCGGTGGTAAAGCTCATGATGGGCGCAGCCAGCCGCACCAGCGCCTCGCCAATGCGCCAAAGCGCCGTTTGTGCAGAGCGGCGGGCACGCGAGTTGGGCGGTGCCGTGTAAAGCCGGTCCTTGACCACGTCAATATATTCGCGGCTCAGGTCCACCATAAAATCATTCAACTGGTGGTAGATGCGGTGGAACTCAAAGCTCTCATACCATTTCCGCAACTGATCGCTCACGTGCGATGTGCGCAGCAGCCAGTATTGGTCCAGCGGCTGCATGTTATCGAAGGTGACAGCATGCTTTTCAGGATCAAAATCCGGAAGGTTGCTGAGCACGTAGCGGAAGGTGTTGCGCATCTTCTTGTAATTTTCTGAAACCTGTTCGGCCAGCAGTTTTTCTGAGACCGTAACATCTTCCTGAAAATCTACGGAAGCCACCCAGAGGCGAATAATCTCTCCGCCCAGCTTTTTGGCGATCTCTACCGGATCAATTCCATTGCCCAGCGACTTGGATGTGGCCTTGCCTTGCGGATCGAGCGTCCAGCCGTGTGTGGCGACGGCCCGGTAAGGCGCGTGTCCGCGTGTGCCAACGGCGACGAGCAGGGAAGAGTGAAACCAGCCGCGATATTGATCTCCGCCTTCAAGATATAAATCGGCGGGCCAGGGCAGTCCTGGCTCATGGCCAAGCACGGCAGCATGGCTTGAACCAGATTCAAACCATACGTCGATGATGTCCATCTCTTTGCGGAATGCGGTGCCGCTGCAACCGGGGCATTTGATGCCAGCAGGCAAAATGTCTTTTGCCTCTTTGATGTACCAGGCATCCGCGCCTTCACGCGCAAACAGATCCACGACGGCAGTGTGCGATTCTTTTGACTCCAGCAGCTTGCCGCAGCCTTCACAAAAGAAGACAGCAATAGGCACACCCCATATGCGCTGGCGAGATATACACCAATCAGGACGCGTAGCGATCATGTTGCTGATACGCTCTTCGCCCCATGCGGGAATCCACTTCACTTCTTTGATCGCGTCAAGCGAGCGCTGGCGCAGCGTGGAATCACCCTGTTTGGATTCCATGGAGATGAACCACTGTTCGGTAGCGCGAAAGATCACCGGATTATGGCAGCGCCAGCAATGCGGATATGAGTGCTCAATTTTGGCTTCAGCCATGAGTACGCCGCGCGATTTCAGCAGTTCGATAATCGGCTGGTTCGCTTCAAAAACTGTTTTGCCGTCATATTCCGGCAGCCCCTCTTGCAGACGGCCGGCTTCGTCCACTTTGGTGCGCTGATCAATCTTGTATTTGGTGCCGGTGTAAAAATCGTCAACACCATGTGACGGAGCGGTATGGACTGCGCCTGTGCCTTGCTCCGTGGTGACATAATTCGCCAGCACGCCGAGAATCGAGCGATCAAGAAATGGATGCGCAAACGTGGCGTATTCCAGCTTGCGGCCTGGGAAGGTTGCAGCCACTGTCGCGCCACTGAATTTGCAGGCTTCAATCGTGGCTTTAGACAAAGCTTCCGCCACGATATACAGTTCGCCGTTATGTTCCAGCGCAACGTATTCAAGATCGGGATGAAATGCCACGGCCATAGAAGCTGGAAGCGTCCATGGGGTGGTAGTCCAGATAATGGTTGAAACTTTTTTGCCCGCCAGTGCCGGATCAATCTTTGCCGAATCACTGGTAAGCGCGTACTTTACCCACACGCTGGGGCTGGTGTGATTGCCATATTCAATCTCGGCTTCCGCCAGCGCGGTTTTGTCATGGATGCACCAATACACCGGCCGCAGCCCTTTATAGACCGCGCCGTTTTCCATGAAATCAAAGAGCTGCCGCACAATCACCGACTCATATTGCGCAGTCATGGTGGAATACGGCTCGTCCCAGCGGCCCAGAATGCCCAGCCGCTTAAACTGATCGCGCTGGATATTCAGGAATTTATCCGCGTATTTACGGCACGCACTGCGGACAGAGTACGCCGGCATCTCCAGCTTCTTGCGGCCCAGCGCTTCATCCACTTTGATTTCAATGGGCAGGCCGTGGCAATCCCATCCGGGAATGTACGGAGAGTCAAAGCCGGCCATGGTCTTTGACTTCACCACAAAATCTTTCAGGCATTTGTTAAGCGCATGGCCTTCATGGATGGCGCCATTGGCGTACGGTGGCCCGTCATGCAGCAGATATGTGGGCGAGCCTTTGCGCGAGGCGCGGATCTTTGCATAGATGTCAGTCTTCTCCCAGCGCTCAAGCCACTTGGGCTCGTTTTGCGGCAGGTTGGCCTTCATGGAGAAGTCCGTTTTAGGAAGATTCAAGGTCTTCTTGAGTTCGAGCGGCGGCCGCATTTTTACTCCGTAAGGGTTTTAATCCTCAATTATAAACAGTCTTGCCCGCGCCCCTGCATTTTGAACCCGAAAGACCAATAGACAATTCGCCCTTACGTTACAAAAGTCCTGCGCAAAATTACCGAATCTTTACAAAGCATCAGGCAAAATAGGAATCTAAGAATTACACGCAACAAATAATTTTGCAGGAATTTGAAGACGAAACGTTGTGAATCAACACTTTTCGTTTCCAGTGAGTCATAAAGGCGAAGATGAGGCACAGAAAGTTTCCGGGCCAAATACAACTCACAACCCGTTTTTTTCATCTTCTATGAGTGAAAGCAGACCACCCGAAAGTGGCGAAAAGGTATTACGAGCCGGACCCATGTCGAATCACGTAATCGTTCCCAATCCGTACTACGATAAAGATGTTCCTAAATTTGGTGGCCTTCCCCAAATGCATCAGTCGATGCTGACGTCGCTCTTTGCGAACGTCAGGGAAGCGTTGTTTCCCACAAAATTACCGCCGCTTAGACTGACTTCACGTCCGGTCAAGGTAGGCGAGATCTGGAGCACAGCTCGCCCTAAAAAAGCGACCAGCGGAACCATTACTCTGCACATACTGGCCATTGCGGCACTGATTGCTGTTTCAATCTGGGGCGGCAAAACTGCTGCCGTGGTGCAACCAGAGGAACACGTTACCCTGATTGCTCCTCCGCTTACAGATTATCAACCAGTCATGAAGCCGACAGTCGCACCCAAAGCCCTGGCGGGCGGCGGTGGCGGCGGTAACGCGTCAAAGATTTTTGAAAGCAAGGGGCGCTTACCTAAGATTGCTCCTGTGCAACTCGCACCGCCAACGGTAGAGATACTGAACAACAAACCCAAGCTGGCGGTTGAAGCGACGATTGTGGCTCCGCCCAACGTAAAGCTGCCAGATAATCCGAACATGCCGAATCTGGGTAATCCGATGTCAGCACGGGTTGCTGGGCCAGCTTCTAACGGCAGCGGTACAGGTGGCGGCATTGGTTCCGGCACCAACAACGGCATTGGCTCCGGCGCAGGCCCGGGACACGGTCCTGGTTCTGGCGGCGGTTTCGGCGGCGGCACTTACAAAGTAGGCGATATCGGCGTATCCGCGCCGGTGGGCAAGTTCACACCGGACCCTGACTTCTCTGAAGAAGCCCGCAAAGCCAAGTATCAGGGCACAGTGGTGCTTTCTGCCGTGATTGGGCCGGACGGCAAGCCGCGCAACATTCGCGTGGTCCACAGTCTGGGCATGGGCCTGGATGAAAAGGCAGTGGAACGCGTAAAGACCTGGCTGTTTGATCCGGGCAAGAAAAATGGTACGCCGGTTTCAGTGGCCATGAATATTGAGGTAGGTTTCCGCCTGTTTTAACCGCGCGCGAGGAATCTACACAAACTTGAGAAGGAGAGGAGAACCTGCCTCTCCTTTTTGGTTTTTGTGGCTAAGGCATTCAGTTGTCAGCATTCAGCCCTATGGCAGCCTATGGGATGAAAAGCGAAAACCTTTGAAACGCAGAGGAAGGGAGTAAGCGGAGGAGTTTTTTAAGTTCAGATGAAAAAAATTTGAAGTCCGACAATCAGATAAAAGTTGAAAAGTGAAATGAATCCGCAGAAGCAAAATTAGTGGAAGATAAAGCAAGTGGAATTAAGAGCAGATTATTTTCCATTCCTCTGCGTCCTCTGTTCCTCTGTGTTTCAAGATTTTAGCTGAATGTTTTAGGACTGAATGCTGACTGCTGAGTGCTTGCCTCTGCCTGCTCACCAGCTTCCACACAACACTCGCCTAACGGAATAGGGCTGCCGTGCGGGCATGTGCGCGGATGGCCCAGGAATGAGCAGATGCGCTCTGTGGCTTCCGGCGAGAGGATATGCTCGAACTTGCAGGCCTCTTCCGCGATCTCTTTTTCGTCGTGAACCTTGAAGGTCTGCGTGAATAGCCGTTCTGCCAGCCGGTGTCTGCGGATCACATCTTCTGCCCGCTTGCGGCCTTTGTCAGTAAAGATAATCATGTGGTCGCCGTGTCCAGTGTTTTCCGGTGTCGGACGAAACGCCACATGGCAGCGATTGAGCACCTGCTTGTGTGTGTGCGGCTCCTGTGTGTGCTCTGTGAGATTAACCAGTCCCATGGTCTGCATGCGATCCAGCGCCAGCCCCATGGGCAGAGCGCCTTCCACTTCCACTCGTCCTAGCTCGGCCGGCTCGCCGTTTTCTGCCAGTACCCAAAGCTCTTCCAGAACTTCGTCAAATTGTTCTTCGTCAGAGAGAGCAAAGATTTCCTGTGCTGCAATTTTGCCATGGTGAAGCTCCAGCCGGCGGTCGGCCAGACGCGCCACCACAGGATCATGCGTGACCATGATGATGGTGCGTCCCTGGGCATGCATTTCACGCAGCTTGCGGAGCACGATCTCTTCATTCTGGGCGTCAAGGTTGCCGGTGGGTTCGTCGGCCAGAATGATGTGAGGATCGTTGATCAGGGCGCGGGCAATGCATACGCGCTGCTGCTCGCCGCCCGAGAGCTGTGACGGCAGATGGCCGGCGCGGTCTTTGAGCCCAACGTGATCGAGCGCGGCCAGGGCTTCGGCTTTGTCCGTCATGCTGTGGAAGTATTGCGCCAGCATGATGTTTTCGAGCGCCGTGAGGTAAGGGATCAGGTGAAACTGCTGGAAGATGAAGCCGATCTTTTCTGCGCGAAAACGATTCAACTCCGCCGGTGACATGCGGGAAACGTTGGTGCCGTCGATCCATACCTCGCCGGAGGTTGGCTGGTCGAGGCAGCCCATGAGATTTACCAGAGTCGATTTACCCGAACCCGAGGGGCCCATCACGGCCAGCCATTCGCCGGAGGCCACGGAGAGCGAGACGCCGTCGAGCGCACTGACCTCGACGTTGCTCTTATAGACCCGCGAGACGTTCTTGAGTTCGATCGGCATTATTCTCCTCGCAGGATCCCTGCGGGCTGTATCTGCTGCAATAATCTTAACGGAGCCGTGGATGCGATGAGCGCCAGCACGACGCTGCCCAGCAGTATCGGCAACAAGAGTATAGGTTGCGGCAGGATGGCGGCGTCAAAATTCGCTTTGCCTATCCAGAAAGCGATACCGCAGCCGAAGATATAACCTGTGATGGAACCGGCCAGCGCCAGCAGCGCGGCTTCGGAGGCAAACAAAAAGTTTACCGTGCGATTGGATGCGCCCAGGGCTTTCATTACGGCAAAATCTTTGCGGCGCTCAAGTACAGAACTGGTAAACGTGGCTACCATGCAAAGCATGATTAACACTACCACTACAGCGGAAGAGGCCAACACCACGGAGCGCGTCTTGCCCACGACGGCGGTCTGCGCTTGGGTGATCTGGCGGACAGGCTGAACATCAAGCGTTGGCGCGGATGCTCTGAGCTTGGCGATGGCTTGTTCAATATCGCGCGTGCGGCCTTCAACGCGCAGCAGAGCTACGTTCGGCGAGAGCCCAGTTGCGGTGGTGAGGTCGCTGATGCTGACGTAAATGCGGCTGTCGTCGTCTGATCCGGAAGTAAAAACTGTTTGCGGGCTGACAGATAAAGTTTTGACGCCGAAAGAAATGGTGAATGGTTGGCCGGATGGCGAGAGCTGTTCAGCGGCACGAGAGCCTATCAACGCCGAGCCGCCTGTGCTGATCTGCTTGGTTGACCACCAGGAATTTATCTGCGCGAGATTTGCTAGATCGGCGCCGCCAACGATCACTCGCGAACCATTCGCTGCAGTGGCCACTGCGTATGCCACGGGAATTACATCCTGCTTGGCTTTCACTACAGTTTGGATCGCCGCCAGATCTTCCTGGGTAAGGCTGCCTTGGGCTCGAGTAACAACTACATTTGCTCCGAAGCCGCGGAAGTCGCGGCTGAGTTTGCCTTCGAGGTCGGAGTAAATGGTAAGCGCTGCGGTGGCGATGGTCGCGACCACGGCCACGGAGATCAGCGCGGTAAAGGCACGGTCTTTGCGGACCCATGCGGCTTTGAGCAGCAGACGGAGTAAAAGCTGCGTGCGGCTCATGCGTCGCCCCGCAAGACTACGGCGGGATCAAATCGCATGGCTTTGCGAACGGCTCCGGCGCTGCCTAAAAAGGTAATCAGCACTGCGGCACAGAGCACAACAGCCAGCACCACCGGATGAACGACAATGGCAGAGCCAAAGATACTTTGTCCGATCTGGTGAGCAAGAAGTGAGCCAGCAAGAAAGCCGAGCAGTCCGCCGGCTATCGCTAGAAATCCGGCTTCAGTCAGAAACAGGGAAGCCACGGCTGCATTGCCTGCGCCTAGAGATTTCATCAGCCCAACTTCCTGACGGCGTTCAATGATGGTGGCCGCCATGGCGGCGGAAACCGCCAGCGCAGCAGCCAGAAGAGCCGCGAGAGTAAGAAGCAGCATGAGTCCGGAGACGCGTGAAAGAATCTTGCCCTGGTTTTGCTCCACCTGGCGGATTTGCTCCACACGCACATTCGGCAGCACTTCATGAATCTGGAAGGCAATAGAGTTGGCGTAAGGCGAGCAATACCAGCGGTCGCGCATTGCGGGCGTGAGTTTGTTGGGATCTTTGCGGGCGAAGGCGTCTTCCGGCTTGGTGAGCGCGCTTACGGTAACGCGTCGCACGGCATTCGGTTGTTTGAGAATGTCTTGAACGATATGCAGCGGAGCGACAACGGCCTGGTCTTCTGCGCCACCAGAATTTAAAAGTCCGCTGACGCGCAGTTTTTTGCCGCCGATCTCAAGCTGATCGCCAACGGACAAGCTATTCTGCTGCGCCAGCTTGCCTCCTACAAGAACATCAGGTGGCTGGTTCTGCGGCCATGCGGCGTAGTCTGCCGGCCAATCGCCTTCCACCTTCCACCATGGATTCACGCTGCGCACGCCGGTAGTGAACTCTTCTTTGCCGTAATGAAGAGATTGAGCGAAATAAGTTCCCATCAACTCGGCTTTGATCTGTACGCTCTGCGCGCTCGTGGTTTGAATTGTTTCAGGCGCCGAGAGAAATGGCGCGAAGCCTTTGATGTTGTGTCCCCAGAAAATGCCTTTGATCTTTGGCAGATCGGATTCGGCGATAAAAGCGCCTTCGTTGGCCGGCTTCAGATTCACGCCGCCAATGTTTACGTCCAGCGAATCTTCTGCTGGTGTGAGCACCAGATTCGCGCCCAGGCTGCGCAGCTCCTGATTGATTTTGTCGCCAATATCGGTGCCCACGGCGATCATGGCCGTGGCAATGCTCATGCCCAGCGCAATCGACAGCAGAGCCACCGTCTTGCGCCGTTTTTGCCGGCGGAATGATTCGAACAGCAATCGCAGGAACATTATTTTGTGAATTGCCCCGCTTGCTGGGCCAGATCCGTGACGGAGATTACAACGGAATCGCCGTCCTGCCTAGATTGTAAAGGAATAGGATTGCAGCCGCCCGGCTGGCCCACGCTCTGCGGATTCACGGGAGCCGCGCAGTTCTTGCAGATGATTCCATTGGCGCCTTTGTAAAAGCCAATGCCGCCGCAGATCTGGCAAGCGTCAAAGACTGAAGCGATTTTACCGTCAGGTTTGCGATAGAGAAAGAAACGAACTTTTGCGCCTTTTATATCAGCGATGTAAAAACGCAATTCGCCTTGCGGCAGATCTTTGGCGGAGATTACAGTTTTGCCATCGGCGTTAAACGTAACCACGGTTGCCGGGGACGCGGGCGGTTCCTTGGCGTATATGAACTCGGCCGTGACCATAAAGATAAAGATGAAGGCCGTGGTGCAGGCCAGAACGGCCCAACGGCGTTCGCGGCGGGCAGTCCACTCCAGCTTCCGCTCTTCTGCTTTGCTGGCAGTAACCGCTGCTGCTGCCTGCGGCTTGCGCCGTCGATATTCCAGCAGGATCATCAGCGCAACCAGGGCCAGCATGGTGACAGGGAAGAAGAAATCATTGCGGACAATGGGCCCGATGACTGACATCTCACGCTTGCTGGGTGGCAGAAAGCCGGTCTCTGACAGCTCATGAAAGCCGGATATCAGAAGCTGCGCAGCTACAAAGAACAGGACTACGGCCGTGACGCGGAAGAATTTGCGCAGATCAATCCGCACGCTGCCTTTGACGAACATCACGCCAAAAACCACGGCAAAGCCCACGCCCATGAGCGTCCCCAGAAAGCTCATGAGTTCAGTGGAATTCAAAGACACACCGGCAAGAATGGCCACGGTCTCAATGCCTTCACGGAAGACCATGAGAAAAACAAAGGCAAACAGCCCCCAGCGTGAGCCTTCGCCTGCCAGCGATTGCACGCGCGATTCAATCTCGCCTTTGAGCTTGCGGGCCGTGCGCATCATGAAAACGATCATGCCCACCACCATGATAGCGGCAACCAGTTCGACCCAGCCTTCAAAGCTGTCCTGTGCAATGGGAAGATAAGAGAGCGCTACCGCCCCGGCCACACTAGCCAGCAGGGCAGCAATCAGGGCAAAATAAACGGTGCGGCGCAGGTCAGGGCGGCCCATTTTAGCCAGATAAACCAGGGTGATGCCGACTATCAGCGCGGCTTCAACGCCTTCCCGTAATGTAACGACCAAAGCTGAGAACATGAAATTTACGTTAAAAATAAACGCTCTATTTTGAAAATGAATTTCAATTTCAATTTCAATAAGAAAATTGTATCGAGCCAGCCTTAGACAGTCAACAAATTGAAAATACAGGCCCAAACGGGAAGTGAACGCTGTTACCGCTGCCAGTGACTGTTTGAGTCCCGCACATCCCGGTACTCTCATTCCCGCGTCTTACCAATGTGAGCCAAAAGCTGAAAATTACCGTATGCAAGTCTGCTGGGGAGCTTCTGAAGATGCGTCCGCTGTGGGAACAGATTTGTGCGGGTGGCGAGTACTCGGTATTTCAGAATTTTCGGTTGAATCTATTAGCTGCCGAAAAATTTGCGGACAGGGAACAGCCGTATGTGATCTGCGCGGAGGGCCCGAACGGTGCGGCTATTATTCCTGCTGTGTTGCGCCATAGCGACAACTCTATTCGTCTGCTGGGAGAAGAGCTGTTTGATTATCGTGGCTTTCTGCATAGCGGTGATGAGCAGGTCTTGCGGGCGGCGTTGACTACTCTTGCAAAATTACGGCGTTCGCTGGAAATTGTTGCGATGCGCGAAGCGGACCGCAGTACTGTGATGGACGAATTGCAGGTGCTTCCTTTTGCCGCTGCGCCCTGTGTACGCGGCGCAGATATTTCTTCAGAGCAATTTGCAGCGGCGCACGCGCGACTGGCGCGCAATCTGCGTCGGCTGGAACGATTGGGCTTTGAGCGGCGGACTTACAACGGCGCGAATCCGAAAATCGTTCGCAAGATTTTTGCAGGCAAGGCCGCTCAGCTGGCTGACAGTCTGTTTCATGATCCTGCGCGGATTGAGTTTCTGGTCAGTGCGGCAGAGCTTATGCCTGAAGTGTTTGAAATATTCACTTTGGAAAATGGAGCAGTGATGGCGGCTGCCGTGGTGACCATGCTGGACCGCGGCACTCGGCGGTTTTACACCGGATGGTTTGCTCCTGAGCAGGAGAAGCACTCACCGGCACTGGCGCTGATTTATGAAATTACTCGGCAGTCTTTGGCCGCGGGACTTGATTGCGATTACATGACGGGCGAGCAGCCTTACAAAATGAGACTTGCGACCAACTCTGTACCTCTATATAAGGTGAAGGCGACGCGGGAGCAATTGGGGATGGCTGATCAGGTGCACAGGCTTAACGCGGTTGGATAAATGTTGTGATCGCAGGCGAGGGCGCCTGCGGTCCAAGAAGATTTTGTCAGTCCAGCGTCCCCAGCCGTTTCAAAAACTCCTGCGCTTCCTTCAGCTCTGGAAATAATTTTTCGTCGTCACGAAAAGCTTTGGGATGCACCGATCTGCGGCTGCCGCGCAGCTTTACCGGATGCCGCAGGTGCAACATTTCGTGATAGACGAGGTAGTCAATTGCGTATCGCGGTACGCGTGGACCGTCAAACACACGGCTGACGACAATCGTATTGTGCGCGGGATCGTAATGTCCCAGGCTGCGCAGGGAATGATTGCCGCTCCAGGTCATTTGCGGTCGCGCCATCAGGCCGTAAAAGAAGCGCATGTTCAGATCTTCGAAAACATGGTCAAGATCGTAATACTGGCCTTTGGGGCCTTCAATGCGTTTGCGTCCGCGAGCCTGGCGGATGAGTTGGGCCTTGGCCGACATGGCTGCGCTGCCGGTATATTTGCGGTAGCGCGTGGCCAGTGCGGAATCAACGGGCTTACGGTGCAGCTTGGCGAGCAGAATATGCAGGATCGCATACAACACCGGTTCGGGCGCGCCTTCCAGCAAATCTGAGAGACGGACAAAGATGCGCCCCTGGCGCAGGCGTATGGTGCAATTGATATTGGCGAAGCGGTAAAAACGGACTTCAAATTCCGGTATGGGCGTGCGCGGACGCAGGTCACTATAAGCCTGCTCAAAAATCTGGGGGAGAGTGGAGATCATCTTTTAAAAATCTTCCAAGCAGTGCGAACGAGCCCGCTCGAGATCAAGCAAGAGCTATTTCTTTTTTGCAGGAGCGCTCTCTTCGTGCGTGGTTTCCACGTCTTCGCGCGCCGCATCAATATTGGATTTAAGTGAATCTTCCGCATCCTGCAGCACAAAGCGGAAATCTGGCAGCATCTTTTTCATGGCCGGATCATTCTCAGTGGACGACCTGAGCGCCTTCAGCTTCAGGTCAAAGCGTTGGTCAGATTCAATCAATTCCTTCAGGCCTTTGTGATACATCTTGACCATATCTTTATCGAACCTGCGGGTTTCATATTGGTCAAGATTGTCATTGATCTCATCCATCAGGCTGCTGAAGTCTTCCAGCAGATCATGGATGCGGGCCCCGCGTTCGTCGCCTAATTTGGGATCCACACGGACCTGATCAATCGACGCCAGCCGCGCTTCAGTAAATGTTATAAGCAACTTGATGCGCTTGTATGGCTCCATGGCAACTTCGCGGAGCTGGTCAGCTTCTGGCGGCGTGAGGGGATCGCGTTTTCTTGCGCTGGCAGACACGGCTAACAACAGCAAGATAAGCGTAACTTTGGTTGCGATCTTCATTGTGGTTCCTCTACTTCTGATCTTTTACTTCTGGTCTTTCTTGGGCGCTGCGAACATGGATTCCAGCACGTCCTGGGTGTATTGTTCCACTTGTTTTTCTACTGCTTCAACTCTGGGCCGATCTTCTGCCGCCAAAGTGCGGCGCATGTTTTCAAGATTACGCTTGCACAGGCGCAGGTCTTTCTCAGTCTCTTTCATTTTCTTGCGCGTCTGGATGGCGAGATCATGCGCCTTGATGGCATATTGCAGAATCTCCTGCACCGTAGCGTGACCTTTGATGGATTCACCGTCAGTAAATTCTTTGTCGGCCTCGGCCACAAGCTTGTCAGCGATTTCCGCACAGATCAGGCCCTGCCGGCCGGTGTCTGCATGCTCGGCTTCAGTCTTCAACTGATCAACGGTTTTATCCGCACCACGCGCCGCGAGTGCGAACAGAATCACAATGAGGATGGAAAAAGTTTTTCGCATCTTTATAGTTAGTCCGGTTGAATTGCCTTTAAACGATGCCGAGCTTGAAATTCCTGGTCAGGAAATTTGCCTGTGGCAACGGCCAGGAACAGCTTGTAGTTCGCCGCCGCAGGTTTGTACATCCTTAAACTATCGTATGCCGTGGCGCGCAAAAAATATGTGGCTGGCGTTTCCGGCTGAAGCTTGGCGCGCGCGTCCAGCACGCGGATGGTCAGCTCATAATTTTTGTTTTCCTGCGCCGCGTAGCCAAGATCAAGGTAAGCGTCCGCAAAGTTGGGCCTAAGCTGCACCGCTTTGAGTAATTCCGCCTGCGCTTCAGCATATTTTAACTGGTGCAGCAAGGCCGAGCCATAGTCAAAATGCAGTTGCGCGTCCTGTGGATTTTGCGTGACCAGAGGCTGCAAAAGCGCGGCCGCAGCCGGGTATTGCTTCGTCTCAAGATATAAACTGGCGAGTTCGCGAGCGCTTTTAGGATCGGGAGATGCTTGGTACAGAGGCTCAAGCTGCGCGATGGCTTCCTGCGTCTTTCCTTCTGCGGCCAGCAATTTTCCCAGCTGAAGTTGTGCGGCGGCATTTTGAGGATTGGCAGCGAGATATTTATGGAGCCAGGTTTCAGCGTCGGAATAGCGCTTTTGTTTTAAGTAGAAGCCGATGAGCCGCTCCACGCTCTCATTGTTTCCCGTAGCTGCGAGTTTCAAATACTGCTGCTCTGTGGCGGTAACATTGCCGGTGCGTTCGGTCATTTTGGCAATGCCCAGTGTCGCTTCAGTGTTTGCCGGATCAAGCTCCGCGGCTTTTTGATACGCAGCCAGAGATTCCTGCGGCTGGCTTTCTTCCGTTACCTGCGCCAGTGAGAGCCATGCTCCGGCCAGTGCTTGCTGTCCGCCGATAGTCGGTTTCAATGTGATGGCGACTTTCAGCGCGCTGGCTGCAGCGGTGAGATCACCGGACTTCGCCAATGTGAGTCCAAGATTTTGTTGGGCTTCAAACCATTTGGGATCGAGCGTTGTGGCTTTCTTGTATGTGGTGATAGCTTCTGCATTCTTGCTTTGGTGGCTTTGTGCGAATCCGAGATCAAACCATGCTTGCGGATTTTCTGCCTGCTGCGTAACGATGACCAGCAGCTTTTCTTCGGCTTGCGCATACTGCTGTTTTTGTAAAAGGGATTCAGCGTCTTTGAGATCGTCTGCCGCACGCTCTTCTGCCGCGTGCTCTGCTGCTGCCTGCTGGCGCGACTTTTGCGTTGGGCGTTGCGCTGCTGCATGCAGCGCACAACTTGCCAGAACTGTAATCGCGATGGCCTTATTTATGCCCATTGG
>DASXZE010000040.1:0-4441 GCA_036502105.1 Candidatus Angelobacter sp. | reverse complement strand
GAGCAATCGCACGCCGGAAAAAGATGAGTGCGATACCTGCTCACCTTTCCTGATGCGGCAGATTGATGTGGTGCAGCCAAAAGTAATTGTGGCGCTGGGAGCGGTGGCTGCCAAGAACCTGCTGGCTGTGAATGATTCCATGGCCAACCTTCGCGGACGCTGGTATGACTTTAGAGAGTCAAAGCTGGCTGTGACGTATCACCCGGCATATCTGCTGCGTGATCCACGGCAGAAAAAAGAGACGTGGAAAGATTTGCAGATGGTGATGAAGTACCTGGGGCTCAAGCCGCTGGCGACCAAGGCGGAGCCGGAGCCGGAGTAAAGCGGTTACTGCAAATAACTTTACTCATCACGCAATCCCTCTTTTACCACGATATCTGAGGCCTGCTTTTCCAAGGCGACAGCTTCTGACACTTGCCCCATTTGGCGTAACAGCGCAGCATGATCATGAAGTACAAGTTTCAGTTTTTTGGCATAGACGTTTTTCAAAAAAGCAGAGTCCATGTGCGCACTGGCCAGTTTGAAGGTAACTTCTGCCTTTCCATATTGTATTTTTGCTTCTTCTGTACGGCCCAAGCTCCACAGGCCATTGCCGAGATCATGCTGGGCAGATCCAAGATCGGCGTCATATGGGTTAAATATTTTCTCTGCAATGCGCATCTCAGCCTGATAGCTTTCAAGTGCTTCAGAAAACTTTTTTTGCAAAAACAATGCATGTCCAGTTTCGCGTACAGCTTCCAGCCGTTCCAGTTGCCGTGCTTTATCAAGCTGCTCAGACAGGGTGATAGCTCTTTTGCATGTTGTTTCAGCCTGGGCCAATTGCTGGTCCTCTCTCTGCTTACGGCAGAGATCGATTGTCTTAAAGAAAAGATCATTGGCCGCAACCTGCTCTTTGATTTTTTCCGGCGAACCGCCGAGCGAAAATGGCACTGTGACTGTTGTCTGGACCGCGGACGGCTTACCATCCACCAGAAATGGGGAGTATTGCCATTGCTGGATGGCATCCATGGCAGCTGGCATCAAAATCGGTGAGCCGGAAATAGCTTTCAATATCTTTACCGCGCCCGTTTCTGAAATTGCTATCCGAATTATTGCATCGCCTTGAATATGGAGCTGTTTCCCCATTGGCGGATAAACAGGATCAACTTTTTTGAGCAAATGTCTTGCTGCTTCTTCAGGCGTAATTCCGGGTGACTGCTGGCAAATAGCAGAAGGGACAAGGCAGAGGATGAGCAGAAGAGCATGGCGCAAAATCATGGCTGTGAGATTGTATAAGAAGAGCTGCTTGCGAGATGAAAATCATGCGGTCATTTGCGGGAAGTAAAGCGAGATGAAGCCTCCTCCATCCCGCTTTCTAAAACCTGATCAAACCGTATTGATGTTGCCGTTGACTCCGCTGGGGAAGAACCCGCCGTGGGTGGTTCCGGTAGCCGAACTTGCGAACACAATGGATAAAACCTGTGAAGGCGTTCGCTTGATGGCCAGAGCATTTGCGTCGACATTGAAATACGTGCTGGGCGCTGCTGGCGGCTTGTCCTGCGAATCGGTGGCCGGGACGGTGACTCCCGCCTGAATTACTTTGAGCCGCAAAGCGCCGGTATGCAGAGCTTCTGTGGCCAGGATTTGCGCGGCCACCTGAAGGTTATTGTTCGAGAGCAGAGTGGCTGCTCCGGCGTAAGCGCTGACGCCGGTATCTTCAAACGCGCGGGCCAGGGTGAGGAACTGCGCGTCATTGGCAAAGCCAACGCCCAGCGCGTTGAGGTTAATGGCCGGCTTAGGCACTGCGCCTGCGCCGAGCGCACTACGTAGAAAGCGCACGTGAGCGAGTTCGTCAGAGGCAATTTCTGCCGCGATTTGCGCCAGAGCTGAGTCAGTAAAAGTAACTTGCGCGCCGCCGGTGGTTGGTCCGGTTGCAGCGCCTGTGTCGGCTGCGCTGAGGCCGGAGCCGGTGGTGGCAATGAGATAAAATTCCGCTTCAAGATATTCAAGGTTGAGGGCGAAGTTGAGCACATCGGTTTCAGGGATGGTAGCTGCACTGACTGAGCTTCCGCCACAGCCGGACAAGATTTGAGATCCGGCAACGGCCACGCCGGTAAGGGCCATATTGCGAATAAAGTTTCTGCGATTGAAGCCACGTTGTTCACGAACTTTTTCCAGCTCTTCGACCAAAGCTGGTCCACTCGATTGATCTTTCGTTACTATTGGACTTGGCATTGAGTTCCTCCGTTGCGAGATGGATGAGAACCTGTAAAGCCGAGATGTGAAGCAAAGTGGATGTGTCGCCAGATAGCATCTGGTGGCGCATCTCTCAACTCATTACAACCGCGTGGCTTTGCATTGGCGCAATATCCTTGCCGTTTTGCATCAGCGCTTTTTCACTGCGAATCTCTGCGCGCTTCTCTTGCAGTTGCTGAAACAGAGTGTCTTCTTCCAGCAGCAATCGTTCCAGCTTGGTGAGCGGGTCATTGCCGGAAGCGAGAGCGGATGACTCCATATAGCTGGCAGTCCTGCCAGAGTTGCTGGAGGCAGAGTTTTGCGTGAACGATTGCAGCCAGTCGTCGAGCTGGGCGTCAAAGGCCATTACGGAGTGGCTCTCTCTGCCAGCTGGGCGATGAATGGGCAGACTCAACTCACGTTCCCAGCGTTGAACGGTGCGTCTGCTGTGGCCAAGGTAAGAGGCAATTTCTTTCCAAGAACTGAGGATTTTTTGCGGCATTAGGTGAGGGGGCCCCGGAATCATTTCTTCTTTGCTTTGAGTACGGATTCGGTGAGTATTCAGATTGTAGAAATTATGTTCAATGCAGAGTTCCTGCGCTGGGATTAAGGTGGCAGCAGAGCAGGTTACGGTACCGCTGTTTCTTCCCTTACAATCAAAGTACTGATGCCCACTTTTTGTGACGTAGCTCTGCCAGTCCCGCTGGACATGGTGTTTACCTACAAGCTTGCCGACCGCGAGCCGGTGGTGGGTGGGCGCGTGCTGGTTCCTTTTCGGGCAGAGCGGCTTTCCGGCGTGGTGACGGCCTTGCATGATCGCGAGCCTTCCATGAAAGCCAAGACTGTGTTGCAGGTTTTGGATACCGAGCCTGTGCTGGACGAAGGCTTGATGAAGCTGGGGCACTGGATCTCGCAATATTACCTGGCCCCGATCGGCGACGTTTTCCGCGGCATGCTGCCGCTGGCGGCCGAGATCAAGAAGGCGCGCATTTATCGCATGACTGAAGTTGGCTATGAAGCGCTGCATGCTTCGGCCAACGTTGGCTCTTCGCGGCGGTCCAAACAAGATATTGACACGCAGATGATTGAGTATGCGGTGCTGGATTATCTGTCGATGTCTGATGATGCGCTTGAGGGCACGATACGCTCGGCGACGGGCGCGAATCGCGAGGTGCTGAATCTGCTGCTGCGCAAGAAATGGATTGCGCGCGAAGATGCGTCTTCTGTCCGCGACGCGCAGCGAACCGTACAGATTGCGGTGCTGAAAGAGCCTGCTACGGAAAAGCCGGGCAAGCTGAATGAGAACCAGCAGAAGATTGTGGCGATGTTGCAGCTGAGTTCTGGCCGAGCGCTGGTGGAGCAGCTGCGCACGCTGGATGTCCCGCGCACAACTTTGGCGACGCTGGTGAAGCGCGGCGTGGTTGAGCTGGTGGAAGAGCCGGCTGATTTCATTATCAGCAGCATGAAGAAGCGCGGCCCATCGCATCTGGATTTTATTTTCAATGCAGAGCAGAAAGCTGCGCTGACGACGATTCGAATCTCGGCAGATGAGCAGAAATTTTCCGTGTCGTTGCTGCATGGTGTGACCGGCTCGGGCAAGACCGCGGTTTATCTGGCGGCCATGCAGTCGGTGCTGGAGTCGGGGCGGTCGGCAATTTTGCTGGTTCCAGAGATTGGTCTTACGCCGGCAGCGGCGGCGAATCTGCATCAGGTGTTTGGCGATGAGGTGGCCATTCTGCACTCTGCGCTTTCGGCGGACGAGCGCGCGGAGCAGTGGCACAGGATTCGTCGCGGCGAGGCGCGGATTGTTGTGGGAACGCGTTCCGCGGTCTTTGCGCCGGTGGCGAATCTCGCGCTGATCGTTGTCGACGAAGAACACGACAGTTCTTACAAGCAGGAAGAAACGCCGCGCTATAACGGCAGAGATGTTGCGGTGATGCGTGGCAAGTTGACTGGCGCTGCGGTGGTGCTGGCGTCGGCGACGCCCTCGATTGAGTCTTACCACAATGCGGAAGCAGGGAAGTATCGGCTGATCCAACTCAAGGGGCGTGTGGAGCGGCGTCCGCTGCCTGAGGTTGAACTGGTGGACATGCGTGCTGAATTTCAGCAGACCGGTGAAGACCAGATATTCGCGCGGCAGCTGATTCTGGAAGTGACTGACCGGCTCGCGCGTGGCGAGCAGGCCATGGTGCTGCTCAATCGTCGCGGATATTCTTCTGTGGTGTTG
>DASXZE010000039.1:0-2762 GCA_036502105.1 Candidatus Angelobacter sp. | reverse complement strand
CGGCTTGCCCAGATTCTCAATCAGATCAAGCGTGGCTTGGCCTTTGTGCGTGTAAGCTTTGGCCTCGACAGGATTATTCTTTGCCAGCTCGTTGATGTCAGCCCCGGCAACAAATGCTTTCTCCCCACCGCCTCTGAGGATCACGACACGAATCTGCATATCTTCTTTGAGTTCGCTGAACACCTGCCATAGTTCCTGCATGGTAGCCATGTTCAACGCATTCAGCACCTTGGGCCGGTCGATGGTGACGTAAGCAATTGCGTTTTTCTTTTCGAGCTTTAGATTTTCCATGTGTTTTAAATTTCGAACAGCTATTGAGCGCTAAAATTGCCCTCAACTCTGCCACTACTAAAGTGGAAATAAACCGCACTCTTCACTGCGGCAGGCCTACCGTTCAAAAGATAGGGCTTGAATTTCCATTGTTGCGCTGTTCTTGCGCTACGCTCGTAAAGTTCTGGACCTCCTTCGATGCCAATCGCACACTTCACCGCTCCAGTCTCGTCGATTATGACCATGACTTTTATAGTGAAGTCTTTTGAGGGATCCATATCCGCAGCATCTGGAAGCGTTTTCTTTAGCAGCAAACCCTGCATAACACCTGGAGCAACAATTAATCTTGTCTCGCTCAGAAATTGCGGGGTACAGCCGTCAGACGTCTGTCCCTGCTGTTGCGCCAAACATGGTGCAGCACTGGCCAGAACCAAAACGAACACGATGCTTATGAGTTTCATTTACTTAACCTGTATCCGCTTCTCGCCAGTTAACTAATGGTCAAAACTTAATTGGTGTTGGATTCGCCGGGTCGGCGTAATCGTAAAACCCTTTTCCGCTCTTGCGGCCGTACCACCCAGCCATCACCAGGCGTTTGAGCAGCGGCGGCGAAGCAAAGCGGCGTTCGCGGAATTCATCGAACATGACCTGTGAGATGTAATAAGTGGTGTCGAGGCCAACGAAATCCAGCAACGTAAATGGTCCCATGGGATAACCGCAGCCCAGCTTCATGGAGTTGTCGATGTCAGGAATCGAGCCGACGCCTTCTTCATAGGCGCGAATGGCGTCCAGTAAATATGGAACCAGCAAGCGGTTTACGATGAAGCCGGTCTTGTCGCTCGTACGGACAGGAACTTTACCCAGGCTCTTGCCGAATTCAAATGCCGCTTCAAACGCCGCATCACTGGTGGCGATCGTCCGAACCACTTCCACTAATTTCATCAGCGGCACTGGATTGAAAAAATGCAGACCCACGAATTTGTCCGCGCGCTTGGTGGCAGCGGCAACTTCGGTAATCGAGATAGAAGAAGTGTTGCTGGCGAAGATCGCGTCTTTTTTCACAATCGCATCCAACTCTGCAAATGTCTTCTTCTTCACTTCTACGTTTTCAATGATGGCTTCAATAATAATGTCGCAGTCAGCCAGCGCCTGCTGCGTGGTTGCGCCTGTGATGCGCGCGCGGGATTCTTTTGCTTTCTCAGGAGTAACGCCGCTCTTTTCCGGCTTCTCGGCCATCTTGGCCAGCGATTTTTCTATCCCGGCAAAGCCTTTATCCAGGAATTTCTGCTCCTGCTCCAGAACAACCACGTCATAGCCAGCAACCGCGCTGACCTGCGCAATGCCTGAACCCATCAGGCCACAACCGAGTATTCCAACTTTTTTAATCGCCATTGATTCCTCTCAAAACTTTTAACCACAAAGGACACAAAGGATCACGAAGTCTGTTCTTCCTGTAAAAAGCCCTTTGTGTTCCTTCGTGCCCTTTGTGGTTCAATCTTTAATTATCTCTGCAAATTCTCCACGATCATCGCGATGCCCTGTCCGCCGCCGATGCATGCTGTCGCCAATCCGTACTGCGCTTTGCGACGCCGTAGCTCATGCAGTAGCGTGATCACCAGCCGCGTTCCGGTCGCACCCAGTGGATGTCCGAGAGCAATTGCGCCGCCGTTGACGTTCACTTTGCTGCGGTCCAGGCCCAGTTCTTTTTCGACTGCCAGATATTGCCCGGCGAAAGCTTCATTCACTTCGATCAGATCGATCTCTTCCAGCTTCAGTCCAGCTTTTTTGAGCGCCAGGCGCGTGGCCGGCACTGGGCCGCTGCCCATGATCTTAGGATCAACTCCGGCGATGCCCCAGCTTACGATGCGTCCCATGGGCTTCAGGTTTTTCTTCTGTGCCTGATCCAGCGTCATCATCACCACGGCTGCGCCTCCATCCACGATACCGCTGGCGTTGCCGGCCGTAACTGTTCCGTTCTTGCCGAAAGCAGTTTTCAGTTTGGCCAGACCTTCCATGGTCGTCTCCGGGCGTAGATGATCGTCTTTTTCAAATATCTCGCCGGTAGGTTCGCCTTTGCGATTCTTCAGCGCAACGGGCGTAATCTCTTCACTCAAGCGGCATGCCTTCTGCGCTTCGCCGGCTTTCTGCTGTGACTGCAAAGAGAATTCGTCCATGTGCTGGCGCGTGATGCCTTGCTGTTCAGCATAGAGCTCTGCGGTATTGGCCATGTAGAGGCCGCAATAAGTATCAAGCAGGGCCACCATGAGCGAATCTTCCATCTTGCCTTCACCCAGGCCGAGGCCCCAACGCAGTCCGCGAATCACGTGCGGCGCCTGGGACATGGATTCCATGCCTCCGGCCAGCACCGTGTTGGCTTCGCCTAGCTGGATCATCTGCGCAGCGTTCACAAGCGACTGCATGCCTGAACCGCAGAGACGATTCACGGTCAGGGCTGGCGCTTCAATCGGCAAGCCGGCTTTCAGCGCAACGTG